>CAMWJL010000121.1 GCA_947174565.1 uncultured Prevotellaceae bacterium | reverse complement strand
CCGACTCCGACCGACCGATGTCGGGGACTCCGATTGGTCGATGTCGGGGACATCGATTTCGGAGGGGTTTCGAGGGAAGGATTATGCGGCACAAAGATAATCAAATCTATATAAAACTCCACACATAAACGGGGGCAATTTTACCCCCCCCATCATTTCGTCGTTTTTTACTGAATAATGCACTTGCTGTGTAGCACTGGGGGCATGGAAACACGAACAGGATGGCGAGTGCAAACCCCGTTAGATGGCAGGCAAAGAAATAAGGAGGCTGTGTCGTAAAAACGAATTACGACACAGCCTCCACCTTCAAAAACTATTAAAAAACCTACTGATATGCGATTGTTGTTTAGAGCAATTCACTACCTGTCAAGCAGCTCAAGATACCAAGTGGCATTGATTCTCTGCGGTGCGAAAGACAGGCGCATCGTGTTCGGCATGTTGCTGCCTGGTTCCTTTTTGAAGAATTCAATGGCATAGGTGACACGCACCGAGTGCTCATGGACAAATTCCATCTCTTCCACTTGATAATCAAGCACGGGGAAGACCTGCTGCTGCATCCTGATGCTTGCCTTCGTCTTCTCGTCAAGCGGCTTTACGCTGTCATTCTCTATCACATTGAGCATTGCCAACGCAGCGTCATACTCATTGTTCTTGACATGATTCAGGTATTGCTCAACAAGACCCAGCACCTCCATCGTGTCGGCTTTGACAAATGTCGGTGTCGTATCGGTCGCCTCTTTGGCCTCTGATGGACCTCCCGAGCACGAACCGAGACAAGCGGTGATTGTCGCAACAACAACAATAAGCGTGAATAAATTCTTCATTGCAACGAATTTTAGCAGAAGAGAGAAAGACACTCTCAACCTTGAAAAGTGCCTTTCTCCTGCATGAAAAAACTTTCTACCTTAATTAGATGTTAGGCTTAACAGTCACTACAATCGAACTGCTCATGTCCTGCCACTTAGTGTGTACCTTCACCGGAATCTCAATCTTGAACTCCTGACCGATGGCATTACCTGACAAGTTGTAGAACACAACCTTGGCGTTTGGACTATTAGGGTCTTTTATCTCGACGTCATACTTTCTCGTGCCGTCAGCATTCTTAATCGAATTCAACGAAGTAGTGCATGCGCCACTGATAGAACCGTTCGTCTGGATGTTGGTCTTGGCATCAGCTGTAGAGTATTCAGGAACTTCAAATCCATACCAACCCATCAGGCGGTCATTAACAATAGTGTTAGGTGCTGGTTTGTTGTTCCAAACTACACGCTTGTTGGTTGTATATACTTCCTTGACCTCGATGGTGCTTGCCAATGAAGCAGAGCTACCGCCACCAGCTGTAATGTCCTTAACCTCAAGTGCGCTGTTGCTAATCTCGATAGCAAGAGGTGCGATGAAGTTCACATTGTAGCTGTCAATATTCTCCATCCAGTTGCAATAGAAGTCAACCAACTTGACAGGAGCGCTCTTGCCGACAAGCAGTTTAGCACCTTCTGATGGCTCGCTGCCTTCCTGACCGTCATTGCTTTCGTAAAGCTGGATGTCTGTGCCGTTGATGATAGCAGCCTTAACACCATCGTAGGAGAGAATCTGACCATCTGAAGAGATTGTCCACTTTTTCGTACCAGGAAGCGTGTTGAGCTTAGTTTCATCGAATACGATTCTTGCCTCGTCAGCATTGTTTACAAGGTCTTCGAGAGTGGATGGAGTCTGACCATTCTTAATGTAACCTTTGAGGAAGTCACCTACAAATTGGGTCGTAGCATAAGCAGGAATGCCGTAAGTTCCATCAGTGTCAAGCTGAGGATTGATGAAACGAGCATCATCTTTCCACATCGTAGCATCCTTACCAGCAGTATAAGCCAACTTCGTAATAGGCATAGTCAACTTAACGCTGAATACGATTCTGTTCTTGGGATTAATATTATCGTAGAAATAGCCCCAAGCCTCAATTTCTTTCTGACCAGCTTTATATTCATCCGTAGTAGCAGGGTAAGTCGCAGTGCTGATAGTCCATTTGATATTGTGGGTCTGACCATCTTGGAAAGAGTCGTACATATCATTGATTCTTCCAAGCCTCGTATCAGATATTCCATTTTCTTTCTTTGCCTCGTCCAGACTTGCAAACAAAGTGGAATTCAAGCTATACGTTCTGTGGAACTCGTCACGAGACATATCACACTCTGTATAAATACCATTAACAGCCTTCTCGAGAATTGTCTGACTAACATCTTCACTGCATACATAAGGTGTGGTATTTGAATAAAGCTCTCCGTATTCCTTGATGTCGATTTTGTCAATCCACTTAATCTTGAAGTAACGTACATCCACAACCTTCTTGTTCTTGGTATCCATCAACACGGCCTGAATCATTGGCTGACGACCAATGGCGTCACGATTCTCCATGGTCTCGTTGTCTCGTGCAGTTGATACCAATTTGTGACCGTCAATCAATTTTGCAAAGTGCTTTTGATTCGTATCATCATTTGTCATGTATTCGTTCTTCAGTTTGTAATCCATTACATTGAAAACGAACCCAAGACCGTATGCGTCTGCGTCATAGATTTTTCCTTGTTTATCGCAAACCTCTACATAGTCGAGCAGGTCAACTTCGTTTTTGTAATAAACTTCGTCAGCAATGTGCAAATTATTGAATTGGCTTGGCAATTCCGTTGCCTTGGTCTTCCCGTTATAAACGTCAGAGTAGTTCCAGAAATGAGATGTAACGTTCCACTCAATCAGTTTTCCTGAGTTATCCTTTGCCAGCTTGTTGTGGATGTAAGGTCTTACAGATGTCTCATACAGGCGAGCCCAATCTGAATAAACTTCAGCCTTCTCACCATTCTTTATCTCTTCTTCTGTCAGGAACTTGTCATCCAAAGTAGCTTTGAGTGCCACGATAGTGAACTTGTCTCTGTTTGTGCCGAACGATGAAGTCACATTCTTTTGAATATCCAGCTTCATAACGCCCTTGGCTACATCCCAATTAGCGATAGAGATAGGTGCTCCCTCGCTGACAGCACGCGTCGTGTTGGTAGCTTGGTTAGAGATGAATGACAATGCCTTGATGTCGGCTTTCAGCACATTCTTTGGGTTTACGAGATATTCCTCAGCATGAGCTGCGTCGTCAATCACAACATAGTTGGCTGCAATTTCCTCTGGTGTATCTCTTTCCCAATTTGTACCCCAGTTGTAGTAGTTCAGTGTAGCGAACTGTATGCACTCGATACCATCAACGTATGTGGTAGGAGCGAACACGAGGCTCTTCAGTCTCTTGCCGAGGTATGTGATGTTGTCGTTAATCTTCTTAACCTCCCCTTGCAGGTCAGCGATGTCCTCATCCATGCCTTTTACCTTCTCGGCGAATGCCTCGAGGTCACCGTCTTTGATAGAGTTCAGCAACTCCTCAAGATCATGAATCTTCTTGCCTGCTTCCGTTAGGTCACCTTTTTGGGTAGCGATTTGCTCTTCCAAATCTTTAATCTTTTGGTCTTGAGCCTCATCTGTTACCGTTTGGTCAGCTTTCAGCTTGGCGAGCTGCTCTTCCAGGTCTTTAATCTTCTGGTCTTGAGCCTTGTCTGCTTCCGTCTGATTGGCTTTCAGCGTGGCAAGCTGCTCTTCGATATCGCTCTTCAGCTCGTCAATCTTGCCAGCGAGTTCCTTGTCTGCCTTCTTGTAGGCTTCCTGCATATCAGCGATGGTCACATTGATGCCGTCGATGTCTCCCTTGATGGCGTTGATGTTGTTGGAGACAGTCAGTATCTCGGCATCAGTGTAAGCCTTGGCAGTCTTGAGGTTCTCCTCTGCCTGAGTCTTCAAGTCCTTCACCTCGTTGTTGAGTTGCTCCTTGATGGCGTTGTTGTTGTCCTCAATCAGCTTGAGCAACTCCGCATCCTTGTTCTGAAGAGCCTTGATGGCAGCGTCGTTAGACTCACGCAAGCTGTTCAGCTGAGTTTCGAGTGAGCTGATGGATGCAGCCTGCTTCTCAGCCTTGTCAGCCAAATCGCTCACTTTGCCGTTGATGAGGTCAGTCTTTTCGTCGAGGCTCTTCTGCACGTCGGCAAGGTTGGTGGTCAGCGTGCCAAGTGCGTCTTGGAGTTTCTTCACGTTCTCTGCATTGGCGTCAGCCTTGGCATCTACGCTGGCAGCGAGCTTGTTAGCTCGGTCAGCCAAGTCGTATGCCTCGTCAGCGCGTGCTTGTGCGCTTGCGATGCCCTTGCTCAGTTCACCGTCGGCTGCAATGAGTGCCTCGATGCTATTGCCCTGTGCGGCAATCTTTTCGTTAGCAGCCTTGATGGATGCTTCGAGGCTGCTAACGGCCTCATCTACCATCTTGCGAGCTGCCTCAACAGCTGCCTTCTCTGCCTCGGCTGCCTGAATGTCAGCGTAAGCCTTGGCTTTGCTTTCGGCCTGACCGATGCCTTCTTGGAGAGTTCCCTGAGATTGGTTGATGGCGTCTTGAAGGGTTCCCTGAAGAACATTGTCGGCGAGTTTGTAGGCCTCGTCAAGGGCATCAGCTTGGTTTTTCAAACTGGTTAATTGACTGTTTGCAGTTTCCAACTTCTCGTCAATGGAAGTTGCGAGTTCGCTCTTGTTGGCTGTGATGGCATCACGCAGCTCGGAGATGTCGTCATCATAGTCATTACAAGAAACAAACGTACCTGTCGATGCCACCATAAGGGCACTTAACAGAAACACGCTAATAAACTTTCTTTTCATGCTGAAAAAAATTTAGTTAATAAAATATGAATAATTGTTTGCTATCTCGTTCAACTGTGCGGCAGTACTGCTACCGCTTCAGTTGTTGTCCTCCTGCTTTTACATTCGGCTGTACGCACAGCATTACCACAAATTCATCGAATTTTGGGTGCAAAGGTATGGCACTTCTTCCGATGTTATGCTTTTTTTTGTAGCCGATAAAGATACATGTTGATTCATTGGCTACATATCCTCGGAAAATAGTTTGAAAAAGTCGAAGTGGAGAATGCGGCAAATTCGTGATAACACGCTGGTGTCGATGCTGGATTTGTCGTAGATTTTGTAGAGGTTGGTCCTGTGGCAACCCAGTTCCCTTGCAAGCCAAACGGATGTCTTGCCTTGCTCCTCTACTTGTTTGCGTATTTCCTTGCCGATGTGAACCATTCTGTCGGGTCTTTTTTCGATACAAAAGTGCGTGGGTCACTTATTCTTTTTGTCCCCCAAACCATAGGACTGCTGTGTGCATTTGGAATAAGTGAGCACGCACGAATTGTTTGCAAAGTAGGGACTTTTTCGTGAATCGTTGTTTCCTGTTTTGTAGTCATTTTGTAACATGTAGCAGGATTGGAGACGCTTTGGGAAGAGGAGGGCTGAAAAAGTAATCACTCGGTGTCACACAGGCGCGCTTTGTCGCACAGGGCGAATTTAGCTATGCGGAAATGCGGTGAAGTTTTTCTGCCAGCTTTTGTTATTAAACGGATTTTTTCCAGTACCTTTGTATCTGAAATGGAACTGATGACACGTATAGACATTCCGGTGTCGGAGTGGAAGATGGAGGCTGGGGCTAAGGTGCTGCTGGTCGGTTCGTGCTTTGCCGATGCGGTGGGGGAGAAGTTGAGGAGGGGAGGTTTTGAGGCGATGGTGAACCCTTTCGGCACGCTGTACAATCCTGCCAGCATTGCGGTGAGCTTGTTGAGGAGTGTGAGCGAGAAGGAGGTGGCGATTCCCTTGGCTGCGAAGTGGGGCGGTTTCAGGACCTCTAAATCGGAGTCGGGGACATCGGTCGGTCGGAGTCGGGGACATCGACTCGCCGATGTCGGGGACATCGTTTTTGAGGGTGTGGATGGGGTGTGGCATTCGTGGATGCACCACAGCTGTTTTTCCTCTGCCGATGTGGCCACGCTCGTGGAGCGAATCAACAGCACGACGCATCGTGTGGCGGACTTCCTGCGCGAGGCTGATGTGCTGATTGTCACGTTGGGCACTGCCGTCATCTACCGCCTGAAGGAGAGTGGCATGCTGGTGAGCAACTGCCACAAGCAGCCCGACAGCCTGTTCGTGAGGGAGCGGATGAGTGCTTACGACATTGTTGACCAGTGGCAGATGCTCTTGCAGCTGTTGGAGAGTGTGAATCCACGCTTGAAGGTCATCTTCACCGTCAGCCCCATCCGCCATAAGCGCGATGGCTATCATGCGAACCAGGTGTCGAAGGGCATTCTGCTGCAAGCTGTTGACGCGATGGTGGGAGCGGATGGCGTGAGCCGTGGCGACTGCTCTAAGGGGCAACGAAGTTACTTCCCTTCTTATGAAATCATGATGGACGAACTGCGCGACTACCGCTTCTATGCCGACGACATGATTCACCCGTCGGCTCAGGCGGTGGAGTACATTTGGCGGCGGTTTCAAGACACCTATATGGACAACAGGACCAAGGATGCGGTGGCGAAGGCTACGAAGGAGTGGGCGCGTCGGCAGCACAGGACGATAGTGGATAGTTAAAGAAAGAAGAATATGTACACGATTGATGAGATTGCGCAAGTGATTGGCGCACAGAGAAGAGGGGCAGAGGCGGCCACGATTAACTGGCTGCTGATTGATAGCCGTAGCTTGTGTTTCCCCGAGGAGACGTTGTTTTTTGCCTTGAAGACGGGGAAGAACGATGGACATCGGTATGTGGAGGAACTGTACAGGCGCGGCGTGAGGAACTTTGTGGTGGGGGATGGTCCTCTCCCCGTCTCCTCGTTAGGAGCGAGGGAGTTAGAGGGCTGCAATTTTTTGGTGGTGAAGTCACCGTTGCAGGCCTTGCAGGATTTGGCGGCTTATCATCGCAGTCGGCTCGATATCCCCGTGATAGGCATAACGGGGTCGAACGGTAAGACGACGGTGAAGGAGTGGCTGTATCAGCTGCTGTCGCCCGACTTCAATGTGTGCCGTTCGCCTCGCAGCTACAACAGCCAAGTGGGTGTGCCGCTGAGTGTGTGGCTGCTCAGCCCTCACAATGATGTAGCCATCATCGAGGCAGGCATTTCGCAGCCGGGCGAGATGGTCAAGTTGGAACGGATTGTCAAGCCTACCATCGGTGTGATGACCAATTTGGGGGCGGCACATCAGGAGAACTTCATGAGCTACGACATCAAGTGTGCGGAGAAGATGCAGCTGTTTCAGCACTGTCAGAAGGTGGTGTTGAACACGGAGAATGTGACGGTGTTGCGCTCGGCAGAGGCACTGCCAAAGTGTGTGGAGCAGGTGAGGTTGAAGGTGCGGAACGTGGAGAAGGAGAACGATTGTGCCATCATCCACTTTGAGCATGAGGGATGTGCGGGGCAATACACGATTCCGTTCATCGACGATGCCTCCATCGAGAACTCCATCACCTGCTTCTCCACCATCCTTGCCTTGGGCATGGCGGTGGATATGGCGACGCTGTGTGAGCGCATGAGCAAGTTAGAGCCTGTCGCCATGCGCTTGGAAGTGAAGGCTGGAAAGAATGGTTGCACGCTGATAAACGACTCGTACAACTCGGATGTGCAGTCGCTGGACATTGCGCTGGACTTCATGTGCCGCCGTCCTGAGACGAGGAAGCAGCGGAGGACGTTGATTCTGAGCGACATCTTGCAGAGAGGCGAATCGCCTAAGATCCTCTATTCGCGCGTGGCGCAGATGGCGGC
>CAMWJL010000120.1 GCA_947174565.1 uncultured Prevotellaceae bacterium | reverse complement strand
AGCACATCCTTTGCACCGTTTTCGGATAGCATTGATACACGGTCGTTGAAATTCAGAGCACGTTCAATAGCGCCACCAATACTAATATTACCGATGACGCCAAGACCTGATTTCAGGTTTCGCCCAAAGACCGATGATACGATGGCTGCGAAAACAGCACCGCCAATACCTTTGTGAACACCTATCCCCAACAAGACGGTCACTTGAACTGTTACATCAAGATGCATCAAAGAATGTTGTTGGGACAGTATAGCCCTTTCATTGGCACGTATATAGTTATATGTATTTTTGATATCCTCCTTAGCTTCTGTTGAGCTACTGCCAGTCACCGTAAGTTTGCCGTTACCTGGCATAGTAATTACCTCGATTTTTACGAGAGATACCTTATCACCATCGCTTGTAGCCGTATAGCAGGTGCCTGGCTGAAGTGGAGCATCTTCAATTAGATTGGTGCCACGCTCCTCTGGAACAGACACGAAAAACTCTTCTTGTGTTTCTATATCTATATAGGAGAAATTAGTGTCCCAGAACTCCATACCGCCGATACGCTTCAATTGCACTTTCACACGACGACGCATTTCTATAGCCCAAACCAGATACTTACGCACATCCTCTTTGGTAAAGTTTCCATCTGGATGCATCAGTTTAATCAATCCTGAAACTGTCTTGCGCACCGGCTTCGTGTCGCGCTGCTTCATCTGTGCTCCAAGTGTAAAATACTTGTCAATAGCATCTGTATAGGTCATCTTCCGCTGAGAATGTAGGAACTCACTAAAGAAATCTGTACTAAAGCCGAAATGATTAGTGAAGTTTGAGGGAGCAAACTTCATCACCTCCCAGCCAGGGAGGAAGAAACCGATACGATCCAAGAAGGCGGTATCGTTACATATTTTATCCGAGAATGGGGAGAATAGATGTGATGTCTGTAAGACTGTCTCAACAGGCTGATTGATATTGCCATTCAGGATGATGGAAGCATTTGCCGCTTTCTCTCCTGCTTTGCCTGCTCTGGAGAAGCTACCGCTTTCCATGTAATCCTTCATCAGAGGAACTACCTCTTTATCTTTGAACAATTCATCTGTTGACTCGTCAAAGCAAATGGCATCCCATCTGCCAACGGCTCCAATCTGACCACTGGAATTGTTGACAAACAGGGATGCAGCTGTTCCCTGGCCACCGCTGACGAGCATAGAATATGGTGAAAGCTCTTTGAAAACGAAAGATTTTCCCGAAGAACGTGGACCAAGTTCTGCCATATTGAAATTCGACTCTACCAAAGGTATAAAGCGTGAAAGCAATAGCATTTTCATTCGGTCTGTCATACCTTCTGATTCAGGTTCGTAGCCTCCACTACGGAGCAGTATGTCAAGCCATTCCTCGTTGTTGAACAAGCTACGAGCTCTTGCAATACGCTCCTCTTCAAAACTGGAGAGCTGGATGGGGCGTACCTTGCTGACGACAAAGGGATATATCTTTTTCCCTATCATCTGGGTTGAATCATAATCCATGTCAATGATTGCCCATATTCCACCAGTCATCATCTTTTCATGTTGACTGATAATCTCTTCCGAGATATTGGCATCGCGAATAGCCAGATTTGACAACTCAGCCCAATACTTGTCTTTGGACGGGTCAAGGCGAACACTTATCTTATCTATGATTTTATAGGTTCCTTGTTCTCGTATCTTTACCTGAACAAGAGTCGCTTCGTCTGGATTCACATAGTGATCACGCAACACACGTTTCACATTCTCAATACCTTCCTGAATCTTTTCTTCGTCATCCGTACTGCACGAATTAGCAAGAAGATATTCCAACACAAAGACAGGTACGTTGGCACCGCCTTTAACAGATCGTACCACATCCTTACGGACTACATACCCCTTGAACTGGTCTAACAATTTAGAATCAAGCTCTATCATATTTTTTATACGTTAATCATTACAAAAGGTCATCAAGGTCTCTTGATGCCGATTTTATGATACTACAACTATCTATTTGTACTGAGGTTTCTTTATCCACGAGAACCACTTTATCTATGCCCTGTGTCATTTCAAACTCGGCATGGATGGTCTCACCTGGCTTCATCGAGTAAATCTGATTGCCAGATACCATTTTGTTTCCTGCAAACAACAAAAGTTTGACCTTGCGCTCATTGCGGAAAAGATCTGACTCACAACCCTCAGCAAGCAATTTCACCGTAAAATAGTTTCCTGTCACAGCTTTCAGTTCCATCTTGTTGGAAATCATCACTCCCAAAGCCATGTTGTTAGTCTCAATATTCAACTCATAGGCGGGAATAATACATTCCTGCGGCGTGAAGCCGCCATGAGAATAGCCATACCTGCCTGTTGTCTTAAATGGCTTATCTGTCTTGGCATAATACTGAAAGTTACTATTGAAGTAGCTACCACCCCTCTCAATCAGGTTTGCAGCATTCAGAGGCTCTTCTGTCAACACATAGCGCTCTTCGATTTTCTGGATGTTACCTTCTGGACGTGGTTCTTTGTCTGCTTCGTCCAAAAGACCTGTAAGAACAAAGCCATGATCAGTAGTAAGTACTATCCTGTTATATCCAAGTCGGAACAGATGGGCAATCTTCTCTCTCAGTTCAGGCTCGTAGTTCGTAATGTCCTTTAGTGCACCCATCTGTTTTTTCTCACCTACTTCGTCTATATCTCCATAGTTGAGCACCAGACGCTGAGCAGTAACACCGTCATTCAACATATTCAGCGGCATGATGACCACATCATCATAAATCGACTTCAATGTATTGAATCTAGATTGGGCATTCATTGTAGGCTCGTTACATCCGAACAAGGCACTCATGCCGTTCTCAGTCACAGAGGGCAGAACCGACAGAGCAGTTTTCCTATCTATTTTCACATTCTTATCGGTAATGGCGTTGACAACGGCTTCCGCAATTTCTAGGCGCAATCCGTCACAAACGATTACCGCAGTACGTTTATCACCAGCAAGAGCATTAACCACAATATCCTTCTGTGTTGAGATATAATTTTCTTTTATGTCGAACCAGCATGTCAGCAGTTCATTATTCAAGATGGTATAGTGTTCTTGTAGCGGACGCAAGATGGCTGGCTCATTAAGCCAATCTGTATAGATACGGCGCATGGCAGTATCGAGGGCAGCAAAATGCTGTCTATAATATGTTGCGATATCTTGGTAGGTGGAGATAGCACCAAGGCCTTCCACCTTAAATGTGCAAAGGAGCCAAACACTCTGCAACCACTGAGGCTTGAACGCTTTTGCTTTTCTGTCTTGTGTGCGTTGCTTAAGGAATTTGGTCAACTCCGTCGTGTCCTGATGCATCTTCATAGCATTGCTAAGTATCAGCATCAACTGGCGATCAAGTGTTGCAAAAGGATGGTTAGGATGAGCCTTTAGCGGATTAATGTCTGCTGGAAGTGCATAATTGTCTGCATACTTACGCAAGGTATCAATTTTCTCCGTACTGTCAGCCCATTGGTAATAGACATCCAACAGAAGTCCCTCAATCGAATTGTCTGCCAACGACTGCAAGATGACGTCTATTGTCTCCTGTGCCATCGCTTCGGCTGGCTGTTCCGTTTGAGGTTTATTGATAAGGCGATACACTTCACTTCTGAACACATTCCACACCGTCTCATCCATTTTCTGACGAGTTGCGGCAGGTGCATGAAGGAAGTCAAGCAGCCAGTCCTCCAATCGCAGCGGCTCAGTAATACCATCAGCTACCGACTGCCACCAGTTCTTATTCTTGCCCTCACTAAGTTTTGCGGCAAGTAGAAATTGGTCTTTGGTCAGATGGGTATTCTTGCCTGTGGCTTCAAACAGTTTCTGCTTGATATATGCCTCCATATCGTCAAGCACCAATAATCCTCCTGTTTGTACGTATTCCTGCAAGAAAGTCAATTGTACCGCTTTCTTCCTGACATAGAAGAGCAAAGGGCTGTCCGCATATTTCGACTCAGCAAGATATTTCGCCTCTATCTCGCTGTACTCATTGCTGATGGGTAGCTGCTTGATGTCTTCTGAAAGATACTTTAGCAGGAACTCACCCTCGCCATTGGCATCTGTCAACACCACGTAGCGATGCTCAGCCAATATGCGCTCTATGTCTTCTTTAAACCAAATTCCTATCATAGAATTATTTGATTACAGTTTATCTTGCAGTTCTTTTAGAATGTCTTCCTTGAACTGTGATATAATTTCTTGTTTCTCCGCCTCTGACGGATATTTGCCGTATGGGAAATCCTTATTCAGAATACCATCCACAAAATAGTGGTCATCAAAGAATGTGATGTAGAATTGTTTCTTTATCTCGAAATTTACAGCACGAGGATGCCTTGGATTCATTAGTTCGCAATAATACCACATAGATTTTGCATTTCTCACGAAATCAATAATCTGAGAATTTGTTGTATCTCTGCAAACTTTTCCAAGTCCCAGTCCGCCAATCCAATCCTTTGTTTTTGAGATTTGGCAAAATGATTGTGTCTGGCAGAATCTAAAAACATTTGCCGTTTGGTCTATAGTCTTATTAAACTCATTGGCTATAGGGAAAAACACAAATTCCAGTACGTTCCAAACCTCATCCATACTGAATTTGATTCTCGATTGTTCTGCAGCAACATCTTGTCTTTTCTGACGTTCCAGAATTTTCAATGCTTTGGCGAAATCATCATCTTCTTCGATACTCAAACCTTTTGCTGCCTTGATACAGGTATTGAGTGCCCTCTCCATACAGTTTTCGATATACGCGACAAAAGGCTGAATATCTTTTATTTCAGCATGTGCACCAGCAGAAGGGGCAGTTCCTGTAAAACCATCACACTGGCTCAAAGCCCTTAAATAGTTTTCTTTATCAGCGCTCTTCACAACTATCATCGGATAGTTATGTCGCAACAGAATAAAGTTCATCATCAGACGGGCAATACGCCCATTACCGTCTTCAAACGGATGGATGCGTATATAACGATAATGGAATAATGCACATAGCTCAGCAAGTGAATATTGGCCAGACTCCTCTGCTTCATGATACCAACTTATCAAATCAGTCATCAAAGCTGGGGTTTCTTCTGGCGAGGCATATTCAAAGAGTTCTCCTGTGATGGTTCTAACACTGTTTGGACGAGTTTTATAAACTCCTGCATGAACAACGTATGATGTTTGTTGTCCTCCTGGCAGTTGGCGATATACAGTATAGTCCTCTCGAAGGAGGGTTTTATGTAGCTGTCGGATGAATGTCTCTGTCAATGGATATTCAGAAAGAGCCTGCTCCTTCATCATATTCAGCCCCACATTGCTGGCTTTCATATCTTCCAGATCTTTCATGTTGGCAGCTTCGGTTACCTTCCCAAACAATAATAACAGCTCCGTCTGACCATAGGTAAGCGTATTGCCTTCCAAATGATTGCTGTTGTAGTTAAACTCCAACATAAACTTACGGTTAAGCCTCTGCTGATATTCATCTTTCAGCGGTTGCAAGCTTTGCCATTCTGCATATAACTGTTCTATCTTACTCATAGTCGTTTTGTTTTTTACAATTCATTGAAACTGAATACTTCTTTTACCAATCTGCATTCAAATATTTCTTCAGCTGTCCAGCATTGAGCACTTCATAGCTGAGCATCTTGCGTTTCTGTAGTGGGGCAATATTCTTGCCAACACCGTCATCGAGTTTCGGGTCATAGCCGGTAGCGAGAAGATCATCCACTTTCTGGCAGAACTCTTGCAACTCTGTCAGCGTGGCACGAAGCTCTTGTGCTTCCATGCGCCCCTCAGTGTTGCTGGTATCAAGGGAGTTGAGACGGTCACGAAGGGCAGCCTCACGATTGGCAGCATAGATAGATCGGACACGATACAGGGCATCGCGGCTCCACTTATAGATGCTGATGTAAAGTTCTATGGCGTGATGTGACCCACTGCTGAGGTGCCAGATGAACGGAGTCTTTGGCAGATACATAAAGAGGTTCAGGTGGTCGCTGAGTTGCTGGAAGAATCGCTCTTGCAGATATTTCTCCAAGCCGCAACCTAACAATTGACACACCTGGGAGAACTGTGCAACACTATAGCCACGCTCTATCATTTCCTTTTCTATGCGGATAGCAAGGCGTTCCTCGCCGAGACGGTCACCTAATGGGATGATGCCGTCATCATCCTTAGCCAGCACGGTACGGATAACATCGGTTATCAGCTCAAAGGCTAACACCTGTGTACGCTGAGGTGGCAGCACATTGGCCTTCTTAAATTGCCACCATGCTTCCACGGGGTTCACATTGCGTTTGATGCAGAACTCCTCCCATTCGTTGTTGTTCTGGTAAAGGGTTTCGAAGTCGGTAATCTTTGGCAGGTCATCACGCTCATCCAAGTTCTCCAAATGTTCCAGTACATCACTCGTTGGCTTGAACTCGCTTTCTTTGGTCAACCACTGCTTATAGGCAACCTTTGCCTCATGACTCACAGGCAGATCGCCAACAGGAATGCCTTCCTTGTCAAGTACCATCTGCTTGTCATGCTCACTCAACTCATAGACCTCAAAAACAGTCTTGTTGATGATAGACTCGTTGAGGAGGATTTGAGTGAGAAGGGCGTTCTCCTTATTGTAAAACGAGATAAGAGAAATATTAATATCCAGTTTCGCACTTAAAGGAGTGCTCTCATAATGAGGTTCTATAATAGAGTAATGACAAAGCTTTTCTCTTAAATTAGAGTTTTGCTTTGACAAATTGTGAATTGTCGTTTGTTGAGTTTTGGAAGGTACTGCAAACGGAACTCTTTTAATATCACCTTGTGTAACATTAACCGTGGGGTTCAAACATTCAAGAAGATATGTTGATAGGGTTGAATTCAAGAACCCCAGATAATAATATATATCATCAAATTTGTCAGAAGGATAAATACCAGGTCCGGCACCGCTAATAACCTGATTGGAAGGCATATATCTAAAAGAGCACCCTCTACTTCCGCTGCTGCAGTATGTGACACCTTCTTGCAGATAAAACGATTCGCTTGGTAAACAATTGCCATGCGATTTCAGATAGTCATACATAGTAGGATTATGATATGCTATAACTACCCAATTGTTGCCGTACCATTTTCGGAAAGGACCTCCTTTCGGATAAAACACATATTCTTTTTTAACATTGGAGTCTTCGGATATTTTGTTCTTATCAACTTCCCAAAAATATCTTAGCGTTCTTTCGTTATTACCAGTTGCTCCTCCTTGTCGGATATAAATGGTATTATCTAAATCTTCGCTTCCAAACTTCTCTCTGAACTCATCAGAAATCCAGTAGATAAAAGGATATGACTTGATACCCTTCAACTTCGATTGAGGAAGGGTATAAACATGCTTGTTAGCTTGTCCACTTATATAATCAGACAAAGCCTGTAAGCAATAAGTCCTTTTATTTTTCTCCTCGGGTGTCCTTGTATATTGGTCAAGTGAAATGAATATGGAATCCTTTTTGTTTTGCTTGCTCATGTCAAGAACGTAAAACGCAGGATCTACCATAATTGAGCCAAACAGATTACTCAGCCCATACTCTACAAACAGGTCGATGTGCGTTTCATCAAGGATAAACTTTCGTACATCCTCGAATGTCTTGATATACATGAACGTCATAGGATGTATCATTCCCACTTTACCATCATCCCC
>CAMWJL010000119.1 GCA_947174565.1 uncultured Prevotellaceae bacterium | reverse complement strand
CCCTCTACGTCTCGTGGGCTCGGAGATGTGTATAATCGACAGATATAAAATATGATGTACGCGTACAAAATGAGAAGATGCGCCGTCGCGCTCGCCGCCGCGCTCGCCTGTCTGTCGGCAGGGGCGCAGACCGATGCCGAGCGTGCCCAGCAGGCGGCGCGCGAGGCTGCCGCCAAGGCGGCGGAGGCACGCCGAAAGGCGACCGTCGAGGCGACGAAGAATGGGCTGAGGCCTGTCTTCAGCGAGGAGGCCACCCGGCTGGCTGAGGAGCAGGCGAGGCAGAAGCAGAAGGCGCGCGAGCAGATGACTCGCAAGGCGAGGAAGGCCGAAATGAGCGACTCGGCATGGCGAGCGGAGAACCGCATGAAGCTGCAGACATGGAGACGCAAGCTCTTTGTGGGCGGACAGCTGGGCAGCAACTTCGCCGTGGCGGATAACATCACCGACCACCCTCCTTTCCGCTGGGGAGAGGCGTGGGGCATGGGTGCCAACGTGTATGTGGGCAAGTTCTTTGCGCGCGGATTCGGCGTGAGGGGCAGCCTGAGCTATCAGAACGTGCGCAACCGTGTGGACCGCGAGACGGTGGAGGAGGCGTGGATTCCGAAGCAGCTCTACAGCGGCAGCGGGTTCTTCCGCTTCAACGTGCTGGAGACGAATGCCGACATCCTCTTCGACATCAGCGGCACCAGCTACTCGAACCGCTTCCACCCTTTCCGTGTACACTTCATCTTGGGCACAGGACTCTCCATCGCTGGCAAGAAGAAGCTGCATGGAGACCTGCTCGTGCCCGACGTGCGCAACGAGGAGGGTCAAATCATGTATGACGGCGAGGCCTACCCCAGTTTTGAGAGCCGCGTGGACACCAAGACGCACGCCCTGTGGACGCTCCGCACGGGCCTGCTGTTCGACTACCGTTTCAGCCAGCATTTCTCCGCCAACATGGAGGGCACTGCCACGTTCTCAAACGATAACTTTGAGGGCATCAAGTTCGACGAGCCTTTCGACATCCTGCTGAAAGGCTCTGTGGGCGTGACTTACTGGTTCTGAGGCTGTCACACAAATCATCCTTTTTATTATTGGTCAAAATTATTGCGCATGATTGCCAATTATTGTTTGCTACAACAAGGTCGCTTGCGACCGAAACTCACACACAAGGGGGATGTTGTCTCCTTTAACAATAATTGGCAATCATGCGCAATAATTTTGACCAATAATAGACTTACTTTCCTAAGCCTGGCAGCCAGTCGGAGAAGTCGCCTTTCATGCTCACGACCGTGGCTTGGGGCTTGGCATAGACGATGACCACCACGAGCGTGGGGTCTTTCTTCGATTGCAGCACCTGAATGTTCTGACCGCCTTCCACCGTGTTGACAACAGTTTTGAAACCAGCACTTTCTAACTGCTTGGGCAGTTTCGTGCCCATCTGCTTGCCAGCCTTGTCGCCGCGAGAGACAAGCACCTTCATGTGCTCAATCTTGTCCGTAATCCCCGACAGGCCAGGCACGTCCAACGCTTTTGCGGGCATCTCGGACAGCATGCGCTTGGAGACATAGGCCGTGTTCACGTCGCCCATTTCGGTGTACTTCTGCAACACCTCGTCCTGCGCCTGTGCCATGAGCGACAGGGCGAACACAGAGAGCACCATCATCAGTTTCTTCATTTCCTTATACATATATATTATAGTTAGACCATCAGGAGCGCGCGACCGTCCGTGGCGGCAACTCCTTTGCTGTCAGCAGAAGGTCTGCCAGCCTTGCAAAGGTACGGATTCTTCGGCGCATGGCACAACTTTTTCGCGGAAAAGTGAGGCGATTAGGAAGAAAAGCACTATCTTTGCCGTTCGGAATCCATCGACGGAACAAGACTAACAACACAGATAAACTATGGCATTCAAGGAAGTACCTGTACTACTGCTCACTGGCTATCTCGGCAGCGGAAAGACGACGCTGCTCAACCGAATCCTGTCCAACCGCAAGGGCATCCGCTTTGCGGTCATCGTGAACGACATCGGCGAGGTGAACATCGACGCTGACCTCATCCAGCAGGGCGGAGTCGTGAACCAGCAGGACGACTCGCTCGTGGCCTTGCAGAACGGCTGCATCTGCTGCACGCTGAAGATGGACCTGGTGGAGCAGCTCACCGACTTGGTGAAGTCGCAACTGTTCGACTACATCGTCATCGAGGCTTCGGGCATCTGCGAGCCTGCCCCCATTGCGCAGACCATCTGCTCCATCCCCACGATGGAGCCGAAGTACTGGGCGGCTGGCGTGCCACGGCTGGACAGCATCGTCACCGTGGTCGATGCCCTGCGCATGAAGGACGAGTTCGGCTCGGGCACTGCCCTCCAAAAGCCGAACATCGGCGAGGAGGACATCGAGAACCTTGTCATCCAGCAGATTGAGTTCTGCAACATCGTGCTGCTCAACAAGGCCGCCGAGGTGGAGGCGCACGAGCTGGAGCGCATCAAGCAGATTATCCGCGCCCTGCAACCCAAGGCGGACATCGTGGAGTGCAACTATGGCGACGTAGATTTCGACCGCATCCTCCACACCAACCTCTTCGACTTTGACAAGGTGGCCACCTCGGCTGCATGGCTCGCTGCCGTGGAGGGCGAGAACCCCACGGAGGAGGAAGAGGAGGAGCATGAACACCACCACCATCATGAGCATGACGACGATGATGATGACGACGACGAGCATGAGCATCACCACCACCATCATCATCATCACGACCACGAGCATGGCGAGGCGGAGGAGTACGGCATCGGCACATACGTCTATTTTGCGCGCCGTCCGATGAACCTGAGCATGTTCGACGACTTCGTGGCACGCCTGTGGCCGAAGAACATCATCCGTGCCAAGGGCATCTGCTGGTTCAAGGGCGAGGAGGACATCTGCTACCTCTTCGAGCAGGCAGGCAAGCAGTTCTCGCTCAAGAACTGCGGACAGTGGTATGCCACCATGCCCAAGGAGCAGCTGGAACGCTTGCGCGAGGCTGAGCCGAAACTGCGTGCCGACTGGGACGAGGAGTTTGGCGACCGCATGCAGAAGCTCGTCTTCATCGGGCAGCACATGGACCACGACATGAAGACCTTCCTGAAGGAGACGCTGGATGCTTGTCTGACGGTATAGCGTGTGACGCGAGCGTCCTCTTTTTTGAAGAAGAAGAAAACCTGTACAAAATAAAAAGTTTTCCGTTTTGAAACGCTACATGGTTGATAGTCAACATGTAGCGTTTTTTTGTTGAACGAAAAGTTGTCCGAAAGAGGAATTTTCTTGAAAAAAAGACAGCAATTCCTTTGCTCGTTCTGCCAACATTACATACCTTTGCACACGGATTACCAAGAGGCACATCTCACACCCGACAGATGGCGGTGCGCCCCTCTACGGCACACTGCAAACGCGACAGCCGCGGCAACTCGGCAGGGGGAGAATCGGCTTCTTCCGACGGTGGAAAGCCTGTGCCGAAACGGGTTGGAAACCATCCACAGACATACAACTATACACAAAAAAACCAACCAAATATGATTCAAACTGTAAGAAAGCGTGACGGCCGCATTGTTGGCTACAATGAGGAGAAAATCAAGGCCGCCATCCGCAAAGCCATGTTCCAGACGGAGAAGGGTGAGGACGAAGCACTCATCCAAAAGATAACGGACCGCATCAGCATGCGCGGTCGTGAGCAGATGACGGTGGAGGAGATTCAGGACATGGTGGAGCTGGAGCTGATGAACTCGCCTCGCAAGGAGGTAGCCAAGAAATACATTGCCTATCGCGACCAGCGTTCGATTGCGCGCCGCTCGAAGACGAAGGCGATGTTTCTGGAGATTATCGAGGCGAAGAACACGGACATCACGCGTGAGAACGCGAACATGAATGCCGACTCTCCTGCTGGCATGATGATGAAGTTTGCGAGCGAGAGCACGAAGCCGTTCGTCGATGACTACCTCTTGTCGCCAGCCGCTCGCGAGGCGGTGAAGGAGAACTATCTCCACATCCACGACAAGGACTACTACCCCACCAAGTCGCTCACCTGTGTGCAGCACCCCCTGGACCACATCCTGAACGGGGGCTTCATGGCAGGTCATGGCGAGAGCCGCCCTGCCAAGCGCATCGAGACGGCTTCGGTCATTGCGTGCATCAGCATGGAGACGGCGCAGAACGAGATGCACGGCGGTCAGGCGATTCCTGCGTTCGACTTCTACATGGCCCCGTTCGTGCGCTCATCTTATAAGGAGGAGTTGAAGTACATTGAGCAGATGACGGGTCAGAACCTCTCGGAGCTGTATGACGCGCCGGTCGATGACTATGTGACCCGTCCGCTCGACGGGCTGACGGGCATCCTGCGCGCTCGCCAACACGCCATCAACCGCACCGTGAGCCGTGTGCATCAGGCGATGGAGGCGTTCATCCACAACATGAACACCATCCACTCGCGCGGCGGCAATCAGGTGGTCTTCTCCAGCATCAACTACGGCACCGACACGTCCGCCGAGGGTCGTTGCGTCATCCGCGAGCTGCTCGAGAGCACCTACCGCGGTGTGGGCAACGGAGCCACTGCCATCTTCCCCATCCAAATCTGGAAGAAGAAGAAGGGCGTGAGCTACCTGCCAGGCGACCCCAACTATGACCTCTACTGCCTCGCCTGCAAGGTGACGGCACGCCGTTTCTTCCCCAACTTCGTGAACCTCGACGCCACGTTCAACCAGCACGAGAAGTGGGACAGCAACGACCCGAAACGCTACATGTACGAGATTGCCACGATGGGATGCCGCACACGCGTTTTTGAGAACCGCTTCGGTCCGAAGACCTCGGTGGGCAGGGGCAACCTCTCGTTCTCCACCATCAACATCGTGAAGCTCGCCCTCGAATGCCGCGACATCAAGGACAAGGAGGCGCGCATCAACGCCTTCTTCGCCAAGCTCGACAACCTGTTGGAAGTGACTGCCAAGCAGTTGGACGACCGCTACCAGTTCCAGAAGACCGCCTATGTGAAGCAGTTCCAGCTGCTCATGTCGAAACTGTGGATTGGGGCAGAGAACCTGGGCGAGAACGACACCATCGAGTCGGTCATCAACCAAGGCACACTGGGCATCGGCTTCATCGGCTTGGCAGAGTGTCTGATAGCCCTCATCGGCAAGCACCACGGCGAGTCGGAAGAGGCGCAGGAGTTAGGTCTGAGGATTGTGACCTACATGCGCGACTGCGTGAACGAGTTCTCCACGCGCTACCAGCACAACTACTCCGTGCTCGCCACCCCCGCCGAGGGCTTGGCAGGACGCTTCACGCGCGGCGACCGCAAGAAGTTCGGCATCATCCCCGGCATCACCGACAAGGACTACTACACGAACTCCAACCATGTGCCCGTCTATTACCACTGCTCTCCTCGCCACAAGGCGGAGATTGAAGGTCCTTACCACGAGCTGACACGCGGCGGACACATCTTCTATGTGGAGATTGACGGCGACGCTACGCACAACCCCGAGGCCATCATGAACATCGTGGACCTCATGGACAAGTACAACATCGGCTACGGCTCGGTGAACCACAACCGCAACCGCTGCATGCACTGCGGCTACGAGGATGCCACCGAGGGTCTGGAGGTGTGCCCCAAGTGCGGCTCCACCGACATTGACACCTTGCAGCGCATCACGGGCTATCTGGTGGGCACCACCGAACGCTGGAACAGCGGCAAGCTCGCCGAGCTGCGCGACCGCGTGGTTCACAAATGATACATAAAGTGACACGTCATCATTAAAGAGACAACACATTCATATATAGAACACAATGAAGAGGCGGCATATCCGTGAGGACGTGCCGCCTTATTTTTTTCATCTCATCGCACAAGATGACAAAGGGTTCAATGGGGGGGGGTAAATCTTGCCTGTCAGATAACGCCACACGATGCGTGGGAAGGAGTGGAGCGAGGCGTGCTCAATCTGCGTGGTGTAGAAGTACTCGACAAAACGTGGATGGCGCGGTGCCAAGCGCAGGAAGAGCGGCTTGACGCGAGGGTGCATCAGCCAGCGTTGGTAGCCTCTGGACTTGCGGACAAAGCGTCGCAGGTGCTTCATGCGGTTGAGGTAGATATGAGCCAGCAATTCATCCACCGCCTTCCGCTGCTCAGGAGTCGGGGACATAGAGTGCGCCACTCGGTTGTTGGCAATAGTGGCCCAGTGGCTCTCGATAACCCACACGCCACTCTGCATCGCGCTGTAAATGCCCTCGCCCGTGAGAGGGTCAACATATCCGGCAGCGTCGCCCACAAAGAAGAGCCGCCACTTCTTCTGCACAGGCTTCTCCATGTAGTTGCCCAACGGAAGCATCGCACCATGGATGCTCAGCCTCTCGGGAGAGGCGATGCCCACATGGACGAGGAACTCATGGAAAGTCGCCTTCAAGTCGCGCGAATCGCCTGGCTCTCCCACCAGCCCCAGACACACATGGTCGCCCTTGGCAAACGCCCATGCGTAGGAACATGGCACGACACCGAAATAAATGCGCACGCCCGTCAGGTCGGGACACAACGCACGAGGCACTTCCGTCTCCAGACAGAAAGCGTCGGGCGTCGTCGCGCGACGGGACACCCACTTGCCGCCCGACTGCTGGATGGCGCATTTCTCCACAAAGCTGTTAGCCCCATCGGCAGCGATGATGCTGCGGTATTCAACGCGTCTGCCCGAAGCCAAAGTGGCCACATGATGCTCAAAATCAATGGCAGTCACGGCATCGCCCTCTATCAGCCGCCCGTGGCGACACTGGTCGCCCACCTGCTCGAATCGGCGTGCCAGCCACTCGTCAAAGCGCACACGGTCCACCAGCGTGATAGGCTCCTGTGGAGTGACCTTCACCACCTGCTCGAAGTCGCCGCCCTGCACGCCGTTCCACAGCGAGAACTCCGTCTCGCGGCTCACCACGCAGGCCTCCAGACACTCCTGTGCCACCTCGTCACTGACGAGCGTCTTGAGCAGATAGCGCGCCTTGGCAGTGAGCAGTCCCCCGCAGAGCTTGTGGCGCGGATAGGCTTTCGCCTCCACCAGCAGACACCCTATCCCGTAGTTGAGACAGGTGAGTGCCGCCGCCGCCCCTGCAGGCCCACCGCCCACGATGAGCACGTCCGTGTGCATAGGTGGCATGAGTGAAATATCTTTTTGTGCTGTCATACACAAATGCTGTATTAGTTCAGTAAATCGTGTTAAGTAGAATAGTGATAACGGCAAAATTACAGCATTTCAGAGATACTACCAAGGGATTTGCGAAAAAAATGTAAGCCAGTGCCGCTGTGTGCGCACACAGCGAGCGGTCAAAAATGATTATTGGACCCCCGAAGGACGCATAATTTAACGTGAATCCACCGAACTCATGTTAGTTTTATGACTTGGCTTTCCGATACTTCTGCTGCGGATGCTTGGGTTGATTTGGATATAACCGTTCTATCACCCCCAATTCCAATGCTGGGGTAATATAGCTCTCACGGAAATATTTTAGATCTTTAATACCACACTGTTCGGCAATCTCTTTCATCGACACATAAGCATCTCCCATTTTCTTTATCAACAATGCTACTTGGGGAGTGCTTAGGGGGTGCTTGGCTGTATCTTAAACACATCTCCGAGCCCACGAGACGTAGAGCAATCTCGTATGACGTCTTAGGCTTGAAAAAAAAACAGGGGGGGG
>CAMWJL010000118.1 GCA_947174565.1 uncultured Prevotellaceae bacterium | reverse complement strand
CCGAATGAGTTTGTTCCTGCAAAGGTGATGCAGGCTGATCAGACGCAGCCCGTTATGGTAATGCCTGAGGATCCGCTGTTCCAGATGGATGAGTAAGAAGGTTATATCACTTTTTGCAGCACTGGTGATGGGCTTTTCCATGATCAGTGCCCAACAATTGCCGACGGATGGCCCCTTGACTATTCGCCCTTTGTTGCAGCAGCTGGGTGAGCGGTTGTTGAAAGGTAAGACAGGCAGTGTCGTTGCTATCAATCCCGATAATGGCGAGATTCTGTGCATCGCTACCAACACCCCTAATGGAAGCGATGTCCGTCAGGCCATTGGTAAGCCACAAGCTCCTGGGTCTACCTTCAAGACGGCTCAGGCGCTGACACTTCTTTCAGAAGGTATCATCACCACCGAGACTACTGTGGAGTGTAAAGAGGGAATCACTGATGGTAATATCAAGGTGGGCTGTCACAAGCATCGTTCACCGTTGGCTCTGAAAGATGCTTTGGCGCAGTCGTGCAATACATGGTTCTTGATGACCTTTGCTTCAATGATCAACGATGATTTTATGTATGAGACTCGCGATGAGGCTATCACCATCTGGCGCTCCTATATGCAGAGCATGGGGCTGGGTGGCCCGATGCATATTGACATTGAGGGTGAGCAGGGAGGACTGTTGGCCGGGGCAGACTATTTGAATCGTCGCTATAAGGATGGCTGGGATGGTAAGACTATCTGGTGGGCCGGTATGGGGCAAGGGGATGTGACCTGCACACCGTTGCAACTCTGTAATCTGGCTGTAACCATTGCAAATAGAGGCTGGTTCTACGTGCCCCATATCCATAAAGATACGCAGAACAAACGGTATCTGACCAAGCGTCAGACCAAGGTGCAGCCAGAGGCTTATCCGCCTGTGGTTGAAGGTATGCGATGGGCTGTCGACAAGGGAACGGCCACCAGTATCAAGACCACTTATCCCATTTGTGGCAAGACGGGCACCGTGGAGAATCTGGGTGCCGACCATTCGGTATTTATCGGTTTTGCCCCAATGAACGAGCCCAAGATTGCTGTTTGTGTCTATATAGAACACGGTGGCTTTGGTGCCGATTTAGCTGCTCCTGTCGCAGGTCTGATTATCGAGGAATATTTGAAAGGTCAGTTATCGGAGACTTCGGAAGCCAAAGCGAAACGTATTGAGGGAAAGAAATTGAATTAGAATATTGTGATAAGTAGAAAGAAAAGAGAAGCAATTCTTCCGGATTGGAGAATTGCTTCTCTTTTTTTATTACTTACGTTAAATTAGATATACCGATGAATTGCATGGAAAGTTCAAGACCTATATGGTTGTCACAACCTTGCAACAAGTTCCACTGAGTATCTTTAAAAAAAGAAGCAAAAAAATCCTTTAAAGACTGATATTCATTGTCTGCTAAAGAATAGTCCTGAGAAGTATAAACAATAATGTTGATTTCATTGACATCAGTAAAAAGAGTGCTGAAAACTGACGAATAGTAGCCAATTAAATCAGTGATATATTCAATTCGGTCTTTTTTCCCGTATGTATGCGATTCATACCATGTCTCATGAATAGCTTTGGCATTGAGTATTCTTTCTGCCAATACATCATGAGCACCCCCCGTTGAGGTTCTAATCGTATCAATTAAATGGTGGCGCTTGTCAAGTTTCATCAACCATTTGTATCTCTTCTCCATGCGATAATACCGTTTTCTTTTTTGTCTGTTTTGATGCTCTTTACGGCATTCTATCAGATCCCAATCCTCCAATGAGAATGTAACGCCAAACGGCATCGGTAAAGAGAAATCTTTTAGTTCAGAAGCTTTTCTCTTATTCCTGAGATATGGCAGATAGAGTTTTCGCTCAATTTGTTGTGCTCGTTCTCCATATTTAGTATAGAACACTTCGTTGGGTTCCCATTTTTCATGTGGATTGAAACCATAAAAGGTTGCACCCCAAAGAATGGCAGCTATAAGTTCTGCATCAGTAAAAGGATTGTCTTCCGGCTTTACGACCTCTTTGCCGACAATGTTTTCCCACAGGTCGCCTTCCACATCGTTTGCAAGCAAAGGAAGGTTGCCTGGGTCAAACCGATGTTCAGGTGGTGTTACGTCAAAAGTAACCTTGCCACCCTTGCCCTCAAACTTGATATTGCAAAGCGTGTCAAATGCCTCTTTGTAAGAAGCCAAGTCGCATATTGACTCATCATTTCGGTGTGTGTTCTGCAAAGCCTTGACAATGTCGTCAAAACTGAACTGATTAAATAATTCCTGTACTGTCATGATAGATTTATTTATTTATTTTGTTTCATATCTCTGCTTTTCAGTTATTCTATTAACCCCCATGCTTGTCAATACTTTAATCCCATAAATTGCGATAATGCTTACAAAAAAGTTCCAATCCTTCGTCAATGACGTTTTTTTCCGCATCAGACAGAACATTGACGTATTCCATCAACTCGAAAGCATCAATCATTTTTTGAATGGCATTGTTCCACTCTTGCATATCCTTAAAGGCCGGGCAAACCCCATGCTTGTCAAGAGCCTTAAATGCCTGAAGGCGTGGCACTATAAGTTGGGCTAACGTGTGCTTGGTATTCCAGACTTCCTCTATTGGATAGTCTGTTTGTAACTCCAGTTTTCGATGGAACTGGCATTCTTTTTTTTCCATGCATGTCATGATACTTTCTTGTTGATTTCGATATTGATTTTAATTTCAAACTCTCGTACATATATAAAATCCGTGATAGCGAAGTTCATGTGGTCGAAAAGATTGTGGAAAGCACTGCTGAGATGTAAGTCTTTGGTTAGTTTACGGTCAAGCCCTTCGTTCCAGTTTGGCGGTGGACAGTCCATGCCAATGAGCGAGTCAAAGGAAGTGTTAATGTTATTTGGCAACGTAAGTGTCGGTAGTGAAACTCCGTCTTCATATAAATGATTCCAACCACTATCACACAAAGCATTCCATAGTTCTTCACGGTCTTCGCCTTGAATTGGGTGAAGTTCGGGATATTTACTGCTTAAAAAGCATTTGGCTGCCAGTTCCACGTCATCACCATATACGTCATTTTCTTTGATGCTGTTCCATATACGATGTGCCCTGTCATACATTTCCCTTAATGCCGCTGTAAGAGCATCATTAAAGTTAACGATATGCTGCAAGATGTCCTCTTGGTGTACCAGCACTCTTCTGTTTATCATGCGCTTGCGAAGTTCTAACAGGCAGTCGAACTCCGTATAATCATGACTGTTGTACTGAATCAGTATTTCACTCTCGATACATTGAATGTCATAGTCATATATATCTACCATCATATTTGATTTTTGAAATGATGGTGCAAAGAAAACAGAAACCTCTGCCAAATAGAGGCAGAGGCTTCTGGAAATGACATCTTTATGAGAAAAAGTAATTATTTTATTAAGGAATCTTTTAACAAGTCGTACATTTTTTCTCCATGTTTTTTAATTGCTTCTCGCGTCCATCCGTTAGGATAATCTTTGTGCAAAAGCAATAATTTCAAACTTTCAATGGAGCCTGATTTCGAGCCATTACAATAAGACTTTACATGGGCAACTTTGACTTCATACGATTCATTGCTTAAAGCAGAATTTAATCCTTGCGAAATCATTACCAAGTTTCCGAAACTATCACGCAATGTCTCGTCTTCCTTCGTGTTATCCCATTTCATCATGGAATTACTTTGCGGAGTTTGTGGAGCTACGTGTTCAATGCTTCGATTTCGCTTGAAAATATAGTTTTCCGCTATATTTATCTCTGGTGAATCCTTTTCAAAAAACTCTTTGCGGTGTTGCCAGATATGGAAATCAAGCCTCCAAAACCAATAACGATTATCTCTCTTATATAGCAATTCATTATATAATGGAAGCGAAAACTCTTTATCAATACGGCTCTTTAGAGAGCCGTATAAACCTTCTGCATCGGGTATTCCATTTTTATCCACTTCGTCCATTAGCCAATTGAACCATCTGTAATTAGTATAATTGGAGGATGATACATACAACATGGATTGGAACATCAGCAGGTTTTTAAGTGTACTATTGTCTTCGCCAAGATTCATGTCCAAAGAATAACCGTATTCAGTGGGTCGGATAAAACAAATGTCAAGCGCAAGGCGAGCCTTGACTAACCTCTCCATGAAATCCTTTATATCCTCCTTGTTAACATCATTCCCACTAAAAGGCAGGTACTCCTCAAATATAGTAAGCAGATTGCTTGGCTTAAAAAACTCGTTAATCGTGCAGTTTATCTTTTTGTCTAATTTCCTGTAAAGTACTTGCAACAACAAGTAGGGGAAGGACAAGGCGCATCGTGAATCCTTGTTTGTTTCGTGTTCACTTTTCGGTGCCTCTGCAACCATTTCAAGCTCTCCAATGGAAATGTCATTATGATGCGTGTCCTCTTTCAAACCGTTAATGAGATTATTGGAAAAAATGGTCTCAATATCGGATGTCAATGCTTGCCGTTTAATATATTCAATGTTCTCATCTTTTCTTCTGCGGATTAATAGCGTATCAACATCTGCAAGTTTATTCCACAACAGCATGTATCTATCGATATCATTATCTAAGTTTTTGAGAAGCTTAACTTTAAGAATCTCGTGTTGTTCTAGATTCTTTCCGGAAGTATTCATTCTCTCAAAATACTTATTGAGGTCTCGTGGACTATATCCTTCTGGAAGGTTGGATATGAAGAAGCACATGTGGTGAAATATATACGAAGCAAAGGGGCATTGTTCTTCTGGGGGAATCATTTGAGCATCTTCCATAAACTCTTTAATCTTCTCATACCCGTTTTTCATCTTTAGGTTTTTGAAAGATTGGCTATCCTCTCCTTTGTGTTCAATAAGAGACCGTAGATAGGTGCTATCTAACGGGCGGGAGGTGAAATCAATACGTGACTTATTACCTGCTGTAAGAAACTTTTTCCATTCCTCGTAATAATCTTGTAACACACATCCCAAAAGCATCATGACCGTAAATCGTTGCTGACCATCTACTAGTTCGTTGTCTTTTGTAGATGTCAGCATACCAATATAGTAGTCACCCTCTCCAGTGGGATGCTTATACTCTTTCTTCAAATCTTCCAAGAGTGTAATGATATTCTCTGTGTTCCACTCAAACAATCTTTGATAGATTGGAATTGTGTAAAATAGTTCCTTCTTTGTTATTTCTTCGGGAGTATATTTCATCGATTCAAGTTTTTAAATGATTCAACAACCATGTTTTGTTCCAGTTCTTTTGTTATGTTTGACGCTTTCATCCTCATGGAGCGCATGATGGGAGACATACTTTGGCGTGCTGGATATGACAAGTCTTTCGCAATATTTCTTGCTTCTGCAAGAAAGAATGTGGGCGAAGTCGCTTGGTCAATAATCAACACCAACTCCGAATCTCCTGCATATTGCACAATGGAAGACTTTATGGCTCGCGGCTTTGTGTACCTATGTTGTAGCAGGATTCTCATGATTACCACAAGTGCATCGGAAAGATAGTATTCTCCAAATTTAAGAAAGTAGCAGAACAATACACTTTCAATGATATCGCGATACCATTGGTTGCTGCCACCTTGTATCGTGTTGTGAAAAATTGTGTATTCCTTGGTCTTACTAAATAATCGGTATTTGTTTCTATGCTGTTCTACATACGAGAAGAAATGCGTACCTCCTTGAATCGGTTCATTGAAATAAAACCTCTCGCCAAAAGGAGGTATTTCTTCAACAATAGGAGCTGCTTCATATTCTCTCTTAATTCTATAATTGCTTGTGCTATCATCGCATTCTTTCTTGCGCATCCATTTTCGCAGACGGTATATGTAAATGTCTAAAGTTCGTACATAATCAGGTGTTGTTGTTTGGTCGTTTTCACTCCTACCGTTTTCTATCATTTTGTTCCATACCTCTGCAGCGTGTTTTGACTGTTGCTCAAAAGCAGATGGAATGTATCGGAGGTGGTGGGCTTTGAGAAGATCGTAATCAGTGAGTGCTACCCCACGAGAATTCTGGTTGGAGAAAAATGTGTATGCCAAATCAATGGAAGTGTTCTGCAAAACAAGCACGCTAAACTCCAGCATATCCAATAGTTTCTCAACATGATTACGGATACTTAAATGTCGTTGTATATACTCGTGGATGAGGTGCTTATTGTACGCAACATATTCTATTGATCGTTGGGATGAGAATGTTTCATTTAACAATCCAGTTTTTACGCCAATCTCGGAGAGCAACAAAGCCAATGTCACAAGTCTTTGTTGCCCGTCAATGATGTCATATTTACCATTATGTGAATGAAGTATTATTGTTCCCAAACGGTAGGGTGTCGTTTTGTTGGTAGCAATATGCTCAAATATATCATCGAGCAAACATTTGACATTGTTCTCTTCCCAACAGTAAATTCTTTGATAGTTAGGGATGGCTAACGGAAGTCGTACTATCTCCTTATAGCTTTTTTCAAAAACATCTACTGTGTCAATTTGCATGGGTAGAGTTGCATCACATTCAATCGTTTGCTTCTTGAGTGTAGGGCTTTCCGAAGAAAACTCCTTGATAAGTTTGCCAAAGAGTTCCATCATGTACGACATTATTTGATACAACTCTTCTATTGTGTTTATCTTCCACGAATGTTGACAACGGTAACCATAAGTCCATTCTGACCATTTTAGTTCATCGCAGTTCTGGGTATTGTCTATCAAATAATCAATCAATGCACTATATTTGGTATCCCAGTTTCCCTCAAAGTGAAGTTCAACCCTGCCATTCCATCCACCGTCAATCCTATATTCGTAATGTAAATCGTGGTCATATCCATCAATAAAAAGTTGAACATACCGGCTTTTCTGCCATGATTTATGGGGGCAATTTGAGTTTATGGCATAATTGGGATATTCTTTTTTGAGCATATTGATGCTCCAATCGGTTATATACAACATAATGAATTACGTTTAATCAAAATCTTCTTCAGGAATAATTAAATCACTTTTAAGTTTATATAAACCAGATGTAAGGATACCTTCAATTTCTTCCTTTGCAAAAATACCCTCCAATACCTCAATGTTCATATAATACGCAGTGTCCTCGTCAATGATTTGACCTTCTGTTTCTTCTGGAATCTCAAAGATTTCCCCATCTTCAACTTCTATAACATAACCATTATAACCTTGTTGGAACAACAGGGCATCTTCATCCACATCGTCCCATTCTTCATAGCCCAAGTCCTTGAGTAGGCTGTCGATTGTTTGTTTTATGAAAATCTGCATATATGGAAAAAATTAATGATTATACAATTTCGGGTTACAAAATCTCTCTTGTTATCCACGCATGTTTCTATGTGTATGGTATTGATTTTCCAAACGATAGCCACACTTTTCTGCCGCTGTGTACAATTCAAAAGGGGAAAACAGCGGCGAGAGGCACAAAGAGTGTCGTGAAACTCATAGTTAGGATAATCCATCTGATAAACACGAAAAACAGCTTTTAGGCAACTTTCGTCAAAAGGTTTGTTGTGTGCTACCAGTGGCAGTCCTTCAATCAGAGGTGCGATCTTTGCCCATACTTTGGGAAATACAGGTGCCTTTTCGGTATCTTCACGGCATAGTCCGTGAACTTGTGAGCACCAGTAATTATAATAGTTGGGTTCCGGCTGTATGAGTGAATAGAACGAATCGACAATCTCACCATTCCTCACGATGACAATGC
>CAMWJL010000117.1 GCA_947174565.1 uncultured Prevotellaceae bacterium | reverse complement strand
GAGCACCTTAAACAGCCAGTTCAACGTCATTATAACACCATTCAAATCAAGGCATGATAAAACGCCCACAGAGGCGTAAAACGCCAGCAGACAAAGAATTACCCACTCACAAACAAAAAAGGCCACACGCGTAAACGTGCAGCCCATTGTGCGTAAATCTATTGTCTCACGGGCGTAAACGAAAATCTGTCAAACGTAAAGCAAACGTAAGCCTATGTAAACGTTTCGTTTTGTACAGCCTCAACTGTCAAAACCTCGCAACTCTTTGTAAATAAACGGCTTTACTCACTTTTTGCCTCATTCTATATTATACGCTTCGTTCTGTGCCCCATAAATAGCAAACATCGCACTGCTTATATGCCCCGTACCTTTTTCTCCTACTTCTTCTAAAAGTTCAACACCCGAAATTTGACCTTTGACAAAGCGTGTCATAGATTTACCCAAGTCGATAGTCGAAGTTACAATCATAGCAGGCGCATTTGTCTTAGATATGGCTCTGATTGTAGAATTTGAAGCATTTTGCATTCCTGCTTTTAATGTAGAACCTACAAAAGCTGTTGTGTAACCTACAATAGCCCCTTGTCCTATATCTAAAGCAACAGCTTTTGCTGCGTCAAATGGTTCGGTTTCTCCTTTAATAACACTAATTGTATTTTTAATCAAAGAGATTCCACCTCCAACAAATGCCCCTGTTTTTGCTTGTTCAACTCCTGCGCGGTGTGAAATTCTCGCAATATCTTTTGCAATAGATAATTTAGGATGTTGGCGAGCTTCTTTAGCCTCTTTGTTCGTGATACCGCTATCCCTAATTAAGGATCTTATTTTATTGTATTTTGCAATCTTCTTTTTTAGCTTATCTGCCAATTCTTGATTTCCGGAAGAGTTTGCTCGATCAAGTTGCTGCTGCAAAAATTGGATTCTCGTTTCAGCTTCTTGAAAAACATCCTGGTAAAAATCATGTGGGACTGTAATTTTATTATCAGCATCAATATATTTTTGGAATTCTTTAGATACAAGTTTATTTAGACAAGCTTTGGGTGAATTTCCTACAAATTTCATTTGTTCGCTAGATCCTAAAACGATTCTCCCATCTTCATCAAGCAACACATGGTCAACTAACGGGTCGTTGACATGTCCTAAATCATCGGTCCTATAGTATTTTTCTTTCGATCCAGATATGATTTTTTCTGCATTTTGGCGAGCGGTATATTTGACTTCTGCAGAAAATCCCGCTTGTTGTTTTATATTTTGGGAGGCATAGTCCTCATTGATTTTACTCTCAGCTATTTTCTTTAGTCCACGTGCAAGCTTCCTTCCATTTTCATTATCAACACCAGAATAAGATACTAAATGTTCTTTTGAGGCAAATCCATACCTATGCACAACTTCGTAAGCCGCCCCGGATTGAGCCGCTAAATCTATTGACTTTGTATCTTTTTTCTTTTTTGTCATAATACTTTTTCCTTAAACAAAGAAACGTGGAGACTGTATGTCCACATCTTCAAGTTGAAGGTCCTGAGAATCGCTCCAAAAGAAAAAGATGGTTTCGACAATTCCACGCACAAGGCGTGAAGTCGCAATGTCCAACTTCTTTCTTTTTGAGTGTGGCATACGAGCCTTCTCGAAATTTGCAAATTTCTCAGGTTTTCAGCTTGCAAGAAAGAGCATAACGCTTCTATTGAATCAATAAGCCACGACACCGAAGTGCCGCAAAGAGTGTTGCCGCTCATTCGGTTGCGAATTAACGAAAAAAGATTGGAACGACCAAACTTTTGCAAGACTTTTTGTTAAAGACTTCTCCAAAAACAGGTCGTGTCACAGCGAGCAACAGTTTCTTTTGTCCCCTGACAGGAAGGTCAGATGTTGACCACAAAAGGCTTTTGTGTGTGGTGTGCTTCCACAGCCCTCAAAAACGGAGTCCCCGACATCGGTTGGTCGATGTCGGGGACTCCGTTTTTTTGAGGTGTTTCGTGCCTGTCTTTCGGGGTGTTTGCTGATGCCTCTCCGTGTGACTATATCTATAAACTTACTATGTTGGCATAAATTGGATTGTTTCTTTTATTTAGTTTCATGTTTAATTTTTCAAACATCCAATAGGTACAACATAGACTCCATCTGTTCGCTTGTAGGCAAAATCGCCAACGCCTGTCAGCACCATACAAAAAGCAGGAGCTTTCATTCGGGACGTATCTATGATACTTGAAAGTGCCATTAAAGTTTTTGCGCCATCTTCAATCAATTTTTCTCCGCCCAATTTTATCTCGATGAGGCCATACGAGCCATTACGCAAATGTACTACCGCATCGCATTCCAAGCCGTTCTTGTCTCTATAATGATAAACAGAGCCATCTAAGGCATCTGCATAAACCCTAAGGTCGCGAATGCACATTGTTTCAAAGAACAGCCCAAATGTATTCAAATCGTTAATCAAATCATTAGGACCTAAACCAAGAGCTGCCACACCAACTGAAGGGTCAACATAGTACCTTGTATCCGATGTGCGAACAGCAGTTTTACTCCTCAAATTGGGATTCCATGCCGGCATGTCCTCTATTACAAATATCTTCCGCAAAGCAGTAAGGTATGAATCTATCGTTTCATCACTGACATCCTCTGGCTCATTTGTTGATATGTCTGCAAGGATTGTAGCGATACTTGCTTGTGAGCCTTGATGTCTGGCATAAGAACGCATAATTCTCTTTGCCCGTTCTGTATTCCGTTTTACATTATCAACGCGTGAAATATCGCTATTCGTGATAGCCTTATAATACTCTGTTGCCTGTAACAGTGCCGCCTTTTCTGTTTTCTTTTGCAAAGCCTTAGGCCACCCGCCACGGCAAATGACAAATGCAAGCATCGGCAATGTCAGTTTATTCGAGGCTCCTATTTTATTCGGCATAAGAAACAGCTCCGATAGGCTTATCTCACCCGTGGAGTCTCCTGATTCCCACAAACTCATCGGACGCATGGTAAGCCATCCGTATCTTCCTGTACCTGTGTGATGAATATCTTTTGCCTCAACAGGCACCGCAGAGCCAGTAAGCATAAATTGTCCATCCTCGTCTCTATGATCTACTTCAAATCGGATGGCATCCCAAAATTGAGGAACTTCCTGCCATTCATCAATCAAACGTGGCGTTTCCCCCTCAAGCAAAAAGCGGATATTTGTTTGTGCCATCTGTTTGTATTGCTGCTGTTTTGTAGGGTCATCCATATAAATAATGCTTTTAGCCTGTTGCTCTGCTGTCGTTGTTTTGCCACAAGCCTTGGGGCCTTCTATCAAGACTGCTCCCATTGCCTCTAATTTATCATGTAGCAATTGGTCTGCGATTCGGTTCTTATATTCCATGGAATTGTATTTTTGTACAAAGGTAGTACATTTCTTTGTAATTCAATTCATTTCCGAAGATTATTTGGAAATTTGGCGGGATTTCGTTTGGAAAAATGGCGTTTGTTCATTTGGAAATTTGGCGTAACGCTTTTATGATACCCAATAAGTCACGACACCGAAGTGCGCCGAAAGTGTTTCTTGTTCCCTGGCAGGAAGGTCTGATAGTGACTCCCCAAAAACCTCATCGCACGGTGTGCTTCCACAGCCTCTAAATCGGAGTCCCCGACTCCGATTTTGAGGTGTTTCGTGCCTGTCTTTCGGGGTGCTTGATGATGCCTCTTCGTGGGTATGCTGTTGGCTTGTCAAATTCTTTGGCGAGATTAGTTCGTGATACAGAAAAATTCAGTATCTTTGTCGCTGATAATCATGAACGTGCCGCTTGGGCAAAGGAAATTTAATTAACAAATAGATGATGAGACAGATTTTAGTTACGACAGCATTGGCTTGCATGGTGTGCTCTGGCATCCGTGCGCAACAGACATTGGAGGAGGGTGTGATGCCGCAGTTGCCTGCTTTCCCTGAGATTCCAGCACCGCTGCCTGTGGGTTCGGTGAAGATGGGCGATTGCAATGAGTTTGCGGAGGTGCAGCTCGACATCCCCATCACTGATGGTCCATACAAAGCCAGTTGGGAGAGCATTGAGCAGAACTATCCCGGCACGCCCGAGTGGTTGCGCGATGCGAAGTTTGGCATTTGGGTACACTTCGGTCCGCAAGCGGCTGGAGAAAGCGGTGACTGGTATGCCCGTCATCTGTACAAGGAACGGGAGAATCATCAGGCCTATCGCAACCACTTGAATCGCTATGGGCATCCGTCGGAGGTTGGTTATAAGGAGGTGCTGCGCGACTGGAATCCCACCAAGCTCGACCCTGAGGCTTTGACGCGGCTCTATCAGAAGGCTGGTGCGCGCTTCCTGATGATTCAGGGTGTACACCACGACAACTACGACCTGTGGAACTCGCAGTATCAGCCTTGGAACTCGGTGAACATCGGGCCGAAGCGCGACATCCTGCGTGAATGGGCGGATGCTTGTCACAAATACGGCATGCGCTATGGTGTCACCTTCCATCATGAATACACCTGGTGGTGGTGGCAGACGGCTTTCGGTTCGGACTCGAAGGGTGAGAAGGCTGGTGTGCCCTACGACGGACACCTCACGCTCGAAGATGGCAAGGGCAAGTGGTGGCAGGGCTACGACCCACGTTTGCTCTATGGCATTGACCTGCGTGAGTATGAGACGGTGGACGAAAGGGCGCATTCGCCTTGGTCGCCGCCCAAGGCTGGCATCTTCACCCGACATTTGGACTACTGCAAGTGGTACGCTACGCAGTGGGTACTGCGCATGATGGATGTTTGCGCCCACTACGACCCCGACTTCATCTATACCGATGGCACGGTGCAAGGGCCTTTTACGGGCGACGGCACTGGCACGGGCTATAAGTGTAATGCCATGCAGACCGTCATGGCTGATTACTACAACCGCGTATTGAAGAAGCGTGGCAAGGTGGATGCTTTCAGCATCATCAAGTTCCGCAATCCTACGAACGGTGCGGTGAATACTGCCGAGTTCGATTTCCCCGACACCATCAACGCTTCGCAGCCTTGGATTCGCGAGGCACCCGTGGGCGACTGGTTCTATGCCCCTGGTTTCACTTACGATGCTGGCTCGATGATTCGCTTCATCATTGAGGCTATCTGCCGTGATGGCAATGCTGCACTCAATATCCCCATGCGTCCAGATGGCAGCATCGAGCAGGAGTGTGTCACCATGCTTGAAGAGGTGGGGCAGTGGATGCAGGTGAACGGCGAGGCTGTCTATGGCAGCAGGGCATGGCGCACCCTTGGCGAGGGCGAAATGGTGAATGGAAGACTGAAGAAACTGCCTGGTGGCGGACTTGGCAAGCATCATGCCGACTTCCGCTTTTCGTCGCAAGACATCCGCTTCACCGTGGGCAAGGATGGCAGCCTCTATGCCTTTACCTTGGCTGTGCCTGAGGCTGGTAGCCAGCTGACTATCCGTAGTTTGAGTAAAGGGCAGGAGAAAGTGAAGCGTGTGTCGCTGTTGGGATATGACGGCAAGTTGAAGTGGCGTCAGACTCCTGACGGTCTTGTCATTTCGTGTCCCAGCAAGTTGGACTTTGCCACCTCGCTGGTTTTCAAGATAATGATGAAGTAATAACCTTTTTTATCTTAAAACATAAGTCTTGATGAAGAAACTTTTTACATTGTTAGCGGTTGCTCTCTTCGGAGTGGTTGCTATCAGTGCAGGTGACACAACACGTCAGCGGCTCATTGTGACCACCGACCTTGGTGGCACTGATCCTGATGACATTGAGTCGATGGTTCACTTGCTTGTGTGTTCCGACATGGTGGATATAGAAGGGTTGATTAGCTCGCAGGTGTGGACGGACTACCCCGACAAAGTGGATTCCATCAAGAAAGTCGTGGATAAATTTTGCGAGGTGTTGCCCAATTTGAAACATCATTCTGCTGGCTATCCCGATGCCGACTATCTCAAGTCCATTGTTAAACGTGGACAGACGAAATCTAACATGGATGGTGTGGGAGAGGGCAAGGATTCGCCAGGCTCTGACCATATCATCGCTTGTGTCGATAGGAAGAACGACAAACGTCCAGTGTGGCTTGTTGCGTGGGGTGGCATGAACAACATTGCGCAGGCTATTTGGAAAGTCAGCAACACACGCAGTGACAAGAAGTTCAAGGAGTTTATCGGCAAAATCCGCATCTATGATATTCTTGGACAAGATGACGCTGGAGCTTGGATAGCACACAACTATCCTTCCATTCTGTATATCCGCAATACACAAATTTACGGATGGCCCATGGATGACAGCTGGGTAAAGAGCAATATCATGAGCCGTAAACCTCTTGGTGATGCCTATCCTATGCGTGCATGGGTGTGGGAAGGTGATTCTCCATCTTTTATGTATCTTCTTGACAATGGGCTGAATGTTCCCGAGTATGTTGATTATGGAGGGTGGGGTGGACGCTTCGACACAATGCGTGTGGCAGGAATCAGAGGCATGAGCTTCATTACGCGGTCGGGCAAGGATGAAGCCTTGTATGACCCCTATTATATGCACCCCAGCAGCAAAGAGGGCAGTGCCGCAATCTCACGATGGAAAACGCATATATGGAATGACTTTGTGGCGAGAATGTTGTGGGCGACCACTCCCGATTATGATAAGGTCAATCATCATCCTGTGCCTGTGGTGGATGGTGACAAGTCGCGGAGGCTGCTCGTTCGCAAGGTGAAACCAGGTGGCACTTTACGGCTTGATGCGTCAGAGTCAAGTGACCCTGATAACGATGCGTTGACCTTTAATTGGCAGGTCTATCGTGAGCCAAGTGCTTACAAGAAGGACGTGATCATCCGTCATGGAAATGCTTCTGTGTGTGATGTGGATGTTCCGTTGGATGCTGCGGGGAAGGATATTCACGTCATCCTTGAAGTGACTGACAGTGGGACACCTGCTTTAACGCTTTATCGACGCATTATTATAAGAGTGGACGAGGCAAGGGAGTTGCGCTAAAATTCATGTCGTGTTTTGCAGACACGGAATGTTGGGAAAGAAAAACTTTGTATGGAAATGAATATAGAACAAATACGGGAATACACATTGTCGCTCTATGGCGTAACTGAGGACCAGCCGTTTGGGGATGACATCATCACCTTCCGTTTGGAAGGAAAAATCTTCGTGTGCCTTTGGTTGGGCGGTGGCAAGCATGATATGAAGGATGCTTCTGCTCCAAGGTTTGCACTGAAGTTGTCGCCAGACAGGAATGAGGAGCTTCGGGGTCAATACTCGGCTGTGGCTCCTGCTTGGCATTGGAACAAGAAGCACTGGAGCGACGTGTATTATGAGCAAGTGGAGGATACGCTGGTGAAGGAGTGGATTAGAGAGTCATACCAACTCGTAGCGTCCAAACTTCCGAAAGCGGTTCGGCAAAAGTATGTCGGGTGATTTGAGTTGTCTTCTTTTGTCTTGGTGCAGAGAAGATGAGGGTAACACGCTGTAAATCATGCGTTGACAGAAATAAAAAAGAGGCTGCGTATGCAGCCTCTTTTTGTATTATTGCTTTTGTTCTTGTCGGCGGAGCCATTCTTCTTTGGTGCGGCTCCAGCGTTTGTGTGTCCATAGCCACATTTCGGGATGTGCCTTGATGTCTTCTTCGAGCAGTTGGAAGTATCTGTTGGTCAGGGTGTTCTCGGGCATGGTGGCAGGATGGTCTTCCATGGGGATGATGTCGAGGTGGTAGTAGCCACGCTTGGGTCGGCTCATGCGGCCGTACATCATGAAGGCATCGACCGTGCGGGCGATGTGCTGGGCTCCGATGAAGACGGCGGTGTCGTGGTTGAGGAAGGGGACGAAGTGGTGGATGCTGTT
>CAMWJL010000116.1 GCA_947174565.1 uncultured Prevotellaceae bacterium | reverse complement strand
GCCGTTCAGCTGGGCATCGTCGCTGTACATCTTGAGTGCAGTGCCCTTGTCGAACATGGGCAGGGTGAGGGTCTTCTTCAGCGGCTGGTCGTCGGCATTGACACCTACCACAAACCACTTGTTGCCTGTGCGGCGCGCGATGATGGCGTACTTGCCGGGATAGCCGTCGATGAACTTCACTTCGTCCCAAGTGGTGGGCACGTTCTTCATGAAGTCAATCGCCCACGCTGGTGCATCGGTGAGGTTGTTGGGCGCGAGGGCAAAGTGCTGGACGGCACTCTGGAAGAGGACTGCCGTGGCGAGGGCGTAAACGTCGGAGGTGACGCGGTGCGTGCCTCGCTTGTTGCTGGCATCATAGTATTTGTTGAGGGCAGAACCGCCGAAGTCCATCGAGCCGACCGTGTTGCGCACAAACGTGTGGATGGTGGCATTCATGGCTTCAGCATCGCAAGAGCCTTGTCCGAAGTGGAGGTTCTCCGATGCCAACACGGCCTCGCTGGCGGCATAGTTGGGGTACATCTTTTCCCATCCGCGGGGCAGGGTGCAGCCGTGGAAGATGACGAGAATGCCGAAGTCGTTGGCATCGGACAGGATGTCTTCGTAGAGCTGCATCATGTTCTGCTTGTCGCCACCGAAGAAATCGACCTTGATGCCACGGATGCCGACACGCTTCATCCACGCCATTTCGGCGCGACGTTCGCGGCTCTTGTCCATCTTGCCTAGCGGTGACTGAGGAGCGTCGTTCCAAGTGCCGTTGGAGTTGTACCACAGGAAGAGGCCCACGCCTTTGGTCTTGCCGTAAGCAGCTAATTCGGCTATCTTGTCGTAGCCAATCTGCTTGTCCCACAGGGCGTCGATGAGCACGGTCTGATAGCCCATTGCCGCTGAGAAGTCAATGTAACGCTTCTGCTCGTCATAGTTGCAGCTGGGGTCCATGCCGATAATCCAGCTCCACGAGCCTTTGCCGTAGATGTATTCCTGCGATGCCTTATACTTCTGCTGGGTCAGGTCGAATGGCACGGTTGTCTCGACGATGTTTGCCAAGGTTGTACCCACGGTGATGGTGCGCCAAGGCGTCTCGCAAGGCAGCGCAACCATGGCCGAAGTGGAGCCCCAGCCATTGCACTCGCCCTGCTGTGGGAAGCCGATTTTGTAGAGTCCGCCGTTCACATTGAGCAGTCGGCTTGCCACATAGCTGCCATCCACGCCCGTCTCGCTGATGAGCACCCAGCCTTTGTCGCCCACACGGAAGAGGCATGGGAACGAATAGCCTTCGCCCCAACCGTTCTTGCCCATCTCGTCGTCGAGCGTGTAGCTGGTCTCGTAGCTGGGTGCTGTGCGTGCAAAGCCGCCCATCGGATGGGACTGCGGACAGAGGAAGGTGGTTGTGCCTGTTGGCAGCTGGAATCCGCTTGCCTCGCTGTCAATCACAGCCACCAGTGTGCCGCCCTTCGGCAGGAGGGTGTAGCGGTATGCCACGTCGCGGTTGCTCACACGGAACACCACGTCCATCACCTTCTTGCCCTGCTGCTCGAAGCTGCACACTGCCTCCGTCGCTTCGTAATCGACGTGGCTCTGCTTGATGTTGCGCAGGTCGTAGGATTCCTTCACTGTCTTCACCTCGCATCCTGCCAAGGTCAATCCCTGTGTGAAGTCACCGATGTTCGTTTTCAGGCCGAGCGGCGAACGCCCGATGAACTCTGTCTCACCCATCATGACACGATAGGTTGCCGCACCGCTTTGGTCATCCACCACCACGGTCAGCTTGCCATCAGGGCTGTTAAAACTCTTCTCTGTCGCCCATGCTGACGACCATACGCTTGCCAATGCAAGCACTGCTAAGATTGTTTTCTTCATATTGATATTTTGGTAATCGTTTTTGTTTCAATCATTGTGTGTGCAAATATCCACATTTTCTGCGACACAAGGGGCAACGCATGTAACACTCCTTTTCGTTTATGTTACGGGCAGCCTCATTGTACCCTCCGAATGCTCCGCAGATAGACACCTTCCGTCAGTGCCTCGAAGGTCAACGTGTGCCGTTCTCCTTCTCCTGTCTGCAACGTGGCAAACCGCTGGGCGTAGTTGCGTAGCACATTCCGTTTCCACTCTTCGCTGCGGTCGTAGGTCTGATACTCGAACCGTTGCGGTTCGCCGCCATCTACGGACACGGAGAATGCAAGGCGGTCTCCTTTGACAGGATGTGTGGGGAGCAAGCGGATGTCAAGACGCACTGAATCGTCCGAGGTTTCAAATGTGAACGTCCGCTTTTCGCCCAATCGTACCAATAACCATGTGTCTGCGTCAAACAGAACGTGGGTTGGCTGTGCCTCTGGATAGACAAGCGGCTCTGTCACCTTGCCGAACACGGGGAGCTTTCGTGGAGCCATGTCCATGATGCCTCGCCATCGAGGGTTGCTATTATATATATGTGTCAGCGAGGCGATGCTGTCATAGGCATGTGTACTCCTCTCTGGCACGAGGAACTTGAAGTTCATCTGCGCTGCCGCCTGTACAGGGTATTTCACCAGTTGGAAGTAGGTGTCTTTGCGATGCTGCGGCACATCTTGTTCCAATGTTTCGACGGCATCGGACAATCGCTGATAGGTTTCGACTCGCTTCTTCACATCCTCTTTCGACCACCCGTCAATCGGACGGAATGTGCTCCAGTATTGCCTGTCCGACTCCTCCACTCGTGTGCCTCCCGTATGTTCGGGTTTGTGGTCAAAGGCCAAGCGGTAGTGGTCGGTCATGATGGAAGCAAGTGTGTCTGCCAAGGCTTCGCCAAACTCACGGGCATGGAACTGGCGTAGTGCATGCCGTTCGTCAGCAGGCGCGCCGACTCCTTCCCACGCCATATTGAGGAAGTCCTCTATCTGATACTCCGCTGGCTTGATGTCACCCACATTCAGAATCCACATCTGTCGGATGCCACGTTCGTATGCCTCCGTGAGCTGTTGATGCATCAGGAAGGGGGAGAAAGTGCCTAACCACAGATAGTCGTGTGGTCGTCCCCAATAGGAAATATGATAATATAGTCCATTTCCGCCCTTGCGTGAAACCTCGGGAGAATCGGGGAAGTGGCGAATGTAGCCATAATTATCGTCCGTCCACATCAGTGTCACGTCATCGGGCACGTTCAGTCCTGCATGGTAGATGTCCAGCACTTCCTTGTAAGGCACAAACACTTGGGGAATGGAGGTAATATCGGGATTGACATGGGCACGCAGCATCTCGCGTTGGTCATCAATCACTTGCTGCAAGTATTTCAGTTTGTCCGCTTGGGTCTTCACTCCCTGCATAGCCCCATCATGTACACCACGCATACCGATGGTATAAACCATGTCCTGCCCCTTCACTTCTTCCAGACGTTCAGCCCAAAAACGCTGCACATGCTCCTTGTTGGTCACATAGTTGTAATCGCCTTCGCCTCTCAGCTTCCACTCGGTGGCGGGCGACGTGCCCATCGGCTCGCAGTGGCTGCCACCCACATAGATGCCGTACTTGTGTGCCATCTCGCGGTTGCCTTCGATGGTGAAGAACGGCTTGCTCACCTCGTGCATCGAAGGCCAGTAGTAGTTGGCTCTCAGTCTCAACATCAACTGGAATATCTTCTCGTTCGTTTCAGGACCGATGACACCGCCACTCCAAGGTAGGATGCCCCAGTCCTCGTCGTTGATGAAGATGCCGCGATAGGCGACGGCTGGGCTTTGTTCAGTGGTGAGTCCCTCTTTCAACACCACCTCACCCTGCTTTTCAGGCACACAATCTGCCCACCATTCCCAAGGTGATACGCCCAATAGCCTTGACACCTCTAACAGTCCATACGCCATGCCGTGAGCATCAGCACCAGTTACCCACAACCGCCCTTTCTTCACCTCCATACGGAAGCCTTCACGCGGAAGTGCCTTATCGAGCCTCGCAATGATTCTTGCTTGTTTGGGAGTTTTGACCTCCTTCATCCGTGCATCCAGCACTGCCTCTACGTCTCTTTGTAGCATCTGCATCGCCGTATGCAACACGGGAGCACCTGTCTCTTCCGCATACACCTTTATTTCCTTGTGCCGTTCAAGCACAACATCTTGGGCTTTGACGCACAAAGCCATGGCACACAGCACATATAGCAAAAGAAACTGTTTCATAGGTCGTAAAGCGTATTTGCAGACAAAGGTACGACATCTTGATACACTTTTGAATATTTTTGATACAGAAAAGCAATTTCTTTCTATCATTTTTGTCTATCTTTGCAGCAATCCGTGCGCTAACACCCATGCGCAGGACTCTTTGAACGAACGAAGAACGAATCACTCATAAACTAAAAGAAACATGGAAAGAACATGGCGTTGGTTTGGCAAGAAGGATAAGATTACGCTTGCCCAACTGAAACAGATTGGCGTGGAGGGCATCGTGACTGCCCTGCATGACGTGCCCCTCGGCGAGGTGTGGACACGGGAGAAGATTCACGACCTGAAGACCTATATCGAGAGTTATGGAATGCGTTGGAGCGTGGTGGAGAGTCTGCCCGTTGTGGAGACCATCAAGTATGGCGGTCCTGACCGCGACGAACAGATAGAGGTGTATAAAGAAAGCCTGCGCAACCTCTCTGCCGAGGGCATCCACTGTATCTGCTACAACTTCATGCCTGTGCTTGACTGGGCGCGCACCGACTTGCTGCACGAGAATCCCAACGGCTCTACCAACCTCTACTTCAACTATGCCGAGTTTGCCTATTTCGACATCTACATTTTGAAGCGTGAAGGTGCTCGCGAGGAGTGGGCGAAGTTCGAGTTCCCTGCCGGCGTAGGTGCCGGTCGCAACGTGCTGGCCGAGGCTGACGAACTAGCCAAGACAATGACACCCGAGAAGGATCACAAGCTCGTGGAGACCATCATCATCAAGACCCAAGGCTTTGTCTCCGGCAATTTCAGCGAGAACGATGAGGCACCCATTCAGAAGTTCCGCGATTTCCTCAACCTCTACAAGGGCATTGACAAGGCACAACTCCGCGCCAACATGAAGTATTTTTTGGAAGCCATCATGCCCACCTGCGAGGAATACGGCATGAACATGTGCGTTCACCCCGACGACCCACCCATCGAAGTGCTCGGCTTGCCACGCATTGTGCGTACAGAAGAGGACATCGAGTGGTTCCTCAACGCTGTGCCCAACAAGCATAACGGTCTCACCTTCTGCGCTGGTTCCCTTTCGGCCGGAGCATATAATAATGTAGTGGAAATGGCGAAGAAGTTCGCTTCACGCACCCACTTCGTTCATCTGCGCTCCTGCCACATCTTCCCCAATGGCGACTTCACCGAAGCCTCACATCTTGGCGGACGTGCCGACCTTATCGAGCTATGCCGCATCTTCGAGAAGGAGAATCCCAACCTGCCCATGCGTGTGGACCACGGCATGACCTTCACCGATGAGCCGGGCGGCATTTTCGACGAAAGCAGCCACGGCCACAATGCCGGCTACACTCTCCTTGGTCGTATGTTTGCCATGGGACAAGTGCAGGGCATCCTCGCCACGGTGGACAGAGAACTTGGAATCGAATACAAACAACCTGGATTCTTCGACTAAACAATGAAACTCAACGATATTCTTTCAAGCGGCTTCAATGCCGCCGAGTGGGAAGCCAAAGGCTACGAGCTTCCCAAGTTCGACATCCAAGCCGTGCATCAGAAGACCCACGACACCCCCACATGGGTACACTTCGGCGGCGGTAACATCTTCCGTGCTTTCCCCGCCGCTATCCTCAATGACGCGCTCAACACAGGCAAGTACGACCGTGGCGTGATTGTGGCAGAAACCTTTGACTTTGAGGTTATAGACAAAGCATACACTCCGTATAACAACCTCTCGCTGTTGGTGTCACTCCAATCCACGGGCACTATAGAGAAGAAGGTCATCGCTTCCGTCACCGAAGCATTGAAAGCCGACTATCAGTTTGCCGACTGGCAGCGGCTCATCGACATCTTCCGCAATCCATCCCTCCAAATGATTTCCTTCACCATCACCGAGAAGGGCTATACCTACAACGAGGCCGACCTTGCGCGCGGTCTTCAGCCCGTCTTCGCCATGGGTAAGGTGTGTGCCTTGCTTTTAGAGCGGTGGAAAGCAGGACAACTGCCGTTGACCGTGCAGAGCATGGACAACTGTTCCCACAACGGCGACAAGGTGAAAGCCGGTGTCTTCGCCTATGCTGAAAGATGGGTGGCTGACGGATTGGTTGACAAGGCTTTCCTCGACTATTTGAAGGACGAGACAAAAATCACTTTCCCGTGGTCGATGATTGACAAGATTACGCCTCGTCCACACGAAAAGGTGAAGGAGATGCTGGCAGCCGATGGCTTCGAGGACAACGATTACATTGAGACCGAGAAGCACACCTTCACGGCTCCGTTTGTCAATGCCGAGGAGGTGCAATATCTTGTTATTGAGGACAATTACACAAACGGTCGTCCACCGCTCGACCTCGGTGGCGCACTCTACACCACGCGCGAGACGGTGGACAAGGTGGAAACCATGAAAGTGACCACTTGCCTCAATCCGCTCCATACCGCCATGTCCATCTACGGCTGCATGCTCGGCTACACGCTGATTTCCGCCGAGATGGCTGATGACGACCTCCGCGCCTTCATCCAGAAGATTGGCTACATGGAGGCCATGCCGGTAGTGACCGACCCCGGTGTGCTCAATCCCTACGAGTTCATCGGTGCTGTCATCAACCGCCGTCTGCCCAACCCCTTCATGCCCGATGCTCCGCAGCGCATAGCCACCGACACCAGCCAAAAGCTTCCCATCCGCTTTGGCGAAACCATCAAGAAGTATTTGACGCGCGGACTTGACAAGTCCAACCTTGTCCTCATTCCGCTCACCTTGGCTGGCTATGCCCGCTATCTCAAAGGCATCAAGGACGACGGCACACCTTTCGAGCCATCGTCCGACCCACTGTTGGCAGAGCTGCAAGCCATCGTCGCTCCCCTCGAAGTGGGCAAGCCCGAGCAAGACTACTCCTGTTTGAAGTCGTTCTACAGCCGTGTCGACGTGTTCGGTCTCGACCTGTATGAAGCAGGGCTGGGCGAACAGATTGAAGGAATGGTGAAGGAGCTCTACGCTGGCAATGGTGCTGTGCGCAAGACACTGCACAAGTACGTCTCCGCACGCTAAACTCCACTTTCCCAAACAAAAGAATAGCCTCTGAAGTCAACAAAGACCTCAGAGGCTATTCTTTTTGTATCATGCTGCCGTCATCGACAGGCGTAGGCTTCTTATAATGGCGACGCGCCATCGCCATGTTCATGAAGAGGGAAGGGTGGTCACGATGGGTCATCGCCAAGTCTTTGGCGATGTAGGCAGAATCCATGCGGGCGATGTCTGTTTGTGTGTCAGCGGCATAGAGGTACTGGTCGTAGTTGAGCACCTGCGTGTGCTCATAGCTTTGGATGAAGGCAGGAAAGAAGCGGGAAGCCAAGTAGGTGCTGTCGTCCAGCCGCATGTCTCTCACGAAGCCATAGTTCGCCAAGTCCTGAATGGCAGCGGTCTCCTGCTCCTGTTCGGGTCTTGTCTGCCACCCACCTTCGTGGCGGTTGGCATAGGCTAACAGTTCAGCATCCCTCATCGGGGCATACTCGAATATCCACAGGGCAAACTGCATCTGCACGTTGCAACGCGCCATGTTCCGCTCCTCGTCCGAGAACGCATGGCGGTCGGCAACGCTGTTCACGCTGTCGAGAGCCACCTGCATCTTCTGCCGTACACGAGCCACAAACTCGGGGAACAGGCACTGCCGCTTGTCGGCAGAGAAATCTTTCTGCGTGTAGAACATTCGGTTAGAGATGTCGTGGTGCAACAGGTTCTCATACTTCACGGGCTGTCCATCCTTCCGTGTGTAGCTCTCCACGTCGCCATTTTTCCCCAGCCGAATGATGAGGGTGTCGCCAGGCTCCACATAGAACGGGATGCGCCGATTTCCGCTGGGGACAATCTCGTCGTAGAGTGGGTGGTAAAGGCAGAAGTCGAACGCTACCACGCCGTCGCGCAGAAACTCGGACTTCACTTTCTGCTCCTCCTTCGTGTAGAGGTCGGTCAGCCAAAAATAAATAAAAAAATTCCATCACCTCACCTCAATGTGTACAGG
>CAMWJL010000115.1 GCA_947174565.1 uncultured Prevotellaceae bacterium | reverse complement strand
GCACAAAATGTAATATGTACCTCTTTGTATATATCCTCAAATGTGTACTTAAATACTCCACGAAAATGCTGTTCGTCAAGAGTTAAGCAACTTACTCTGCAGGCATGAATTCATTAAGATACAATTAAATATTTACGAAAAAACAGCAGGGACAAGAGTCGCTTGCTCACAAAATCGGTTCCAACCACGCCGTAGGGACGAAAGTGATGGCGACGGCGGCAACGCCCTCGATTTGGACAACAACGCATTGGCGTTTCTTGATGCGCTTGATGATGCCTTCCGCTCCTTTGAAGTCGCCATCGGTGATGCGGACACGCTTGCCGGGCTTGGAAAGGAAGTCGGTGTATTCAAGATATTGGATGCGTTCGTCTTGCTTGGATGCCACTTGGATGAAGTTCTCCATCTGGCGGTCGGACACCGTGAGAATTGGGTTGTTTGCGCTTGGTGAGAAATGGTTCGTCATGTAGCGCATGGGGGCGAACTCACTACGGGTCATTTTCAGTTCGGTGAGATACGCTTGAGTGGAACGGACGAAGATGAGTCCGTGAATGGCTGGAAGAACTTTTTTTGTATAATCACACTCTGACTTGCGTTCATAGATGCTGCGGAGTGGCAGAAAATTCTCCACATCGAGGCTGTCGAGCTGTTCTTTGAGTTTGAGCATGCGCTCATCTCGCCCATAGGCGATGCGCATGGGAAACCAGTGGAGTTCATTCCGTTCCATCACTTCATTGAGAGAATACGAGGGGGACACTGCCAAAAAGTGAGTTTGGCTGCGCCGAAAAGAAAACCATCTGTATGTAACATTTCATCGTATGCACTGGCATTCAGCAACATTCGCGAGTTGTTTTAACTTGGCGATATTTAAGCTAATCGTTACACGATTGCTTAACCAATGGGATAATTAAACATCATACCACTCATTGACGGGCCGACATCATACCATTGTACCAATATTTTGCAAAGATATAAACTTTCACCGAGAAAAATACAAATACAAATAAGAAAAAAGACGGAGAACGAATAAAAAGAGCGGTTTTACCCCCCCCCACTTACTAATTAGACATAGGTTTCAGGGCATCAACAGAACAATTTTCCCCATCTTTGAGGCGCACCCTGCGCATCCACAATCAGACACCCTGCGCGAAATAACTCGGACACCCTGCGCCTGTTATTTCGTGCAGGGTGTCCGTGTTGAGACTTCAACGCTTCACTTTTACAGGCTTCGACTCATTGTGCAGACGGTCGAGGGCTGTAACGACGAAAACCGTGCCACGTTGGGCTTCTGATACCGTGATGGTGTTTGCGCTGGTGATGGCAAGGATGTGGTCAGCCCTGTCAAAATCCAGCTTCTCTCCTTTGGCAAACCGATAAACCACGAATTGACGGGCACGGTCCATTTCGTTCTTGGCTTTGGGGGCTTCCCATGTGAGAACCGTCTGATTCTGAGCATTTATTTTCGCTTTCACACGGCATGGCTTTCCTGGGGCTTTCTTGTCAATGAACGGCATGAGGGGTTGCAGGGCGGGCGTGGCGTGGTACATCCGTTGCAGAACCGTGCGATAATTCCCAGGATTGTTGACACAAGCTGCAGCGTACCATTGGCAAGAGCCTTGCACATGAGGCATGGAACGCTGGAGGTCGTACTTGACAAACATCTGGTGCTGGTTGGGATTGTTGGGGGCGATGCCTTTGACGGTGCGTTCCACATCTTGACCGATGAAGAGCGGACGCCCATTGCAATAGTCGTTCCACCAACGGACAAGCACTTCATAGTCAGCCGCTTTTGTGCCGAGATTCCAATAGATTTGGGGGATGTTATAATCTATCCATCCTTCTTTCACCCAAAGAAGGATGTCAGCATAGAGGTCGTCATAATTCTGTGTTCCAGCAGTGGCACTCCCCTCTTTGCTGTTCTTGCCTGTGGGGCTGTTACGATAGATGCCGAACGGGGAGACTCCAAACTTCACCCACGGCTTGACAGCGCGCACCAGATGGTGGAGGTCGCGAATGAGCAGGTTGACATTATCGCGTCGCCAATCGTCAATCGAGGTGAATCCGCGTGGATTCGCCTCAAAGTACGCCTGATCGGGCAATGGAACACCAGGAACGGGATAAGGATAGAAGTAATCATCGATGTGAATGCCGTCAACGTCGTAGTGCTCCAAAATATCCTCCACAACCATGCAAGTGTAGGTGCGGTTCTCGGGAATGGCAGGATTGAAGATATACAGCCCGTCATACTCAAACATGCGCTCGGGATGGCGCATCACGGCATGGTTGGATGCCAAAGCGGTAGTACCCTTAGTCTTAGCACGATAGGGGTTAATCCAAGCATGGCACTCCATCTCACGCTGATGGCACTGTTCTACCATCCACGCCAATGGGTCCCATCCGTCAGCAGGAGCCTGTCCCTGCATGCCTGTCAAGTAGCGTGACCAAGGCTCATAGCTTGACCGATAGAGTGCGTCACCCTCGGCTCGCACTTGGAAGAGGATGGCGTTGATACCACACTGCCGAAGCGTGTCGAGCTGGGCAGAAAGCATCTGCCGAATCTGGGCAGGCGACTTGCCTATATACTGACCATTGACACACTGAATCCATGCCCCTCGGAACTCACGCTTGGGATTGGTGGCGAAGGACACACAAAGTGAAAAACTCAAAACGACAAATAACAGGAACTTTTTCATAAATTCATATTGAATATATCCCTCTTGGGGGAATCTGTGGTTTTACCTCAAAGCCACGGGGTTAGCAGGGTGCCCAACCAACCTTGAAACTTTTTGCCAACGGAGCGTGTCCCCCAATAGCCCTTCTGCATAGGGGTGGAAGACTTCAACTGCTCATTGAACAAATCGGTCAACTCTTTTGTTGTCTTCTGACTGAAAATGACGGTGTTGACCTCATAGTCGCAACGCAAGGAACGGGCATCCATGTTGCTGGAACCCACCGTGCAGTAACGGTCATCGACCATCATTATCTTTGTGTGGTGAAAACCTCCATGAAAGAGATACACCTTGGCACCACGCTTGGCAAGATTATTGCCCACATAATGGGATGCCTCAGGAGTGAGCGGTATGTCGCTCTTGGCCGAAAGCAGAATCTGCACATCCACACCACGGTCAATGGCTCTTTTCAAAGCCTTCCGCACCCGATGGGTGGGCACAAAGTATGGATTGATGAGCAGCACCTTGTGTTGAGCGGTGTTGAGCATCTCTGCAAAGAGGTCGCGGATAGCATCAGGCGTAACGCCTTTATGACGGTCGATGATAGCAAGACGCTGATTCTCAGGCTGCGGAACTCCTAATGGAAAGTATTTGGCATCGGGAAGGTATTCGCCAGTGGATTTGTACCACATGTGGCGGAAGATTTCATGGAGTTCGTTCACCACAGGTCCTTCGATGCGCATGTGCATATCGTGCCAATCTCCAATCCCTGGAATGCCATCAATGTAGTAATCCGCTACATTCATGCCACCCGTATAAGCAATGCGCCCGTCGATAATCACAATCTTTCGATGGTCACGCGGAATGATGTGGTTGACCCACGGGAATCGGATGGGGTCGAACTTGACCAACTTGATACCCAGCGCATTGATGGAGTCGTGCATGTGGCTCTTGATGGGCTGGTTGTTGGAAGCGTTGCCAAAAGCATCATACAATGCCCGCACCTCCACGCCCTCTGCAACCTTCTGAGCCAGAAGATGGAAGAGAAGCCCTGCAATGGAATCGTTCCGAAAATTGAAATACTCAAGATGGATGAACGATTTAGCGTCGCGGACAGCAGCGAAAAGGTCTTCAAACTTGTCGTGCCCCGTCGTGAGCAGGTGGACAGAATTGCCATCGTAGATGTTCACTCCCCTCGCCCGCAGATGCGCTGCCATGATGGAGTCGGAGGTCTGTGCGCGCATATTGCAGACACACAACATCAGCAGGAGAGAAAAGAATAAGGATTTCTTCATCATCAATTTACTTTTGCTTCTTTTTTGAAGGTATTGCCTGTTTGATGGGGTCAGTCAACTTGGTGACAGCCGTTTGCAACTTCCGAGCATTTCCCTGATGCACAAAGGCATCCACCTGTTCGGCAATGGCTTTCATGCCAGCAATAGAAGGATGTCCTGCCTTCTTCTCTATATCGTGGAGCACGATAACCGGCACTTTATAGTGGTCACAGATGGTGAATACAGATGCGTTAATGGCATCGGAGAGTTCGCTGTTGAGAATGAAATATAGTTCCACACCCAAATACCGTTTCGTCATGAAATCAAGCATCTTAGCCAACGATGGGCGGAACGACTTGAGGTCTTCTTTAGTCCAACCACTATATTTATAGTCACCAATAGGTGATGGCACCCACGAGTCGTTGGTAGCACCGAATATGAAAATGATATCGGGATTGCCCAAATTCGTGGAACGGGTGACAAACGAGCGATCGCTGTAATCAGCCTTGCCATAGCCCGACGATGAGATGGTGGAACCGCTGTAAGAGTTATTCATGCAGAGCCGCCAGTCATTCTTTTTCAAGAGTTGATGCCACCATGTCTGCTCCACAGCAACAACATCGTTGTCCTTCACCTGACGGTCGAGGAAATACCATGTAAGGTTATTTTCAGGCATCAGATAACCCTCGAACGTGGAGTAACTATCGCCAAAGATGGTCACAGACTTCGATGTTTGTTGCGCCTGTGCCATACAAAAAGCAAATACGAAAACAAGAATTGCCAAGTATGTCTTTCTCATAAATTTACCAGTTAATGGGTTCTACGTTGTGTTGCTGCAGATATTGATTGCAAATGCTGAAATGATGATTGCCGAAGAAGCCACGAAAGGCGGAGAGTGGCGATGGATGTGCCGAACGCAGAATGCAATGTTTTGTGCTGTCAATCAGCGCAGCTTTGCTCTGTGCATAACTGCCCCAAAGGATGAACACCACATGTTCACGCTCCGCACTGACCAAACGGATGACAGCATCGGTAAACTCTTCCCATCCGCGCCTCTGATGACTCGCCGCCGCATGAGCACGCACCGTCAATGTGGCATTCAGCAACAACACTCCCTGTTCTGCCCATCGGGTCAAATTGCCCGAGGATGGGACAGGAGTGCCCAAATCCGTCTGTATCTCCTGAAAGATGTTACGCAACGAAGGGGGAAATGGCACACCATCATTAACAGAGAAACAGAGACCATGCGCCTGTCCTGGCTCATGGTAAGGGTCTTGCCCAATGAGCACCACCTTCACCTTCGGCAGGGGGCAAAGGTTGAAAGCATTGAAAATCAACGAACCTGGAGGGTAACACGCCCCTTGAGCATACTCTCTCCTGACGAACTGAATCAGTTCCTCGAAATAAGGCTTGTCAAACTCTGGTTGAAGCTTCTCAAGCCATGATGTCTCTATCTTTACTTTTGCCATTGCCTACAATTGTCAATCTTCCACCAGACCTGCATTTTTCCACGATGCCAACAATTCCTTCACATCAGCGGAAGCCAGATCCTTCCCCACATCATATTCGGTAAGCAACAACTGTACAAGGTCTTCCTCACAAAAGTCCTTGTCTATCACCTGTTTCCAAAGATAGGCAGCCGACTCATTCAAAGTAATCAACTTAGTGAAGTCCACATTTTCCGCCCCATAGGCAACGATGATGTGTTCACCACAAATGTCTCGCAATTCAAAACCGCTTTTGATTCTCATATATCGTTATGTTATTGATACAATTAGTTCCCTGCTCAACTTACTTCCCATCTTCACAAACGCCGATAAATAGCTAACAGATAGCGTCGTATCGGCAACAATCGACACCACAAAAAAGAGTAGCACTTCCACCAGCGTGAGGTCGCCAAATCATAGCATTTCCCCTTTCGTTCTATCTGTACCACCTTCGCCAACACATCGGAGCATCTCACGACTTCTACTCCATGTACATTGCCATCACCGCGCAACGTCACCACATCATCATCCATCCACACAATACGATGGCAGACAAAACGACCTTCTGCGCATTCCGCCAAAACCATATCCCCCACACAAATGGAATCAGGAAGGTCAAACACCAGCATATCTCGGCCATTCTCCACAAAAGGACGCATGCTATATCCTTGAGCCATAATCTTCACACGACGCCCCTCTCGTACTAACCGTACAACCTCCGGCAAGAAGACACGATTCTCTTTCCTCAACGTTTCCACGACTCTCCCGTCATTGCTTCGTAACTCATACGCACAGCAGCCTCATCAGGCAAATTCTCCAAGAAGAACACTGGTATCAAAGAAAGAATCTTGCTTACCGTATCGTTCACTCCCATATAATCACGACGATCCCATTTCATGACCGAGCATGACGGCATCAAAGAGGCATAGGCATCCACAATACCTAACTGACGAATCTTATTATACGGGGCTTGTTTCAGTTGCAAGAACGCTCCAACGGGTGCATTCACCTGACGGTAGCACGATGTCTTTCCGCTCCACGGTGAGCCATAAACACGCACCACACCATCACTACCCACACGAACGACAGGATTATCATCATTCATCAAATCCGTCCCTTCCACATACTTCAACCAATTCTTTGTATGAGTGCTCTTTCCTGTGCCACTCACTCCCAAACAGAGATAACCTTCCCCGCTTTTCCTCACCACCGATGCGTGCATCAGCAACGTCATCTTATCAGCACCAGCAAAAGCGTATGCCATCATCAACGCACAATTCAACATTGTTCCATATCCCTCGGCATCGCCAATCAAATGCACACAAACCTTTGCGAAATCGGTAGAAGTTTCCAACACACAAGCAGCATGCCCCAATAATGCGTTCATTGCAATATGATACGAACCATCCTCCGACTGACGCACATGATAATGATAATCACCCTCATCCAACGTGGCAATCTCCTGCCCCACTTCAACAGACACATTATTTATATCTACCACCATATCAAACAACAAAGGCTGATGTGGGGCTGGAACGTCCTGAAGACGAAATGGTTCACTGGAAGGCAACAATGCGATGACATCTACCCCATCACATCCTTGCAAACAATACACATGCTGACCAACTTCGTAATAAACCTTTTCCATCAATAAACCTCTCCTCTATTTTATCTTAGTTGCCCATCATCTTCTTCCGAAGAAGAACCCCAAACCGCCTGTGCCCATTCCAATTCTCGGAACGACATATCATACCTAAATGCGCCACTCGCATATTCCGAAAAAGGAATTGTCATGGAAACACCGCTACATTGTGAAGGGACAACCTCGATAAGACCTCCATGATAACCATGCGGATAAACAGAATACCACCAATCTGTAGCTCGGCAAGTCACAAAAGCATCCAACTTCAATTTCCATTGCTCAAAATCAGCTTTTGGCAACACTGCTTGCATTGCTCCCTGCATATCCTGATAATCAAGGCTATTCTTTCCCCATGCGCCATAAACATAATAGTTTAGCAATATATCTTATATAATGTATGAATGCTATTCATCATACGAGAATGAATCCAAAGGATGTTTGAAGCGGAAACGAGCCTCATCAAGCATCACTACCCGCATATAAGAATTGTCCAAATACCGCTTCTTAATCTTGTAAAACTTCTTGGATAGCTTCTTACGTTTCGAGGAATAGAATACACATGCCGTCTGATACCGCCGTTGCAAAGTTCCTTCCATATACTCTTTGAGCTGGATACTAAACTCGGAACGAAAAGGCAAAAATTTCGTTTTCTTTGCCAAGTCAATGCTATCAACTTCTTGGATGGAAGTAATATATACCATTGAATCGGTCAACTGTTGACACACACCAAACAGATAGACCTTGCCACTTCCTTTACCGAAAGCTTGCGACTTGGGCTTGGCCGCTGACAGCATTGACACCAACAGTATACATGTTAATATGAAAGTTCTTCTCATCCTCATATCATATATGTCCATCACGAGGAATAGCTTATCCTAAATACGTTTTCAGCAATCGGCTCTTCGACTGAGAGCGCAAACGACGGATAGCCTTTTCTTTGATTTGACGAACACGTTCACGTGTGAGATTGAAGCGGTCACCAATCTCTTCCAACGTCTTTTCAGGTTCACCCAATCCAAAAAACATCTTAATAATCTCTTTTTCACGAGTCGTCAACGTGTCAAGCGCACGTTCGATTTCACGCTGCAACGATTCTGTCACCAATGTTTTGTCAGCAGAAGGAGAATCCGGGTTACTGAGAATATCAAGCAAACTATTATCTTCACCCTCCACGAAAG
>CAMWJL010000114.1 GCA_947174565.1 uncultured Prevotellaceae bacterium | reverse complement strand
TTTTTTCAAGCAGAAGACGGCATACCAGATTCCTCTACGTCTCGTGGGCTCGGAGCTGTGTATAAGCGACAGGGTGGATGCTGTTCCACCTGGCTTGCTGGTCGCTAATGAAGCCGATGACATAGTTCTTGTTGTCTTTGCGCAGTTGGAGAATGCGGCGGAAGGTTTCCTTCATTTCAATGTTCACGCCGCCATACTGACCGCGCAGGTCGAGGAATAGTTGGTTCATCACGGGGTCGTATATGTGGTGATAGACCTGTCCTGATGTACACCAGGGTTGGGTGTAGTAGTTGATGGACGATATCCATTCCCAGTTGCCGAAGTGGCTCAGATAGAGGAAATGTAGCCGTTGTCCTGCATCGTGTCGCTTCTTCGCCTCGTTAAGTCCGCTGAAGGTCATGCGGCGCATCATTTCTTGTTTGCTCATGGAGAGCATCTTGATGTCTTCCACGAAGTTGTCGCAAAACTGGTGGTAGAACTTGCGTTCTATCTGTGCCAATTCCTGTGCTGTCTTCTCGGGGAAGGCACTGCGGAGGTTGTCGCGCACGGTTTGTCGGCGGTAGTAGCGGCGGACAAAGAGGCTGGCAAAGTCGGCAAAGGCGTACAGCACGGGGAAGGGGAGAAGGCTGATGAGCCAAAGGAGTCTTTTGATAAACTGATATTTACGCATGTATGGTATTCTTTTTCTTCATCTGCTGATAATTTGGAGTGTCTTCTCCACAATCGCCTCAGGGGCGATGTTCATGCAGCGGAGGTCGCCGAACTGACAGGGCTTCTTGCCGTAGATGGAGCAGGGACGGCAGGGCAGAGGCAGTTGCATGGCATGGTCAGCATCTTGTCCGTAGCCAGAGAATCCTGCCTTGGGGTGGGTGGCTCCCCAGATGGAGAGCACGGGGATGCCGACGATGGAGGCGATGTGCATGTTGGCGGAGTCCATGGAGAGCATCACGTCGAGCATGGACATGAGCAGCATCTCATTTTTGAGACCACCGAGCACACCGCTGATGTTGACCACATGGTGTGGGTTGCGACCATTGTGGTCATAGCTTTCCACCCATTGGGCAAGCGTGCTTGTTTCTGTTTTGCCTGCTCCGAAAAGGAACACGCGGTGACCGAGGTCAGCAAGGGTATTGACCACTTGCTGCATGTGCTCCAAGGGGTAAATCTTCTGCGGATGGGCAGCGAAAGGGGCAATGCCAATCCAGTATTGGTTGGGTTGTTTGATACCTGTCACTTGCTGGACGGCTACAAAGCTCTCCTGCTTGAGGTTGATGGGCATGCGCTCAGGGAGCGTGAGGCTGAATCCGAGCGTGCGGAACACGTCGGCGTAGCGTTCAGGCATGGGGCGCAGGGCATCGTGGTCGAGGGCGTGTCCGATGAGGGCTTTCTTGTCCTGACGACCTTTGTTGATGACGGCTACAGGAGTGCCAGCCAGAGAAAAGCAGGTGCGCAGATACTTGGTACGCAACACGTTGTGGAGGTCTGCCACGGCATCGAACTTGGCAGGTTTGAGTTGGCGATAGAGCTGGGTGAGTCCGCTAATGCCGTGGTAGTTTTTTAGGTCAATGCCTTTGACCTGCACATTGGCGGGCAGCCATTCAAACATGGGCACGAAGCGGGAACGGGTGAGCATGGTGATGCGAAGGTTGGGGTGCTGGGTGGCGAGTGCATGGAGCACAGGCACCGTCATGGCTGCATCGCCCATGGCACTGAAGCGCATGACGAGCAGGCGCTTGATGGTCTTCGTGCGGTGGGATAGAAACATGTGTCTGTTGTTGTTATAGAGTTGCTTGCGTTTGTCCTATTCGATGGGACGCGTTATTTGCACAGGCGGCAGTCGCTGCACTTGTCGAGTTCGCCACGGAAACGCTTCTCCACCTTGACGGCGAGGCGTTGGCGCAATGGCTCATACTTGATTTTGTCGATGACTTGTCCCATGAAAGCGTTCTTGAGCAGGGTGCGTGCCTCGGTTTCTGGGATGCCGCGTTGACGCATGTAGAAAAGGGCGGTCTCGTCCATCACACCTACCGTGGAGCCGTGGGCGCACTTCACGTCGTCGGCGTAGATTTCAAGCATGGGTTGGGTGTACATGCGTGCGTCGGAGGAGGCGCAGAGGTTGGCGTTGGTTTCTTGCGAGACGGTCTTCTGTGCGTCTTTTTCGACGAGAATTTTACCTGCAAAAGCACCTACGGCTTTGTCGTCGATGACATATTTATAGAGTTCGTTGGAGGTGCAGTTGGGCACTTCGTGACGGATGAGCGTGTTGTTGTTGATGTGCTGCGAACCTGTGCCGATGGCGCAACCGTTGAGGGTTACTTCGGAGTTCTCACCTTTCAGATACACGTCGCAGAGGTTGCGTGTCTGTCCGTTGAAGAGGGTGATGCTGTTGTGCTTTACGGTGCAGTCGCGCCCTTCTTGAATATAAACGTTAGAGAAACGTGAGCAGAGGGGCGTGGTTTCCTCTATCTCGTAGAGGTCGAGACGAGCATTGTCGTGGCAGAAGACCTCAATGACCTGTGTAGTGAGGAAGTGCTGCTTGTCGGCTGCGTGGTCGTTGATGATGAGGGTGGCATCGGCACCTTGCTCCATCACGACGAGAATGCGGCGGTTCATCATGGTGGCAGCTGTGCCACGAAGCCAGTTATCGACCACAATGGGGTCGGCTACTTGTGTATTCTTGGGTACATAGACAAGCAGTGCATCGTGAACCAAAGCGGTATTGAGTGCCGTGATGGCATCAGCGTGGTCGGCAATGCGATGGTAGTAAGGAGTCACGTCAATCGGCGCACTCTTTATATTATATATATATGTGGAGGGTTTGACCGTGAGGGGCGAAAGGGAAATGCCGTAGTTGGGGGCAAAGGCTGCATCTACGTCGGTGTAGCGGTAGCGTTCCACTTTCTTAGAGGGGAAGCCCATCTGCTGGAACGTGGCAAAGGCTTCGTCGCGGACAGCATTCATCACGGGGCAACTCTTGCCTTTTATCAGATCGGAAGCTTCGTTGTAGAGTTCTATGTATTGTTGCTCGCTCGTCATGCCAGTTCTTCTTTAATCCAGTCAAAGCCTTGTTCCTCAATCTGCTGGGCGAGTTCGGCGGTGCCAGTCTTCACTATCTGTCCGTTGATGAGCACATGCACGAAGTCAGGACGGATGTAGTCGAGAAGTCGCTGATAGTGGGTGATGACAATGGCGGAAGTCTCGGCAGTGCGGAGCTTGTTGAACCCTTCTGCCACGATGCGGAGGGCATCAACGTCAAGACCAGAGTCGGTTTCGTCAAGGATGCAGAAGGTGGGTTCGAGCATTGCCATCTGAAAAATCTCGTTGCGCTTACGTTCACCGCCAGAGAAGCCTTCGTTGACGGAACGGTTCATGAGTTTTTGGTCAATCTCAACCAACTTGCGTTTCTCGCGCATCACTTTGAGGAAGTCGGTTGATTTGAGCGGCTCTTTTCCCAAGGCTTCACGTCGTGCGTTGACGGCCGCGCGCATGAAGTTGGTCATGCTGACACCTGGTATCTCTATGGGTGCTTGGAAGGACATGAAGATGCCTGCGTGTGCTCGTTCTTCGGTGCTCATTGCCAGCAGGTCTTGTCCGTTGAAGGTGATAGTACCTTCCGTCACCTCGTAGGCAGGATTGCCCACAATGACGTTAGAGAGCGTCGATTTGCCCGCTCCGTTAGTGCCCATCAAAGCATGAATCTCACCGTCGTTGATGGTGAGGTTGATGCCCTTGAGTATTTCTTTGTCGCCTACTTTGGCGTGGAGGTTCTTTATTTCTAACATATTATCCTACAGTTCCTTCGAGTGATACTGATAATAACTTTTGTGCTTCAACGGCAAATTCCATGGGGAGCTTGTTGATAACCTCTTTGGCGTAGCCGTTGACGATGAGTCCCACGGCTTCTTCGGTGGAGATGCCACGCTGGTTGCAATAAAAGAGCTGCTCTTCGTTTATCTTGGAAGTGGTGGCTTCGTGTTCAACGGTGGCTGTGTTGTTGTGGATGTCCATGTAGGGGAAGGTGTGGGCACCGCATTGGCTGCCAAGGAGGAGGGAGTCGCAAGAGGAGTAGTTGCGCGCTCCATCGGCATGCTTGCCTACACGCACTAAACCTCGGTAGGAGTTCTGCGACTTGCCTGCCGAGATGCCTTTGGAGATGATGGTGGAACGTGTGTTCTTGCCCAGATGTATCATCTTCGTGCCTGTGTCCGCTTCCTGATGGTTGTTGGTGACAGCGACAGAGTAGAACTCGGCTTGGCTGTTGTCACCGCGGAGCACGCAGGAGGGATACTTCCATGTGATAGCGGAACCTGTCTCAACTTGTGTCCACGAGAGTTTGCTGTTCACGCCACGGAGGTCGCCTCGCTTAGTCACGAGGTTGAGCACACCGCCACGTCCTTCGTTGTCCCCAGGGTACCAGTTCTGAACAGTTGAATACTTCACCTCAGCATTGTCCATCACGACGATTTCGACGATGGCGGCATGGAGTTGGTTCTCGTCGCGCATAGGTGCTGTGCAGCCTTCAAGGTAGGAGACGTAAGAACCTTTGTCGCATACGATGAGGGTGCGCTCGAACTGCCCTGTGTTGCGGGCATTGATGCGGAAGTAGGTGGACAGCTCCATGGGGCAGCGTGTGTTCTTGGGGATATAGACGAACGAGCCGTCGGAGAACACAGCACTGTTGAGAGCGGCAAAATAGTTGTCTTTGGGAGGTACAACACTGCCGAGATATTGCTTCACCAAGTTGGGATGGTTCTTCACTGCTTCGCTGATGGAGCAGAAGATAATGCCTTTCTCGGAGAGTTTTTCCTTGAAGGTGGTTTTGACAGACACGGAATCCATCACAGCATCAACGGCTGTGCCCGAGAGAGCTAGTCGTTCTTCGAGAGGAATACCAAGCTTGTCGAACGTCTTCATCAGTTCGGGGTCAATCTCTTGCTCCTTGTTTTCTGTTCCTTTCTTTGCTGTTGGGTCAGCGTAGTAAGAGATGGCTTGATAGTCAATCTCTGGCAGATGCACATGTCCCCATGTGGGCTGTGCCTGTGTGAGCCAATAACGATATGCCTCCAAACGGAACTGCAAAAGCCAGTCAGGTTCGCCCTTCTTTGCGGAGATAAGGCGAATGACATCCTCGTTAAGTCCCTTATCTATGATTTCAGTGTGGACATCGGTGGTGAAGCCAAACTCGTACTTCTTCTCCGCAATGCGGCGTACAAGCTCGTTCGACTCATGTTCGGGCTTCCTCCGCTCGTCTCCGTCCAGCTTCCCGTTCTTATTCTTGTTGCTCATTCCGCTTCGTTTGTGGAGATAACTTTATCTACTGCTTTATCAATGACATGCTGCAAGCCATGTTTGGGTGTGCAGCCTTGGGCTTCTTCTGTGGCATCGGTCACAATCAGGAGGTCTGGAATAGCTATCTGCGTGGCATGCTTCATCTGATAGTAGAGGGGCGGACGCTCGTCCAGTTTCTCTGGTTTGAATCCCGCGTTGCTGACCACAAGGTCATACAGATTGAGTCCCACGCTGAGAATGACAGCATAGCATACCACCCCAACCACAGCACCCAACAATCGGTTGAGAAAGTTGAGTTTGAGCTTCTTGAAGAACTCGGTGAGGAATGCTGCTACCCATCCTAAGGCAATGGGTATCACGATGACAATAAGGACGAAAGCGATAAAGCGTCCAAAACCAATGCTGGCTCCTGTCTTGTCGGCAAGGAAATCGCCAAATTGGTGGTAAAGTGTGGCGGCGATTAGTAAACCGACCGCCACACCTAAGAAATGAGCCACCTGCTTGAATGCACCCTGTTTGAAGCCAATGACAGCACCAATGATGAGTACAATATAGATGAGAATTTCCATAGACAAATTCATAAATTGGACGGATGCAGTGTCCTCAACGGGCTGCGTACCGTCTGACCATTATGAACTGTAAATTATTGATTAGTGATTACAATTTAGCCTTCATCTCAACTTCCGTGTATGCCTCTAACACGTCGCCCTCACGGATGTCGTTGAAGTTGACAATAGAGATACCACACTCGAAGTCGCGTCCAACCTCTTTCACGTCGTCCTTGAAACGCTTGAGTGCCAAGATGTCGCCAGCGTGAACCACAATGCCGTCGCGTATAACGCGCACCTTGTCGGAACGGTGAACCTTGCCTTCGGTCACCCAGCAGCCAGCCACGGTGCCGACCTTGGTGATGTGATAGACCTGACGCACATCCACTTGGGCAGTGACCTCCTCCTTGAGTGTTGGAGCCAACATGCCTTCCATGGCATCCTTCACCTCTTCGATGGCATCGTAGATGATGGAGTAGAGACGGATGTCAACGCCATACTGCTCTGCCAAACGGCGTGCAGATGCGGATGGACGCACTTGGAAGCCAATGATGATGACATTCTCGGAAGCGTGTGCCAACTCCACATCATTCTCGCTGATTTGCCCCACAGCCTTGTGGATGACATTGACCTGAATCTTCTCGGTGGAGAGCTTGATGAGAGAATCGGACAGAGCCTCGATAGAGCCGTCCACGTCGCCCTTGACGATGAGGTTGAGTTCCTTGAAGTCGCCCAGTGCAATGCGTCGGCCCAACTCGTCGAGTGTCAGACGGGTTTGGGTACGGAGTCCTTGTTCGCGTTTCAGTTGTTCGCGCTTGTTGCAGATTTCGCGTGCTTCCTGTTCTGTCTCCATCACATGGAAGGTGTCGCCTGCAGTCGGTGCGCCGTTCAAACCGAGAATCACTGCTGGCTCGGCAGGCAGCGACTTCTCGATGCGTTGTCCACGTTCGTTGAACATCGCCTTGATGCGCCCGTAGTGCGTACCAGCCAATACGATGTCGCCCTGATGGAGCGTACCGTTCGACACGAGCACGGTCGCCACATAGCCACGTCCCTTGTCGAGGGTCGATTCGATGATGGAACCCGTTGCCTTGCGGTTAGGATTGGCTTTGAGGTCGAGCATTTCAGCCTCCAGCAACACCTTGTCTATCAGCTCTTCTACGCCAATGCCTTTTTTGGCACTGATGTCTTGGCTTTGGTACTTGCCGCCCCATTCTTCTACAAGGAGGTTCATGGCAGACAGCTGTTCCTTAATCTTGTCAGGGTTGGCTCCTGGCTTATCAATCTTGTTGATGGCGAAGACCATCGGCACGCCTGCTGCCTGTGCATGAGCAATGGCCTCTTTCGTCTGAGGCATCACGTCGTCGTCGGCAGCCACAATGATGATGGCGATGTCGGTTACCTTCGCACCACGGGCACGCATGGCTGTAAATGCCTCATGACCAGGAGTATCGAGGAAGGTAATCTTACGACCATCCTTCATCTTCACATTGTAAGCACCGATGTGCTGGGTGATGCCACCTGCCTCACCTGCAATCACATTCGTGTTGCGGATGTAGTCGAGGAGCGATGTCTTACCGTGGTCAACGTGACCCATCACCGTGATGATAGGAGCGCGACGCTCGAGGTCTTCCTCATTGTCCTCCACTTCTTCGATGGCGTTCGACACTTCTTCGGACACATAGCTGGTGGTGTAGCCAAACTCCTCAGCCACAATGTTGATGGTCTCGGCGTCAAGACGCTGGTTGATGCTCACCATCATGCCGATGGACATGCAGGTGCCAATGACTTTCGTTACAGGTACGTCCATCATCGTGGCAAGTTCGTTGGCAGTTACGAACTCTGTCAGTTTCAGCACCTTGCTTTCTGCATTCTCGGCCATTTCCTCTTCAGCCATGCGCTCATGGATGGCTTGACGCTTGTCCTTGCGGTACTTGACGCCCTTCTTCTCCTGCTTGGCCGTAAGGCGTGCGAGCGTCTCCTTTACCTGCTTTGCTACCTCTTCCTCAGACAGTTCCTGTGGCTTTACGGGGTGCTTTTTCTTGTTCTTTTTGCCTTGACCCTGATTGGGCATATTGGCATTCGGCTTGTTCTTGGATGGGTTGGGTTGTGCGCCACCAGCAGCCTGGTTTTTGCCACCCTGCTTCTTGCCTTGTCCCTGCTGACCGTTGTTCTGTTTGGCCGCAGCGTTAATATCTACCTTGTTGTTATTGATACGGTTGCGCTTTTTCTTCTGCCCAGCAGATTGCGCGTCACCAGCTTGTCCGCCTTGACGCTCTTTGCGACGCTCCGCCTTGCTCTTGCGGTCGGGACGCGTCTTGCTGTTTAGCGTAGAGAGGTCGATGAACCCCACCTGCTTGAATTGCACGCTGGCTTCGGCAGGTGCAGCCAAATGATAGACGCCATTTTCGTTCTGCTCCAGGCGTTCGGCAGGGGTGAGTTTCCCTTGCTTCTTCTCGGGCGTGCT
>CAMWJL010000113.1 GCA_947174565.1 uncultured Prevotellaceae bacterium | reverse complement strand
ACAGCCTCTAAATCGGAGTCCCCGACTCCGCCTTGCCGATGTCCCCGACTCCGACCAATCGGAGTCGGGGACATCGATTTTGTAGGGCTGTAAGAGGGGTAAACAGAGAGAGGCAAAATTAGACACAATCGTTTTGCCGTTATGGACAAATTCATTACCTTTGCACAGACAAACTAACGAACAATTAACTAACGAACCTAAACACGAGACATTATGAAAAAGATGAAGAAGCTACTCGTCATGACACTCATCATGGCGGGCACATCTGCCGTGGCGCAAGAGTATAACGCTGAGAACAGGGGCTTCATCCACCCCGGCGGATTGCACACCCAAGCCGATTTCGACCGCATCAAGCAACAGCTGGCTGAGGGCAACGAGAAAGTGACCGCCGCATACAAAGTGCTGAAAGAAGCCGCCTATTCGAGTGCCTCCGCTGCCACATGGCCTTCGGAAGTCATCGTGCGCGGTGGCAGTGGTGAGAACTATATCAATGCCGCCCGTGGTGCGACCATCGCATATCAGAACGCCCTGCGCTGGAAGATTGACGGCACAAAAGCGAATGCCGACCATGCGGTGAAAGTGCTGATGAGCTGGGCAAACACCACCAAAGCCATCAGCGGCACGTCTGACCAGTGTCTGGCTCGAGGGCTGTACGGCTACGAGTTCGCTCAAGCGGCGGAACTGATGCGCGACTATGAGGGATGGAGCCGAGAGGATTTCCACCAATTTCAGCAATGGATGCTCAACGTGTGGTATCCCGGCTGCATCGGCTTCTTGAGGAGTCGCAACGGCACATGGGAGAACGTGGGCAAGTGGTGGCAAGCCCCAGGGCACTACTGGAGCAACTGGGGATTGTGCAATGCGCTGGCTGTCATCAGCATCGGCGTGCTGTGCGACGATGTGTTCATCTACAACCAAGGCATGTCGTTCATCAAGTATGACCAAGTGGGCACGTTCAAAGACCCTCGCACCGACAACCCCATCCTGAACGACGGGCTTACCGAGTTTTGGGGCAACCTCATTGTGACCACAACCGACTCAGAACTGGAGACAGGAGCATACGGGAAACTGGGACAGACGAACGAGAGCGGACGCGACACGGGACATGCGGCAATGGCGTTGGGGCTTGCCATCGACATCGCTCACCAGGGATGGAACCAAGGCGACGACCTCTTCTCCTACATGGATCACCGCATTGCGGCTGGCATCGAGTATGTGGCGGCTCAGACACAGAGCGTGGAGGGATTGCCGTGGACAAACTATAAATATGGCACAAACGGCTACTACTACACCGATTCCCGTGCATGGGAAATGACCGCACCCGCCTTGGGCGCACAGATGCGACCCTACTGGGGCACGGTCATCGGACACTACGAAGGCGTGAAGGGCGTGAAGATGCCTTTCTCCGAGCAGGCATACAAGGCGATGGGCATCGACGCTGGCGGACAGGGCGGCACCAGCGGCGGCTACGACCACTTGGGGTACTCCGTGCTGATGAACACACGCAATGAACAGCTCGCCCCTGCCGACCAAGTGCCTACGGAGCTGTCGCCACAAATCACCTACGACGGCAAGACCATACCGCACAGCGAATTGGGAGGATTGACCAACACCTACCAAACCACAACGCTCAAGAACCGTGCTTTGGCTGTCGGCACCGCACTCACCCTCTCGCCCCAACTGCCCGAAGGCGTGACCGACACAGGCAACTGGCAGTGGAACACAGGAGCGACCACCCGTGAAATCAACGTCACAGCCGAGCGGTCCTTCATCTACCGTGCCACTTACACCAACGGAAACGGCATCCAAAGCCAAATCTGCTTCCCCATCGCCGTGCAGGGCGACTGCCACCCTACTGCACTCACTCCCTCCATTACATACGACGGCACGACCTATGAGAACACGAGCAACATCGCCGTGCTCTACAACGGCTCAGTCACACTCAATGTGGCAGAAAACGCAGGGTTTGGCAACTACAAGTGGAGCACCAACGCCACCACCTCGTCCATCACCGTGTCCAGCATTCGGGCAGACAAAGACGTGACCTGCACGTTCTACAACCAAGGCGGTTGTGAGACGACCATCACCTTCCACATCACGGTGCGCGATGTCCGTCCCGACATCATCCTCAACGACAAGACTTTGCAAGACACCCTCAGCGTCATTTGTGCCGAGGGAGACAAAGTGGTGCTCTCCCCCACGGTCGCCACCTTGCGCCGCAACGGCACTTACCAGTGGGACAATGGCTACACCGAAAAGACCCTGACCATCGACAATGCGGAAACATCAACCGCACACACGCTCAACTTCACTTACGGCGACAACACGACCACCCTTCCCTACACCATCTATGTGAAGGAAGCCAAAGACCGCCTCATCGACCCGAGCAACTACCTCATTCGCCACCGTGCCAGCGGCATGTTGCTGACCCACCAAGGCGACTCTGCCGTGCTGGCAAACGACCTTACGAGCGACGGGCAACCCGACCTTTCCCAAGTGTGGTGCATCGACCGCTCCTCCACCGCTCGCTACGACCTCATTTCCATGGCTGACTCCACCTACATGACCAACACGGGGCAGATGAAATCCAAGACGTTTCGCCCACACCGCATCAGTTTGGCAAAGGGCACGAACTACTGCACCTTCTACAACGCCAGCAACCAGTACTGGGTCGTCACACCCGACCTCACCCTGCTCTACGGCACAACCACCAACCTCACCGATTATCCTTTTGAACTGATTCCTGCCGACATCCATTCCACAGGAATCTCTCCCCTCACTCCCCAACTCTCACCGCTTACTCCTCCCATCTATGACCTCATGGGTCGTCCCCTACCCAATCGCCCCGTCCAAGGTCTCTACATCCAAGGCGGCAAGAAGTATCTGGCGAGATAGTAAAGCGTGGCATTTCAGATGAAAAGTGAATGGTGAAACATCCACAGTGTTGTGGGAAAGAGGGCATTCAAGAAGATTCATCAGCACGAATGGTCAATAATTGAAAAGTTATTGCTATCTTTGTCGCCACAAACTCACCAACGACAGATTGTATATTATTTCTTAACATCATGTAACTTTATGAAGATGAAACAAATTCTTGCGGTCGCGCTGATGGCGGCGACGCATGCCATGAACGCACAAGTGGTCATTAACATTGACGCAACCCAAAGAGGACCTATGATTAGCCCTACTCATTATGGCATATTCTATGAAGACATCAATCATGCGGCAGACGGAGGTTTGTATGCAGAGTTGATAAGGAATCGCTCGTTTGAGGATGACATGATGCCGCAAGGGCATGGAAGAAATCGCCGACGCGGAGGTCAAGAGGGACAGGCGAACGCACCGCAACAACCTCGCATCAGCAACTGGTTCAGTGTGGGCGACGCGCAGATGACGTTGGTGCAAGAAGGGTTGCTGAACGATGCGCAGCACAATGCCCTCAGTGTCACCATCACCCGTCCTGACGACGGTGTGCGCAATGAAGGCTTTTGGGGCATCAACTCCGTGAAAGGCAGAAAGTATCAGCTGTCTTTCTGGGCAAAGAGCGACAAGAGATACAAGGGAACCATCACGGCACGGTTACGAACAACTTTAGGACAGTCACTTGGCGAAGCGAGAATCAGGGTTTCGCTCTCGAAGAAGTGGAAGAAATACACGGCAGAAATCATTGCTGTGGGCAACGACCCGCAAGCAGAATTTGCGATGACGGCAGACAAGAAAGGGACATTCCAGCTTGATGTAGTGAGCTTGTTCCCTCCCACGTTCAAGAATCGCGAGAACGGTATGCGCCCCGATTTGGCTCAAATGCTTGCCAACATGAGTCCTCGCTTCATGCGCTTCCCCGGCGGATGTTTCGTGGAAGGACAGCAAAGCCCTGACAATGCTTTCAGATGGAAACGCACCATCGGACCTATCGAGCAGCGCGAGGGACACCTGAATGTCAACTGGGGATACCGCACCAGCGACGGCATCGGCTTCCATGAGTTCTTGCAGCTGTCTGAGGACTTGGGCGCGAAGCCACTGTTTGTGGTGAATGTGGGCATTTGGCATGGCGGCTGCACGCCATACGACCAAATTGGTGAGTGGATAGATGAATGTCTTGACGCACTTGAATATGCCAACGGCGATGTGACGACCAAGTATGGCAAGATGCGTGCCGAGAATGGACACCCCGAACCTTTCAACTTGGAGTATATTGAGATTGGAAACGAGAATTACAATTTCAATATGGAGAACAATTCCGACCAAAGCGACCACTATCCCGAGCGTTACATCCAGTTCTACAATGCCATCAAGGCGAAGTACCCCAATGTGCATTGCATCGGAAACGTGGAGTCATGGTCAACGGATTATCCTTCATGGCGCAACGACTACCCTGTGGAGATAGTGGATGAGCATTATTACCGCAACCCGAAGTGGTTTGCTGACAGGTTCAACAAATACGACACTTACGACCGCTCCAAGTACAAGGTGTATGTGGGCGAATATGCCGTGACCAGCAACTTTGGCGAGATAGGCAACCTGAATGCCGCATTGGGAGAGGCTGTCTATATGATGGGCATGGAGAACAACTCGGACGTGGTGGTGATGAACTCATACGCACCCATCTTCGTGAATGAGAATGATGCCCGTTGGCGTCCCGACATGATTCGTTTCAACTCATCAAAGGCAATGGGCACACCTTCTTACTATGTACAGCAACTGTTCCCAAACAATATCGGCACGCAGGTCGTCAAGACCAACTGGACATACGAGCTGACAAAGCCGCAACCGGCAGAAGACGAGGAAGCACGTCCCGTGCAGGTGGGACTTGCAACATGGGGAACGACCGCCACTTACCGCAACGCACAGCTGATTGTGGATGGCAAGACCGTGAACATCAGCGACTATACGAAGTGGAACAAAGCAAAAGGAAACTGGAACGCATCGGATGCGGAACTTGCTCAGACGGGCAACCAAGAGCCAGCCATGATTGTATGCCCCGAACTGATTGGCGCGAAGAAATACACCTTCAAGATACAGGCAAAGAAAACCGCTGGTGCAGAGGGCTTCATGGCAATGTTCGGATATAAGGACGCGAGCAACTACCAATGGTACAATGTGGGCGGATGGTCAAACACGCAAAACAATGTGGAACAGGCAATAGGCGGCAACCGTGTGCCGTTGGGCAAAGAGCAGCGCCACAGCGTTGAGCCAAACCGCTGGTACGACTTGCAGGTAGATGTCGATGGCGACAGCATCCATTGCTATCTCGACGGCAAGCTTGATTTCGCCTACAAGACCCTGAAAGGCAGTGCCATGGAAGGCGTTTATGCCTCCACCACCATCGACGATGCGGCAAAGATGATGTATGTGAAGGTGGTGAACGTGGGCGACGGATATGCCGATGGCGTTATCAAGCTGTCCAACTGCGCCGTAGATACAAGCAAGGGTGATGCGCTGCAACTGCTGCGCCTGTCTTCCGACAGCGGCAGCGACGAAAACACCCTCGCCAACCCTCGCCGCATCTGCCCCGTCACGGCAAGAGTCAAGGCAGGAAACGCCAACGAAGTCCTCTTCGATGTCCCTGCTTATTCGGTGAACATCATCAAAATCAAGCTCAAATAAGAGGGATGTCCCATGATGAATCATGAACTTCTCTCAGCGTTTTTTGCTCATGTGTGACTAAAAATGCCTACCTTTGCACTTGAAATCACTAAAAAAAGAACATCATACATGAAAGATTTTGTAGAAGAACTGACCTGGCGCGGCATGATACACCAGATGATGCCAGGCACCGACGAGCTGCTCCGCAAAGAGCAGGTCACGGCATACCTCGGCATTGACCCCACTGCCGACTCGCTCCACATCGGACACCTCTGCGGCGTGATGATGCTCCGCCATTTCCAGCGTTGTGGTCACAAGCCCCTTGCCCTCATCGGCGGTGCCACAGGCATGATTGGCGACCCATCGGGCAAGAGCACCGAGCGCAACCTGCTCGACGAGGACACCCTGCGTCACAACGTGGCGTGCATCAAGGCACAGCTCGCCCACTTCCTCGACTTCGACAGCGACGCGCCCAACCGTGCCGAGCTGGTGAACAACTACGACTGGATGAAGGAGTTCCGCTTCCTCGACTTCGTGCGCGACATCGGCAAGCACATCACCGTCAACTACATGATGGCAAAGGAATCCGTGCAGAAGCGGCTCAACGGCGAAGCCCGCGACGGCCTCTCCTTCACCGAGTTCACCTACCAGCTCCTCCAAGGCTACGACTTCTACTACCTCAACCAGCACAAGGGCTGCAAGCTCCAGTTGGGCGGTGCCGACCAGTGGGGCAACATCACTACCGGCTCCGAACTTATCCGCCGCATGAACGGCAACGAGTGCTTCGCGCTGACATGCCCCCTCGTCACCAAGAGCGACGGCAGAAAGTTCGGCAAGACCGAATCGGGCAACGTGTGGCTCGACCGCCGCTACACCTCGCCCTACCAGTTCTACCAGTTCTGGCTCAACGTGCCCGACGAGGACGCCAAACGCTACATCAAGATATTCACCTCGCTGGAGAAAGAAGAGATAGACAACCTCATCGCCGAGCAGGATGCCGACCCGAGCCGCCGCGTGCTGCAAAAGAAACTGGCAGAGGAAGTCACCGTGATGGTACACTCGCGCGAAGACTATGAAATGGCAGTCGAAGCCTCCAACATCCTCTTCGGCAAATCCACCAAGGAGAGCCTCCTCCGCCTCGACGAGCAGACACTGCTCGATGTCTTCGCAGGCGTGCCCCACTTTGAGGTAGAGAAATCCCTCTTCGACACAGGCGTGAAACTTGCCGACCTCACCGTCGATGCCGCCCCCGTCTTCCCCAGCAAGGGCGAAGTCAAGACCCTCGTCAAAGGTGGCGGCGTGAGCATCAACAAGGACAAGGCCACAGCACCCGACCAGCTGCTCACCACCTCTGACCTCCTCGACGGCAAGTACCTCCTCGTCCAGCAAGGCAAGAAGAAGTACTTCCTCATCATCGCAAAGTAAGAGGTGAGAAGTGAGAAGTGAGAAGTGAGGGGAATGTTTTGCAAAGCATCCTCTCACCCCTTCCCACTCACCTCTCCCTTCTCAGCCACATCCAGCGCGTCGCTCGCACCCGTCACGCTCATGCTCCTGAGCATCTTCTGGAACTGACCGCCAGGATAGAAACGCACCTTCTTCTTCAGGCTCGCGTTCTTGCCCGTGACGGTGTCCTCCACCTCATCATAGCTCTGCGCCACCTTCGAGGTGAACACCGGCTTGAACGAGCCAAACGTGCCCAACGACACACCGTGACCAATCTCCATGTAATGCACCAGGCGATTCAACAGCGCATCCACCACGTTGCGCGTCATGTTCGTGTTCACACCGCGCGACTGCGCCACCTCCTCCACCAGCTGCTCATACGTCACCTGCGGATAGGTCAGCTGCACCGCCTTGTACATCTTCGGCTTCGCCTCCCGATAGTTCAGCGTCACCTGCGCCTTACGATACTGCAATCCCATAATCTGAAATCTCCTTTCTTTTTTCAGTTAGTTAAACATCCATTTTTTTTACACTCACTCATATAGTCGTTGCAACTGCTATATTCCATTTTCCGCCGTCACCAGCCCATTCTCCACCTCCAGCCAAAACTCCTCACCCCTTCCGTATGCCTCATACACCAACCTGTCCAGCCGCCTGAACACCTCCTCCCCGTTCCCGATTCGTCGCTTCGGAGGATACTCCACCTCGTTGCCCTCCTCGTCCGTGTAGTAGCGGAACACAGGCTCCCCAATCAGCACCTCACCCTCCAGCCACTGACGTGTCCACTTCCAGCCGATGAACACCTGCCTGTGTCCCGGACACCTCGCCACCCGCAATCCCATCGGGCCGTAAGGCGATTGCCCCACCTTCAACTTCCACCTGCCCACAGGCAGACAGAACCGCGAAGCCCCCGCAAACGACTCCCTGTAATCCCTGAACGCCGCCTCCCGCGCCTCACACACCATCCTCGGCTCCGACTCCCCGTCCAGCATCACCTCCATCACCGCCTTCGTCACCTCAGCATCGCCATAATACCTGTGCAATTTAATCACCATTTTCCCAATCCGTCTTTTTTTACATTCAACCATTCGTGCATCCACACGCTCTCACCGCAATTACCTCCCACCCTCCGCCGCAATTACCTCACGCCCTCCATCGCAATTACGTCCCTGAGTGCGCCTCAAAACGCGTGCCAGTGGACAGCGCACGAGCTTGTGCAGAAAGCCGCCGCGATAGCACTCAATATGGTGCTCAACACATTCACCAGCGTTCGCCAATCAAATTTTCCATTCTGTTTCATCATCTTTCTTTCGTTTTTAGGGTTAAACATTCGTGTGTCCTTCTCTCTTGATTTTTTTGACGCTGCAAAGGTACGGCGGCGGCAATGCGGTTCACGAATACTTCCATAAAAAATTTCATCCACCCCCAAAAACTCCCCAATCTGCGCTACAGTGCTACACCGCTACAGTT
>CAMWJL010000112.1 GCA_947174565.1 uncultured Prevotellaceae bacterium | reverse complement strand
GTAATTTTGCAGTGTTCATCAATTTATGAACATGTATAAAATAGTGAACAATGCCATCAATTAAAGAAAAAGAACTAATAGCTCAAGCGTGCATAAACCTTTCTGGCAAGCTGGGGGGAAATGAAATTACAAGCGCTATGTCACGAAATAGAATCCTTGATTCAACTATTTCTGTGGCAGATACTACTTTTGGTGTAATAGCAAAAAGTGTTGTCATGAGCTCAAACGTGTCATTTACCATACAACAAGCCAAGGATGCACATGAAGCAACAAACCTACCAATTCTGTTAGTGTTAGGTTATGTTCAGCCATCTATTATGCAGACCCTGTATGATAACGGAATTAGTGTGATTGATTATGCTGGAAACTGCATGATCAAGCATGGACTTCTGTGTGTGAATGTCTCTGGTCAGAAGAATACATATAGGAATGACATTAAGAGTCACGCCCTATCAGAAGGAGCAATCAAACTTATATATCGATTCCTTTCTGACAAATCCTTCATAGGCAAGGCATATCGAACCATTTCAAGTGAGACAGGCATGTCTCTCGGCTCTATCAAGAATACTATTGAGGAACTGACCAACAGGCAATTTGTCATGCATACAGACAAAAGCAGGAAACTCATTAACGAGGACAAGTTGCTGGAACTCTGGGTTCAGGCATACAATCAGACCATCAGACCTAAACTGATGCTCAGAAGAATGAGTTTCAGGACAGACGAAATGCGAAGTAACTGGCAGGATATGAATCTGCCAGAGGGCATGTCATGGGGCGGTGATTGTGGTGCATACCTTACAGATGGTTATCTCGTTCCAGGTTCGTTCGATATATACACATCAAAACCAAGTGCAATGTTGATGACAACAGGTATGGTAATGCCAAATGAGAACGGAGAAATAACTCTATACCAGAAGTTCTGGAATGATGACGATGCCACCAAGGTTGCACCAAAGCTAATAATATATGCAGACCTCATGAATAGCGGTGACAGCCGCCAGATAGAGGCTGCACAAAGATTGATAAAGAATGGAATATAAGATAGACAAGGCAAAGTTTGCCAATGATCCTCTGTACGAGACACTGGCAGCTTTGCAGAAATCATTGGAGCAACAGAATCTCCAGTTGTATGTTGTTGGAGCATGTGCCAGGGATATTGCAATGAAAGTTCTTAATGTACCTGCTTCGGCAAGACGCACCATTGATATTGACGTTGCCATCGCTCTTGACAATTGGAAAATGTTTGACGAGGTATCGGAACAGCTTCAACAGAACTTTTTCAAGAAGGATCCGTATGCCAAACAGAAGTTCTATTACAAAGGAGAAGAGGGGACGAATGACTATGAAGTTGATGTCGTTCCGTTCGGGCCTCTTGCAAACAACGAGGTAATAGGATGGCCTCCTGAGGGCAATCCGGAAATGTCGGTAAGATGTTTTGAGGATGTTATGAAGGATGCAGACACCATTATCGTGGACAGGAATGTACGGTTCTGCATAGCATCGCTAAGTGGTCAGTTCTTGATAAAGCTCGACGCATGGATAGACCGCCACTTGAAAACAGACAAGGATGCACGTGATATGTTCTATATCATAGACAACTTCTACTGGACTTCCATCGTTGATAAGTTCCCACCACCAGAGCAGGTGACCAATTCCGATGACCCTACGTTTGATGACTTCGTAGCAGGGGCACAATGGATAGCATCAGAACTCCGTTCATTACTATCAGATGAACACCGCACGCACTATGTAGATTTCATCAGCAGCGAGCTGTCATTAGAAGATAACAGCAAACTCGTTCAACATCTTGTTACGGCATCGAACAATAGTGACGTGCGTAACTACTCAAACATAAGACTCGCATTACAGAACATCGTAAATATTCTTTCGGCATGACAACAGAACTATTCACAAAAGACTATGCCAACCAGAACGAGGACTACTGCAAGGTAGTAGAACTCGAAGGCCGTACTCTTGTCATCATGGCTGATGGCATGGGAGGATTATCACTCGGTGCTGAAGCTGCAGAGTGTGTATGTGAGGGTATTGCCGAATACGTTTCCAAGAATCTTGAAGCAGACAACTTTTGGCAAGAGGCTTTCAAGTATGCAGACAACAAACTCCATGAATTGAGCCTTGCAAACCATAGCAATATGGGAGCAGCCGTAACGGCACTGATAATCACAGAAACATCATGTGAGGTTGCTTGGCAAGGTAATGTTCGCCTATATCTGTATAGAGACAATCAGTTACAGCAACTCACCACTGACCATGTGATGGATATAGGTTATGGGCAGAAGATGCTTACACGCTGTTTGAAAGGAGGAGGTTTGCGTGATGACGTTCCGACAAAGAACATACCATTGCAGACGGATGATATTCTATTCTTGTGTACAGATGGATTCTATAATATCCATGAACAGGATTTGTCATCTGGCAATGCTAGTGTTCCAAAAGAAGACATTATGACTGATGATGCAACATGTCTGACCATCAAAATCAATTAGCACATGACAGAAGAAGAAATATACGAAGAGCTCGAAATCACATACGGCAAGCCGCCCAGAACTACGTCGGAGAAAAACATGATATGGTTGAAGGGTGTACTGGAAGAGCATATCATTGAAGGCGAGTTCAATGAAGATGTTCCAAAGCCAAGTCTTGACGCATTGGCAATGACCCTCATCGCAATCACGACCTATGACATTCCGATGGAAGAACTTGCAGCCAAGAAACCTGCAATAAAACGCACGCTTCTCTGGTTCATCGTGAAGTGCAATAATCATTATGACGAGATAGATGAAATAATGCATCAGCTCATGCATAAGTCATATAGGGGTCTCAAACTTTTCATGATTACCAGGATGCTAAAAATCTTCAGGTGGCTATCCATGCAGGAGATTCCAACAAAGTTGGTTGAGGTAGTCTTGCATCCAGAGCACTACGATGACATAAGCGATGGTCTTCACCAACTTATTAGTCCAAACAAGATTGAAAGTGCTGTACTATATATAATATGTGCGATAGAAGACGGACTTCTTCCTATGGATGTCAGTCGCTCACTCATGATAAAGGAGTTTGAACTTACCCCGAACAAGAGCGCCTACCACCGCTACTTCTCAAAATACTTCACCTATGCGGCAGATTTGAACGTCCAAGAAAAGAAATGGCTCGAAACACAAAAGGAGAAGCGGAAGATTACACTGCGTACAACCATCGGCTATACAAGAAAAGATGACGGAAGCATCAAGTTCCTCGGTCGCACACTTACCGCACGTAATGCACTGCTTTACCTCATAGCAAAACTCCGCAGATTCCTCGATCTAAAGCGACTCATGAAGGAATCATAAAATTACATCGTCCTCAGCAAAAAATCCACAATCGGACACTTGCTGAGGACGTTTTTCTTTGCTTTTTATGTAAAACAATGTTAAGCCAGTGGACTACAGTGGACAGTCCAAATCTGTCCTTTATAGATATAATTATCAGTCAATTAAAAAGTATTACCTTTGAACCGCCATCCAGAATCTCAGCTGGATTGGCGGTGTTTCTTTTTCCTGAAGCTGTCGGATTTAGAGCACTCTGAGAACTTAGTGAGACAGCGCAGTGTTTTACCTCTAATATACCATATATGGAGTTAAATGAAATCATCAAGTCCGGCAACAACGTCATGCTCGTTGTTTCTTCCAACGATCTCCTGCGCTTTGCAGATACCATTGTCCAAAGAGCACTGGAGAATCACGCCAACGAGGAAACTCAGCAGCGTAAGGAAGACGAAGCTGAAGAGAAGTTCCTTACTCGAAAAGAAGTGAAAAGTATTTTCGACGTATGTGACAGCACTCTTTGGTCTTGGCATAAGCATGGACTTCTTTGCCATCGCAAGTTTGGCAGAAAGTGTGTCTATGCTCTCTCAGACATCCGTCGTTTCATGAACGATCATGTAGAGAAAGACACCGCAGCCGGCTATGTCAAGTGGCACGAGGTCAAGGCAAACATGCCAGAGTAGCGACATGCAGCGGTGGGTGGGATGGAATACTTTATGCGTTCTTGTCTGGTCAACAGGAATGCCAACGACAACCGTCATCTGACCAATGGCACAATACCTTAGATATTATGTACTCTATCAGCAATATCGAGAAGACTGAGAACCTGATCATTCAGGTCTCACAGCTGAAGCATCGTGTCGAGAATCTGGAGAACGTCCTTCGCAACGGCAAAGATGTACTCACACTCGAAGAGGCTTCGCTCTATACAGGAATTTCTCGCAGTACTCTGTACAAGTTGACAAGCGCACACGAGATTCCATACTACAAGCCTCACGGCAAACTTATCCTCTTTGAACGCAAGGAACTCCTCGCATGGGTTCGTTCTAACCGAATCCCTGCAAAATGCGAAGAAGAGGAAGAAGAACCTCAGTACTGATCAGAAGAATCGACTAATGTATATACATATGGAGAATTCTACTGATACCCGACTCATCCTTTCACTGTCACTTCAGGACATTGACAACCTTATCAAAGACTTGAAGCCGACACATAGGATGTATCGCTTTGCATCCTTACTCCGTCATGCCGCAGAAACCGATGGCACGCAGACAAAGCGTAACATCGGCTACAGCGTGAAGACGGGTCAGGTAGGTGCTTCGCATTCGGAACTTGGCAAGGAATGGAACTGCAATCGCAGTACTGCCACTCGTTTACTCAAAGAACTGGAGGCAGATGGTCTCGTAAAGGTTGAGACAGGAAACGTTTCATCCGTCACAGACATCAAGTGTCTGCTTGGATGGCAGTGTGGCGACAAAGTCATTCCGAACCTTGCGAGTGATAACAAACTTGTACGTCAACTAATCAATTGAATCACTATGGGAAAGATTATTTTGTTCACAAATGTCAAAGGAGGTGTGGGTAAGACGACCCTTTGCAGCATCTTTGCTACCTATCTCTCTCAGAATGGCAGACCTGTTGCTGTAGTCGATGCCGACATTCAGCAGTCTATTTCTCGTCATCGCAAGAGAGACTTGGAAGACAACCCTCGTTTGCCTCTTCCTTGGCAGGTTAAGACACTTGTAGGCATGTCAACCGAAGAGGTTGCCGATGCTTTGGTAAACCTGAAGAAGTTGTCTTGTGACATCATCATTGATTGTCCTGGCAATATCATAGATCCAAACCTGAAGGCAATCTACTCAAATGCCGACATAGCCGTGGTTCCTATTCACTATGATGGTGACACATTGGATGCTAGTCTTGATTTTATCCAGATGTTTCATGCAAAGTTCAGAGCCAAGATGTTCTTCGTTCCTAATGCCATCTCTGGTATTGAGGAGAATAACAAGAAAATCAAGGCAATGCGAGACGCTACTCACGAGCTACTTGATGATTATGGTGTTCTTACTGCCAGAATCAAGCGTACTAACGTTGTCTCTGATTATAGCACGCTGGAACCACTTAATTACATGAAGAAGAATGCAGTCAAGTACCCATTTGAGCCAATCATCAAGGAATTGGAGAAAGGAGGTGTTAACTGATGCCTAATTTTGCCGAAGGAGATAATGCTTTTATGGGACTCTTTGGTGATGTTCCTAATAAGGGAGCAGAAACATCCAGGGTCGAGGAACCACCGAAGCAGGACGAGTCTCATGTCTCAGAAGAACAGACCTCCAAAGTGAACAATGGAGAATCCGGCAACAAGCCAGTTGAAGAAGTTGCTACCGAGACTCCTGTTCGCAGACGAGGGCGCAAGAAAAAGACTGTCGCAGATTGCGACGGTGGTTCTAGAACTGAAGTCGGACACTTTTCTTGCATCTGTGATTCTAAACTGATTGCTCAGGTCAGAGCCCTTGCTTGGAAGGAGCACATGACCGTCAGAGCTGTTGTCGAGAAGATGTTTTCAACCTGCATCTCTAAGTACGAGAAGAAGCATGGAGCCATTGAGGTTGAACAGACCAAGTCCACCGATGAACTCTTCTGACCTCTTTACCTTATCGCACACGATTTTTCTTTGCCCCGTGCAGACACCGAACTAATCTCTGGTTCCTTGTCTGCACATTTTTTGTATAGCCATATATCTATGACATTCCTCTACCCTGTAGAAGAGTATCAGCCTATAGGCATATACACATCCACAAGGTATAGGGTTATCCTTGTATAATCTTATAGCCTAATAGGTTGGTTACTGATATACAGATGACATGTTGTATATCTTCATACTCATTATACAGCATATACTCACTCCTACAGAGTAATACGGAGTATAGCATTATACACTTATTCGTCATATAGGGTTATAAAGTTATAGGCGTATATGTGTATCTGTTGATACAATCTATAGCATGTGTCCCATTATACGGCTATAGCCAGTATATCCGTATAGCGTTATACAAGATATGAGTCTACAGCAGGTATCATGTTATACAATGTATATACGAATAGCATTATCCAAGATACAAACCTATAGCAGGTATAGGTGTATATCTTGGGATGACCTAAAATGAGCAAAGGATGTATATTGCTTTATTATGTATAGCCTTATACATTGGCGCGTTCCAATATCACCTTCAGAAGTCACATGTATGTATATTCCTATATCATGTATAACAATATAAGGCTTATACACTGAGGATGTTACAAACCGCCGATAACTATCAAATCCGATGTGTGGTTAAATGCGCACCAGAATCCGCTATTATCACTGGCTTGTAATGCGCAGCAGAATCCATCTGATTCTGGTGTCTCACCAAGCGCATCTCTTTTCCCTATCGTCTATAGTTCAACGACTTCAAGCCAACTTCTACTTCCTCTTGCTCCAACATAAGCCTTGCGGTTATTACCATAGAGAAGCCCACAAACGGCTCAAATTTCGCATTTCTGCCTCTCGGACGTATAAGTGACCGCCGAACGTCTTTCGTTTGTTCTGGAGCGATTTTAAGCCCTTGTAGGAGGCATCCTTTAACTGGTTTACTCCTGACGGTCTTTCTGATCGGTGCTTTTTCAAGCAATCGTAGCACTGGGCTTGCCCATGTGCCATGTTTATACAGTATCGGGAAGCTCACTACCCGATAAGACTTCCGTCTCATCACTATCTGACCAGATCAAGTTGCAAGCAAAGGTCAGTAGTTCCTGTTTGGTAGCCGATACTGCATCTGGACAAAACCGATGGTCATTTCTCTTTTCACGGCACAAAAGTGTTGACGAGAGGGCTCGCCCTCATATCCAGAACAATCTTGTTATGGGTAGCCTAATCCCCCGGACATACTGTCTTCGGGAGGCGACTGTCCAATGTTTAACGGCAAGCCGACATTCTTTTCGACCGACTGTTATCTGGACGATAATTGTCAAATCGGACAATCGGAATGCCTTGCAGTCAACAGGGCATTCAGCCTTGCTGATGCCATTCTTTTCAAGCCCGAGGAAGCCTAATTCCCCTGACATGCTGTCGAGGGGCGGCTTCTGCCACTGATTTGACTGCAAGCAATAGATGTAAAAGTTCAGGATTTGGGATCGGGCTTTTGAAAAACAGTCTGCCATATCTGACCCTTTATTCGGAATCTGAGCTTGCTCCCTACGAAGAGATTCCCAGGCGTTAATGGAAGTTAATGCGTATTAGGCTACGCGTTTGAAAAATGCCTTGCCGAGACGTGTTAATAGACGTTAACGCTTATTAGGCTAAGCGTTTTTGAAAAACGCGGCTTTACTCTGTTTACGAAAGTTAACGGTAATTAGGCTTACCGATTTCAAAAAATCTCGTCTTTCGCCTGATGCTGTTTTACACATCCATGATGCCTTGATTGGAACTTTGGAGTAACGCCTGAGCCTGCTCAGAGTGCCACCCAAATTACTGGGTGGGGAGCATAATCCCCATTTCCCTTCAGCAAATGGAGTATGCTCCCAAATAGCAAGCTGGAGATGTAAGATTAAAACTCGTCTGCACGAGGTTGGAACGCATGGTCATGCACACCAGATGGTGAATTTGGTAGATATTAGGCTCTGACGACGGAGCTTGCTCCTATTGCTACCATTCCTAAAAAACGGGTATCCTAATCCCCGTTTTGATCTGTTAACAAAACGGATTGACCACTGCAAGGCAAGCCTTTCGGGTCATTTTGAAGCAAGCTCAGAGAATATGGGAAGAAGAAATGCACAGCAAACTTAGGAAACTGTAGGATAGCAAAAAGGCAAAATGATTATTTGCATGAAAACCATATGGCCGGAACTTGTCAATAAAATCGTGAACAAGCCAAGGCAATATAGATTTGCCATGAATTGTTTTTCAAACCGATTTGCGCGCCAAACTCTATTGGATAACACCTAAGATTATACGCAGCAATTATCTTATTTTATCTTGATGTCATTAAAATTTCCGTCTTGTATACATTACGGAAAAAGAAGTTTGATAAAAAACATAACATCTTCTTTCTTGACGTTGACAATCTAACACATATTTCATCAACTGGAATACGCATTTCATCGAGAAATTCCTTTAATGTCTTGCCACTCTTTTGGTGGCAGTGTTGTAGTTTAGCAAATTCATCTTTCCTCATAATAATAGCAGTTGTAGTTCTCTTACAATATGGCGAGCGCAAAAAGTACAACTGTTATACAACTGCTACAATGTGTATTTTAATGAATGCTTATGTCAATTAAACATGACTGGCTAAAGGCTTAGCACCTATAACC
>CAMWJL010000111.1 GCA_947174565.1 uncultured Prevotellaceae bacterium | reverse complement strand
CCCTCACGCTGCCCGTCCCCGTGCCCCCACCCCTCGCCCCCCCACACCCCAAACACCCCCCGGGGGCCACCCCCCCTCCCCCCCCCCCCCCACGTCGATTTTGAGGGTGTGGAAGTATGGCGATATTGCCATCCGAAACAGCTTCTTGTAGTGTGTATGTCATTCAGATGTCAAAAAACTTGCAGGAATCATTTGTCGAACTAATTTTATTCTTTATCTTTGAAGGAAATAATCACTTTTTAGGGGACACTCTCGCAAAAAACAGCTACCTTTGTGCATCCGTTGGGGAGAAATCCGACGGTACAAAAGGCATTTAGCTTAGTTCTTTACTTCTGTAATCGCCAATTTCAAACTGTTGAAGAACGACGCGAAGAGTGTCCCTTTTGTTGTATTCGTATATGTTTACGATGGCTACTCTGTACCATCGTCATACACGATAACGGCGTAGGGTGATATTTTCTTCCGTCCTTTCAACAGACGTGTTTGGCGATACGTAGAAGTAAGAGGACGCGAGCAAGAATCAAGCTCCGCGCCTTTTGTGTATTCTAACATCAATCGCCCGACTTTGGCAGAGCTTGCACGGCAACAAAATTCTTGACCGATGGCGACAAAGGGTCATTAGGTACTAAAAATGTTTTGAGCAATGAGTGAACAAGTAACAAGAAAGTGTCCACATTGTGGGAATGCAACCATTGGTGTTTTCAAACCATCCACTACCCGTAAGTTTGCAACTGCTGCTGCCAAGAAGGGCGGTATGAAAACAATTATGACAGTGGCTGGCTCTGTCATTCCTGGTTTTGGCAACGTGGCTGGTTTCGTTGCAGGAACGGCTATTGATGTCTTGGCTGGAGACAAAATCAATAAATTCGTAGATAATATCGCCGATGCTTTTGAGGATGATAAGGTCTATCAATTTTCTTGTCCGAACTGTGGACATGAATGGAAAGATGTGGGTGATGATAGTGTGGGGATGTTCTCTGCATCGTCAAGTACAGGGCGTTCATCGTCTTCAACCGTTAGTCGTTCTGCGTATGAGGCTCTGTATGAGCTGCAATTTAGTCAATTCCTCGATGACATTCTTGATAAATACGGGAAAATTACACAGATAGGTCAACTAAAGGAACTTTTTAGCAGTGTTCAGGCGTCCACTCCAATGATTAAGGACAACAAGGTGCGCTCTAAATACGCTTATACGGGTGCTATGCTCGCACTGGATTGTGTGATGCACAACTGGGGAACTCTCACAGATAAACAGAAGGAGTATTATCTGAACCGAGCAGATGACTCCATCAAATCGGCCTTGAAGGCAATGCCCAATTCGGTGGAGTATCAACTGATGCGCGATGCTATTTACTCTCTGAAACACCGCACCGTGGAAGAGCAGTTGGAGATGGGTACGGAGTACTATCTTGAGCATGACTTTGAAGACGCTGTCTTCAAATATGATTTCTTACTAAACCTTTATGAGACATCCCGTTATCTTATAATTGAGGAACTTGCTTGTAACGAAGATGATGAACAGGTGGAAGAGCAACTTTGGAAACTCTTGTTGTCGTTTCATAATGTAAGGTATTTGGAGGATGCTTATTTTAGCTTGTATTTCATACATAAGAATGATACAGAATCATCTGGGAAGTTAAGCACAGAGGCGCACCGATTCCTTACCAAGGGGTATGAATTAAAGGACTATGAGACGGCTATTGCTGATGAGGACGAGAAGTGGCTGCTTCTGATGATAGAATATGCTGTTAATTTGGTCGATGGCCGCCTTTGGGCTGAATCTCAGGATTTTCAGCGTGGATTTGCCATGCTCCAGCAGGTTGCTCAGGCTGATTTTGCCGCCTTTGCAAAGACTATTGCTAATAGGTCAATAGGTGTGTTCTATGAAACAGGGGAACACATTCCTCAAGATTTGGATCAAGCTCTTCTGTATTATAGAAAGGCTGACCATGAAGAGGGCATCAAGAGAGTGTCTCAGATGATGGAAGAACTTTCTAAGATAGGCACGACTTCGGCGCAGGGAAATCGCTGTTTGTCCGAAGCGGAGCAGGAGTACCTTGAAGAATATCGTGAATGTCTTGCGTCTGATAACCGAATCACTTCAAATGAACGCCGTCTTCTCGATAAGCTCCGTGTGAATCTTGGCATTTCTTCCGAGCGTGCTACGGAACTTGAAGCGATGGAGGGAAACAGAAAGGGGTAATCGTAAAAAAGACCTACCATTTTACAATTAAGCCTAAAAACAACGTGGGCGTATCGATGTCGATACGCCCACGTTATTAAGATATGCTTGTCTCCTGTCGAAACAGGGATGTCGTTTCGCTTTTTAGGGAAAGGCTTTATTTTTGGAGGGTTGGTTGCGCTGGAGCTTCTTCCTCCTTAGTACCATTCTCTTCGGTTGCGTCCTCTTCTGCCTTGCTTTCAAAGTCGGTGATGCCGTCAGCGGTGAGGATGTTGTACCAAGAGAGGACTTTGCGCATGTCGCTGACACGCACGCGGTCGGTGTCGTAGTTGGGGAGTACCTTGGTGAAGAAAGCGATGATGTCGTCTTGTGAGGCTTTCTTGGGCGAGATGTCGAGAGGCTTGTCGCCGAAGTTCTGCTTGATGGACTCGAAGACAGAGGCGAGGGACACCTCGCTGTCGTCGTTGGTGTAGATGGAGATGTCGCCGAGCGACACGACACGGTCTGCTCCGAAAGCGGGGATGCGCTTCTTCTGTTCGTCGATGGTCTCGACGATAAGGCTCTTGTTGCCTTGTGAAACGAGCTTGTAAAGCCCTGGTTTGCCTGAGATGGCAAGGATTTTCTTAATCATAGTTTTATTGTTGTTTATTTGTTGTTTTGAAATTGTTTGTTGCGTTTGAGGGAGTTTCGACGTGTGTTTATGCCATTGGCTAAATACTGTCGTTCGCTCCCGTTATTTTTTCTAAGAGTTGGTCGATTTGCTGGTTAAGGTCGGTGGTTTCATCGTTGAGGATGCAGAAATCGGCAAGACGGAGTTTCTTTTCCTCGTCCATCTGCTGTGCCATGCGTGCTTGGATTTGCTCGGTGGTGGCATGGTCACGTTGTGTGGCTCGTTGAAGCCTCAGGGGAAGTGGGGCATAGACTTCGACGGTGAAATCGACGGTGTCTTGAAAGCCAGTTTCAAAGAGGAGGGCGCACTCTTGGGCGACGATGGGGGCATCTTGTTGCGCTGCCCACCGAAGAAAGTCTTGCTTGACGACGGGGTGAACGATGGTGTTCACTTGGGCGGCGTGGTCTTCGTTAGCGAAGAGGTAAGCGGCTATGAGAGGCTTGTTGAGTTCATTGCCGATGTACGCGTCGCTACCGAGGAGTTGGATAAGCTGTTGGCGGATGTGGGAACTCTTGGTCATGAGATGCTTGGCTTCGTCGTCGCAATGATAGACGGGGATGCCGCGCTGTCGGAGCAGTTGGCAAATGTAGGTCTTGCCGCTGCCGATGCCTCCTGTGATGCCAATTTTCTTCACGTCTGCTGGTCTGTTAGGGTCGCAGCTGTTGTCACTCTGCGGTTTGTTCGATGATGTATTCAACGGATTCGGGCATACGCAGATGGCGTATGTTCTCAGGCGTTTGGCGCAGGTGGAGCTTGCATCGCGATGTGCCTGACAGGGCTTCCTTATAGTCGATGGCTATGAGGAAGTCCTGTGGGGTGATGTCGTCGTACAGCGTGGAGCTGACGAGGAAGGTTACTTCGACTTTCTGTGGGAAAGTGCGCATAATCTTGTTCGTGGGCACATTCTCGCTATAGACAGGCACTTGTATGGTTTTGTCGGTGAAAATATCGACACAGATACATGCCTCGATGGAATCGGGGATGACTTTGGCTCCATGAGGAACAAGGAGGGCAAGCTTGGTCGTGAGGGTGTCTTGCAGTTCTTCAAAGGTCATGTTCTCGGTCTTGATGCTGGTGATGCTCCCGTAGAGGTGCTCAGGTGCATAGAGGTCAACAGAGTCGGGGGTGAGGATAGTGCCACACTGGAAACGTCCGTCGGTTGTGGTTACATGACCGTTGAAGATGACAGGCACACGCTTATGCTGTCCGTTGGAATAGAAGACAGAGATGCGGTTGGGCGTGGTCGATTTGAAGGTCATGCCCATGGGCTTCACTTTCATGGCTGCCCGTCGCAGGGTGTTGGCGTCGATGGAGAGCTTGCCTGCGTTCTGTGCGATGTCTTTGAAGTTGATGACGAGTGCCTGTTCCTCGTTCTTCATGAACTTATAGTAGAAGGCGTTCCAACCTTTGCTGGAGTAGATGACATTCACCTCGCTAGGCATCTCGCTGGTATAGACGAGATTGCGTGGCAAGTCCTCTATCACTAACTGATAGGTCAGCGTCACCTCCGACATCTCTTTGATGGCTTGCATGAACCAAAAGACGATGGAGATGGCAAGGAACATCAGATACACGACAAAGTTGCGGTTGATTTTTATCAGCCGCAAACGTCGGAGTATCACCTTCGTAAAGTCCATAGGAAGAAGACCTTACGCCTGTGGTGCCTGTTGGCTGCCGTTGGCATAGACGAAGTTACGGTCAATCTGAATGGTTACGCCTTTGGCTATCTCAATAGTGAGGTAGGGCTGACCTTCGTTGAGCGACTTCACTGTGCCATACACGCCACTTGCGGTGACCACCTGACTGCCGATGGCAAGGCTCTTGCGGAAGTTCTCGATTTCCTTCTGGCGTTTCCGCTGAGGTCTAATCATGAAGAAGTAGATGATAGCGAACATAGCGACGAGCATGATAATCATGCTCCAGTCGAAGCCTCCTTGGGGAGTTGCTGCTGCAATGATGTAGCTGAACATAGTTTTAATTTGCTAATTGGTTTTATTAAGGTATTTGCTATTCTGTTTATGCTTTCATGAGGAGATTCTCACTCTTGAGCATCTTGGCAACGGAGTCAATGATGCCGTTCACATAGCCGCCACTCTTAGGAGTGCTGTACCACTTGGCAATCTCCACATATTCGTTAATGGTGACAGAAACGGGTATCTGTGGGAAACTGAGCAACTCCGCAATGGCTATCTGCATGATGATGACATCCATGTAAGCCAAACGGTTGAACTCCCAGTTCTTGATACATTTGCCAATGAGGTCACGATAGTACTCGTCGTTGAGGATGGCACGGCGGAACAGGCGAGTGGCGAACTCTTGATCCTCAATGTCCTTGTATTCTGGCACAAGTTCCTGATGAGCACCGCGCTCGGGGGTGAAACGCTTAATTGTCTTCAGCACAAAGGTATCCACTACTTCGCGGTCATCGTTCCAATAGAGGCTCTGCTCTTCAAGGATGTCGTCGATGCGCTCGTCCTTCATGATGATATTCTTGTAAATCTTGCGCCACACCTCGCGGTCGTCGTCATAAGTCACTTTTTCCATCTTCATGTAGTCGGCATAGATGTCGCTCTGCACAATGTCAGCATATAGTTTCTTTACATAGCTGAACTCGCTGTTCCACGACTTCTTTTTCGTCTCCACAAATTCTCGCAGTTGCTTGTTGATTTCCAGTTGTGCCGTGAAGCGGTTCTCTGCAAAACGGTGGCTCACCTTCTGGTTGATGTGTCCCACCCTGTTGAGGTGCTCCTTGTGCTCCACGTCTTGGAGGGCATAGCGCGACACGCTCACGATGAGGAGCAGCATGTAGTTGTAGAGGTCGTAAGCCTTGGCGAGGCTGAACAAGAGTTCTTTCTCTGCTGTATCAATGCTTTTTCCGCCATTTTGATAGAAAGCGTACATCAGTTGCACAATCTTCAGGCGGATGAGGGTACGGTTAATCATTTCTCAAAAAACTCTTTATTGTGTGTTCTTAATATATAAATGTGATAAAAGGTCAGGGTTTCATGCCCGAATGCCCCATGGCTTTGTGCGTTCAGGGCATTTTGACTGCAAATGTAGCGATTTTCTTTGAAAAAACAGCTTTTTTGAGGGAATGATTACATGAAAACGAAAAAAAGACACGAAAATCTTGTGTGAACGAAAAAAAAACGACACTTTTGTCAAAAAATTATAAAAGGGACATTAACAAAAGACTGATTTATGAGCGAAACAGACAAAGACCTCGTTTTCTCGGAGGGTGTCAAAGCTGGCAAGCGCATCTACTATTTTGATGTGAAGCAGAGCAGAAACGGTGACAGGTACATTGCCATCACGGAGAGTAAGAAAATCAATGAGGGAACTCCAGAGAATCCTCGTTTCGTGTTCCAAAAGCATAAGTTGTTTTTGTACAAGGAAGACTATGAGAAGTTTGTTGATGCCTTGAATAGAATGCTTGATGTAGCCAAGGGCGTTGTGTCTGTGGAAGAGGCACAGCAGGCAAAGGCACAGCGTGAAGCTGCTTATGCGAGAGAAGAGGTCGCAGAAGAGCCTCAAAGCCCAGGGGTTGCTGAGGGCGAAGAGAAGTCCGAAAAGAAGAGTTTCTTGGATAAGGTGAAAGACATCTTCTGATACACGCATGAAGGCTTTCCTGTTCTCCGATGGAGCAGGAAAGCTTTCTTTCTTTTCTCTAAAAGGGCAGAATCCATACCACAGCAGTAAAAAAACTGGGGAAAACTTTTGCTGACTTGGGCAAAAGCCGTACCTTTGTGCCGCTTTTTTGAGCAACACATCCGCCCCACCTCGTGTGAAAGGCATCCGTGTGATGGCAAAATTAAGCACAACAAAAGCCACTGCAAGGCGTAGGTCTTGTGTTTGGCTTTTAACAGAAAAACTTAATTTATAGTAACACAAAAAACAATTCAAATGAAAGAAATTACCATCAATGCGCAGACTCGTACAGGGTTTGGCAAGAAGGCAAGCAAGGAGCTTCGCCGCGCAGGTCAGATTCCTGCAGTGTTTTACGGAGTAGAGAAGGACGAGAATGGTCTTCCTGTGGCAAAAGCTATTCAGGTTTCAGAGAAGGAACTCGCTAAGTTGCTCTACACTCCTAATGTGTATATCGTGAACCTCGTGGTGGATGGCAAGGCTGTGAAGGCTGTGCTGAAGGACTTGCAGTGCGACTTCGTGACTGACCGCCCTGTACACGTTGACTTCTACCAGATTACGGAAGACAAGCCTCTCGTGTTCGAGATTCCTGTCAAGCTCAACGGTCTTGCAGAAGGTGTTCGTGCCGGTGGTAAGCTTACTCTCAACGTTCGCAAACTCGCTGTGAAGGCACTCTACACTCAGTTCCCCGATACGCTTGACATCGATGTGACCAGCCTCGGTCTTGGCAAGTCGATGAAGGTGGGTGCTCTCTCTTACGAAGGTCTTGAAATCATCACTTCTAAGGAAGTGGTTGTTTGCGCCGTTCGTATGACCCGTGCCGCACGTGCTGCACAGGCAGAAGCAAGCAAGTAAGCAAGCCGATTTAGGCAAAAACTACACAGTACAAGAGGGTGCGCCAATCGTCGTCAGACACAGGTGCATCCTCTTTTTTATTCTCCACTTTATAATATGTGGCTTTTTGATTGGTTTCGCAAGAAAGAGGCAGAAACTGTAGATTATCGTATGAAGTATTTAATCGTAGGCTTGGGCAACATCGGCGACGAGTATGTGGGTACACGCCACAACATCGGGTTTCGCACGCTGGATGCCTTTGCCAAGAAACAAGGGGCGGGGTGGACCGACAAACGCTATGGTGCTATTGCCAAGACGCGTGTGAAGAATGCCGAACTGACGCTTCTCAAGCCCTCCACCTATATGAATCTTTCGGGTCAAGCGGTTCGTTATTGGGCGCAGCAGGAGAAGATTCCCGTGGAGAACATTCTCGTCATTGTGGATGATTTGAGTCTTCCTGTCGGCAAGATTCGTCTGCGTGGCAATGGTAGTGCAGGTGGGCATAACGGATTGCAAAACATCGAGTCGTGCATGATGACGCAGAACTATGCTCGCATCAAGTTCGGCATTGGCAACGACTTCCCCAAGGGTGCGCAGGTCGATTTTGTGTTGGGGCAGTTCAGCGATGAAGACAACAAAATCATTGAGGAAAAGCTGGAATATGTGGGCGATGCCATCAAGAGTTTCTGTCTGCAAGGGCTTGACCGCACGATGAATCAGTATAATAAGAAGTAAGAAGTGAGGGGTGAGAAGCGAGAGGAATCCTTGTTAAGCAAGGTTGAGCCTTTCCCTTCTCACCCCTCACTTCTTTTTTCTCATCCCTAAAACTAACATACAATGGAAGCAAGACTCGACAAATGGTTGTGGGCGGCACGCATCTTCAAGACACGCTCCATTGCCGCTGATGCCTGCAAGAACGGGCGCATCACGATGGCAGGAGTGAAGCAGAAAGCCTCCAAGATGATTAAGGAGGGCGACATCATCGAAGTGCGCAAGCCTCCCGTCACTTATTCCTTCAAGGTGCTCAAAGCCATCCAAAACCGTGTGGGAGCTAAGTTCGTGCCCGAGGTGCTGGAGAACGTGACCGCCAAAGAACAGCTTGAAATCCTCGAAATGAACCGCATCAGCGGTTTCATCGGCAGGGCGCGTGGCACAGGACGACCCACCAAGAAAGAACGTCGCGAACTGGATGATTTTGTCCAGCCAGCCTTCTTTGGCGACTTTGATTTCGACTTTGACGACGAAGAAGATGAAGAGGGTGTAGATGAGTCATTGTATGACTTGTAAATCATTGTTCGTGGGCGAGGGGACATGGTTGGTCAATAAGGGTGAGTTCTGCACCCCCTAAATACCCCCTCAAAATCGATGTCCCCGACATCGACCAATCGGAGTCCCCGACATCGGTTG
>CAMWJL010000110.1 GCA_947174565.1 uncultured Prevotellaceae bacterium | reverse complement strand
ACAAAGACAAGAGGGCGGATTCACATACAGACAAATCTATTATTGTTTATTCGCTTTGTCATACCTACGTTCCAGTTCACCCCACACCTTGGCGAGCTTATCACGGTAAGAATAGATTGTCATGTTTTCGCGCCAATCAAATATCTCTTCACGCACAAGAGGGAACGTAATTGCATCTAATGTTTGCTTGCTGAGATATTCCTGTAGCCTCTTGAGAATCTCTTCTTTGCCAGAGTAAATTCTTTCATTGTCGTATTCCTTGCGATACGAACGAATCCGTGCAACCACCTCATTTTTTGCCGCTTCTGCATTCGGCACGTCGTTTGGCAGTTTGTTCAGAGCCTCAATACATTGAAGGATAATGCCTTGCTGCATCTCAACAGATGTCTCTGCTGCCATCACCTGCATCGTCGTCCAAGCCACCTTCTTCTCTTGTTCTGTCGCATGAGTGACAATGGTGGACAAGTATTCAAGCATATTCAACAGGAGCGCATTGTTCGCAGTCGTCTCTTCACCTGTATAGTTGCTACGATAGAAGTTCATCCGCGCCATGAGGTCATCCCCACCCTTTTCAGAGTCAGCAACAGAGATGGCGTTGGTGCTCACCAAGCTGTTTTGCCCCTCAATTTCATAGAACGTACCAACGCAATTATTCTGTTCGTCCAGTCGCCACTCCATCGCCACCACGATGCGGAAATTGTCAGGATTCGACTTGCAACGCAACAACAGCACGTCATAGTCGGTGTTCGCGCCTATTACAACGGGAGCATCCGTATTGTTGTAGCGCACGGTCATCTTCTTGTACTTCGCCTTTTCCTCTTCCGTCGCATCCTTGCCAAGCCCCTTCATTTGGGCGAAGTAGGTCGCGTTCTTGCCGCGGCTGTCCTTCTCAAACGCCTGTTGCAACGCTTTCATCTTGAAGGTGATGCCTGCCCCCTTAAACACACGGAACTCCGTCACATTGCATCGCCACGACTGAAGGTCACTTGCACTCTCGTGGGTCGAGTTCGTGATGGTCACGCCCTTCGATGTTTTGAACTTCTCGAACGCTTTGAGCACGTTCTTCTGAGCCAACACGTTCAGGCTCAATGCTGCTGCCGCAACCAGCACGGCACAGCGGATGTTGCTTGTTCTCATATATTATTTAGATTTCAATATTGTCCTTATTCTTAGCCAGATACATCGCATACTTTTTGTTCAGTTGCTCCGTGGCGATTTCCAACTCAATCGACTCATTCAATATCTCCCATCGGAGCTGCCATAGACGGAAGTCCTCCTCCACCTGCGCCAATTCCGCCTCGCTTACTTGCAGCGTTGGCTGCACAGGCGGTTCTTCCATCACCTCTTCTTCCTCCTCCACAACAACGGGAGAAGCAGGCTCGGCAGGAATCGGCTTCCTTTTCCTCACTTTCGGCGTATATGCCACGACTTCAACCGCTGCGGGTTCAGGCTCATGCTGCACTTCCGCAGACGTGACTTCCACCACCGTCGGTGCCTCTGTCGGTATGCTCTGTGCCAATTCCACCGCATCCTTCCGTTGGAGTTTCTGCTGTTCAACATACCCCATCACCAACACAAAGGCGATGCAAGCGGCAGCCGCCCACCCCATGTAGAGTGTCGTCCTGCGATGACGACGACGTGCCAAGGTGTCCTCATAGAGAGCCTCGCCCAAGGTGAGGTCGCCCAACATCTCACTCACCACCTTCCACTCCGCAGGGGCATCGGGACGATTGACCTCCAACGCAAGCCGACGTTCCTCGCCAGGAGAGGTCTTCCCCTCCAGATACTTGTCAATGAGTTTGTTGACTGCCTTTGTCGTCATAGTTCCTTCCTCCTTTTCATTTCGTTAAACAGTTTCTTTCTCGCCATCGCTATCATGCTCTGCACCGAAGCTTTCGCCATGCCTGTCTGTCGGGCAATCTCCTCGGTGGAGAGTCCCTCTAACTGCCGCATCTCGAAGAGTTGGCGTTCGCGTGGTTGCAGAAGACCGACCGCCTCGTCGAAGGCACTCACACCCTCCTGCCGCTCCAGTTCCTCATGAGGCGAGGGGGACAGCTGCGGATTCATGGTCAGAAGATGCTCCTCGCCCCTCACCACTTGCAGGTGCTGCCGTCGTTTCAGGTTCACGCAGCAGTTCTTCGCCACCCTCAGTGCCAGTGCCTCCACGTTGCGCCCTACGTCCAACTGCTCGCAATAGTGCCACAGCTGCACCAGCGTCTCCTGCGCCACGTCCTCTGCATCATCCGCCGAGCAGAAGAAGCTGCGCCCAATGCGGAGAATGAGCGGACGCAACCGCGCGGCTGTCTGTTCAAAGGTGGCTCTGTCCATGCTGTCTGCTGTCTTCTACACTATATATACGCACAAAGAAGGGAAAAGTTAAGTTGGGAAATGGCAAAAATTTGCAAAAATATGAATTTTCGTTCCGTCACACACGGTGTCGCCCCAAGACGGTATCCAGCCGAACCATCAGGACACAAAAAGGGGGTTGCGTCGCTGCAACCCCCTCCATATCAATCATTACTTGATATAAACCTTTCGAGAGAAACCGTCGGCACTGCGTTCGATGCAAACACCATGAGGATTGTTGAGCCGTCGTCCTTGCAGGTCGTAATAAGTCTTAGGACCATCACCTTGCATGACATCGCTGACGGACGTGACCTCCCTGTCTATCATGAAGATGTAAGTGTTCAGGCTGTTGGCAGGCATGCTGACGGTGGCTTCCTCCACAGCTGCTTCGAGTTCGATGGGCAGCTTCTGACAGAGGCTCTTGGCTTCATTGCCTGTTGACAACCAATGAGTTCCGCTGCTCACATAGTAAGGCAACTTGACTCTCAGCTTGTGGTCGGTCGCGGTAGAATTGATAGCCACGACTATAACAGAGTCACCCTTAATATACGCCGAAGTCTCAAGGTCTGAGTTGGTGCTGGTGGTGAAGGAGGCTTTGGTATCTACACGAGTAGAGCCAGTGACATTCTTGGAGAAATGCGACATGACATAAGCACGGGGCAGGAGTTTGTTCTTCGTATTGCCCGAACCATATTGTGTCTCACCTGTACCCACAAACGCCCAGTGAGCACGCATATACCAGTAGATGTAGCCCGTACAACCAGCCAGCATGCACTCGTTCAGTTCGCGAGCAAACTCCAACTGCTCCGACCAGTTAGGCAGGCGGTCTTTCAGATAGTCGGATACGGAGTGCTCCGTCATCCACACCTCCTTGCCATACTTGGCTGCCAAGACAGCGGCATTCTTCATGTTGACCAATGGTGGGTGTCCATAAAGGTGACCCGCTATGATGTCGATTTGCTCACGCGCCACGGGGTCGTTCAGCAGCGCATTGGAATAGGAAGGGTCGAATCCCAGCGGTTCGGCACTGATGAGTCGCACACCATTGTACTTCTCCCTGTCGAGCTTGTCGGCATGGTTCTTCACGAGGGCGAGCTGCTGCTGGGGTGTGTAAAGACAGCCCGAGTAGTTGACCCACCAGTCAGGCTCGTTCTGCACGGACACGGCATCGACGTTGACACCATTCTTCTTCATATAGTCCAAGAACGTGTTGAGCCACGGGAAGAACTTATCGTAGCAATCGGTGCGCAGTTCGCCGCGCACGGCGTTCGCATCTTCGGTGTTGCCACCCTGAGCAGTGCCGTTCGTCTTGTAGTCACCCGGAGGAGACCAAGGTGTGCCGAAGACGATGCCGCCACGCTGCTTGACAATCTTGGCCGATGGCAAAGAGCCTTTCCAGTCGTAGGGTGTATCGTAGTTGCCCCACTCCGGAACGATGACATCGCCGATGAAGTTAGGCGAAATCTCCATTCGCATGATGTTGAGTCCAATCTTCGAGGAAGGACCATAGAGCATTTTGACAGGCATCGTGTCATCCCCATAGGGACACATGGCACCATCGCAGCAGGCGGCACCGAAGCCCGTCACCGTCTGATAGGGCGTGGTTTTCACCATCACGATGTGTGTCGCAGCGTTGGCAGCCACCGCGACCACCAGCGCAAGAATTGAGGTAAAGATTTTTTTCATACGCGTAAAAGAAAGTATTTCTGCTTGCAAAGATACAACAATAGAAAAAAACATACAAACGATTTCGCACTTTTACCCAGCGTAGCAGAAAAAATAGTGGAGGGAAATCGGCATTGACAGATGGCGGTACACATTATTTATATATAGTCACTACAACGGGAACGACACTCTCCAACGCACGGGAAATCCACCCCTGCCACAACGGTGCTTACACACCCCCAAAATCGGAGTCGGGGACATCGACTTGCCGACGTCGGGGACATCGGTGAATCGGAGTCGGGGACTCCGATTTTGAGGCACAATCAGGCGGTTCTGTTCGGACTACTTTCAGCAGTCGTCACCAACCATCCACAAGGGTAAAGAAAAACAAGCGTCGAAAGACTTATACGCCCTTCAACGCTCCCTTAATGACTTCTTTTTTTCTTAAAGAAATCCTTCATCAACTGCGAGCACTCCGCTTCGAGCACACCGCTAACCACCGCCGTCTTGGGGTGCAGAGCCTCGGGCGCATACCGCTGGAAACCACGCTTCTCGTCGCTCGCCCCATAGACAAGCCGTCCCAACTGGCTCCACCCTATCGCCCCAGCGCACATCACACACGGCTCCACCGTCACATAGAGCGCGCACCCCGTCAGGTACTTTCCCCCCAGCGTCTCCGCAGCCGCCGTAATCGCCTGCATCTCCGCATGTGCCGTCACATCGTGCAGCGTCTCCGTCAGGTTGTGCCCACGACCTATCACTTGACCATTCGCCACAACCACCGCGCCCACAGGAATCTCGTCCTGAGCCAAAGCCGCACGCGCCTCGTCCAACGCCATGCGCATATATCGTTCGTCTGTTGTCATCTCTTTCTGTATGAGACACAAAGGTAGTACTTTTCCGCAGAGCAAAAGGCATTTCAGACGGGGAAAAGCGTGAAAAGAACAGAAAATGCGCTTTTTTTGAGGCGGCATGAAGGAAAGATTCTTTTTTTTTGTTATCTTTGCCACGATTCTCTGTCGAACGTCTCACAAACAAGACTGACTACGACTGCTAACCGACCAAACCGAAGACCTACTAACCACATGAGCAATGCCGACCACGCTATCGGGGAGCTGCTGAACAGCATGTCCCCCATCACCCTGGAAGAAATGTCGGGAATCCGACTCATGAACAGGCTTGACACGAAATACGTGGCAAGCAAGCGGCAGTTGGTGCAGTTGCTGGAATTGCTGCAAGACAAATACTATGTGCAAGAGACGCTGGAGCGGCGCATCATTCCGTATCTCACCACCTACTACGACACCGACGAGCATCTGCTGTACATGATGCACCACAACAGGCGTGCTCGCAGAATGAAGGTGAGGGTGAGAACGTATGTGGCAAGCGAACTGACCTTTCTGGAGGTCAAGAACAAGAACAACCACGCACGCACCAAGAAGAAGCGGATTGAGGTGCCATCGCAGGACAAATTCCGAGACACGGATGGCGCACACGAGCTGGTGCAACGGAAGACGGGTTTGGACCTGAACCGCCTGAACGCCGTGGTGAGAAACAGGTTTGACCGCGTGACACTGGTGAACAAAGGCAAGACGGAACGCCTGACGATTGACTTCAACATCGGGTTCCACAACTTCGAGACGAACCACGACCACGGGACGGACCAACTGGTCATCATCGAGCTGAAACGAGACGGCAATGTCTTCTCGCCCGTGTGCAACCTGCTCAGAGACATCCACATACACCCAACGGGCTTCTCCAAGTGCTGCATCGGCATGGCACTGACCGACCCTGCACTGAAACAGAACAACTTCAAGCCCAAACTGAGAGCTTTAGAGAAAATCAACGGACGGCGGTTTATCGACCACCCCATTTAATTCACAATATCATTATGGATGCAATCAACGATTTCTTTGCTGTGCTGTCAAGCGACACTTGCCGCATTCTTGACCTCCTGATGCGCTTAGTCATCAACACAGCCTTTACCATTCTCATTGCGAGAGCGTTTTACTTCCCCAAGGCACGCCGCAGGGATTTCTTCTTCACCTATGTGCTGGTGGGCTTCTGCATCTTCATGCTCATCCACCTGATGGGCGATGCTAAAATCAAGACGGGCATTGCCATGGGCTTGTTCGCCATCTTCTGCATCATGCGCTACAGAACGGAGTCTGTGCCCATTCGCGAGATGACGTATCTGTTCTTAATCATCTCACTCTCAGCCATCAACGGCTTGGCATGGGCGGCTGACATCAGCCCGAAGCACCCCGAGTTTGCAGGTCCGCTGCTGACGAGCATGGGCGAGCTGATTCTGACCGACGGCGTGTTTGTGCTGGGCGTGTGGATTGCCGAACAGAACAAGCTGGTGAAGAGCCTCTCGTCGAAGTACATCAAGTACGACAAGATTGACCTCATCAAGCCGTCCATGCGCAAGGAACTGATTGAGGACTTGAAGGCACGCACCGGGCTGGACATCACCAGCGTGTCTATCGGTTCCATCGACTTCTTGAAAGACATGGCACTCATCAAAATCTACTACAACACGGACGAGGAAGACGAGGCTGTGCAGAAGATGCCCAAAGAGTACACCTAAGAGACTGGAATGCAAACCAATAACTAAAAGTGTGACAACATACATGAAACGGCTATTGACGGTCTTATTGACAACTGCCATCCTTCCCTTCTCCAACACCCTGGCACTCCACGCCCAAGACGACACCTTCGGCTTGGACTTCTCGCTCAGTGCCGAGAAGAAGATTAAACGGGGCTTGGATTTCAGCGTAGAAGGAGGAGTCCGCACACAAGACGACACTCGCAAGATAGACCGCTGGACGGTGGGTGCGGCATTGGGAATGAAGCTCTATAATTCAGCCACTTTCGACGTGAAAGCTGGCGCAAAGTGGGAATATCTGTGGGTGAACAACCTTGCGGAGACGACACTGAAATATGACCAAATCTACACGGAGAACGGGTTTGTAGATGTGGAAAAGGGCTACAATGAGAAAGCGGCATACTGGCGCAACCGACACCGCAGCAGCCTGAGTTTGGCAGCCAACTTCAGCCCCAACAAACGATGGGACTTCACGCTGAAGGAAATCGTGCAATACACGCATTTCTGCGAGGCTTCAACCACCGTCGATAAGTATCGGTTGAACGATGACGAAGACATCTATCTGAAAGAAACCTCGACCAAGGACTATCGCCCCAAGGACCGTTTCATCTTGCGGTCGCGCTTCACCACGCAGTACAACACCCGACACTGCCCTTTTGACCCTTACGCATCAGTAGAGTATGGCTGCGGTTTGAACTACACGACAAATAAGTGGAAATACACCGCAGGAACCGACATCAAGCTGAACAAGCAACACAAATTCACCCTCTTCTACCGCTATCAGACTGAGGATGACGACGATGAGCCAAATGGTCATCTGATTGGGGCAGGCTACTCATTCAAGTTTTAAGAACAAACTCCACAACACACATGAAACGGCTATTCACACTTTTCCTCATTGCTAATTGCCAATGGAATCTCTTTGCCGAGGACTTCAACCTGTATTACGTCTCTACGCAGAACGAGACGAACGTGAAGGTCGAAGCGGTGAAACAACTGAAAAAAGTGACCTTCGAGGATGGCAATATGGTGGTCACCATGACCGACGGGACGACTAAGACCGTAAGCCTATCGGTGGTACAACGCCTTGTATTTTTCACCGAATCAGGACTTGTCGGCATACAGGACACACACGATACCGCCCCTGCCAACAACAAACACCAAGTCTATGACCTGACGGGACGCTTGTTGGGCAACGACATTGACGTAGCGAAACTGCCCAAGGGAACGTATGTGATTGACGGAAAGAAAACACTCATCAGATAACACAGAGCTATGCGCAAGATTCTCATTACAACCATGTTAGCCTTGCTCGTCAGCGGACTGATGCAAGCACAAAAGGTCTATCTCTGCAAGGATGGACGCTACACAACATTATCCATCACGGATGGATTGTCCGTGGACCTCACACAGGGCTACGACTCCATCACTTTTGCCAAGCCACAGATGGGCTACGACGTGACCATCGCCTACACGGGGACGACCGCAACTGTCACTATTCCAGACGAACTGGCTGACGAAGTGGTGTGTACCAGCGGCAACAGCCCCGATGTGGTCATCACCAACTCGAACACATACAACGAAGTGACCTACAAGGTGAATGGAAGCAGCGCAGCGGGTTCGCTCACCATCACTCAGAACTACAAGATGACCCTCCAGCTGAATGGTGTCAATCTGACCTCTACCACAGGAGCCGCTGTCAACATTCAGTGCGGCAAACGCATCGACGTAATCATGCAGAACGGCAGCACCAACACCTTTGCCGACTACGCCGAGGGTACTCACCGCGCCTGTTTCTACGCCAAGGGACATGTAGAGCTGGCTGGAGCTGGCACGCTCAATGTGACGGGCAACTGCAACCATGCCATCGCCACCAAGGAGTATTTCCAAGTGAAGAAAAGCGTTACAGCCATCAACATCCTCAAAGCCGCTAACGATGCCATCCATGTAGGGCAGTACTTCCAAATGGGCGGTGGCACACTCACCATCGACCAAAACACTGCCAACGACGGCATTCAAGTGGAATACAAGACCGATGACAATGACCAAATCATTGAAGATGAGGAGAACACGGGTCTCGCCATCGTGAAAGACGGCACGCTCAACATCACCCTGCAAGGCAATCAGGACGCGAAGGGCATCAAGGCGGAAGGAGGCATCGACATCAGCGGCGGCACTTTCCTCATC
>CAMWJL010000109.1 GCA_947174565.1 uncultured Prevotellaceae bacterium | reverse complement strand
CTGAATAGATTGGCGGTTATTCGATTTGTGAGAACAAGGACTTAGTCCTAATATCCTAAGATAAACAAAGAGCGAGGAAACTCTTTTCCGCTGTCTTCTTATTTTTCTACACTCCTTGTTAAGACTGCCTTGTGATTGGGAAATCGGGCTTTCCCCGACATCGCGACCGTGGCATTGTCTTTGCCTGCAAAGGTAGTGTTTTTAATTTGGTTTTGTCAGACAACGATGGATGATTTTGGCACAAGGCCACATTTTTCTCACACAAAGAGGTTTCTGTCATCAAAATTACTTGCAACTTTCATCTTGCGTTCCACGTCTTCTTTCACGCTTGTAGTGCCTAACAGCTAATACAACTTGACATGTCTTGCTGCTTATTCATAACTTGTGAACAATTATTCATAAGTTACGGATAATTATTCATAAGTTATGAACAATTGTTCCAAACTTATGAACGACTTCTCCGTAGGGTGTTTAGTGGTTGCGATGGTGGGAGATGTGTGTTTGTGATGGTGAAAGGGAGAATGTATCTGCTGTGGGGTGTGGTGATTAAGCCGCATTCATGCGTGATAGAATGGGGGATTCTTGGCATCCTTGTCGTGAGAAATCTTTCTGGAGGAGTTAAAGAATTTCGCAGAGAGTAGCACGCTTTTCACTTTTTTTCGTACCTTTGCACCGTTTTTCGCGCGTGTGCGTATGAACTACTATGTAGGTAAAAGGAAAAAATACTAAAATTTTACGATATGAATATCTCATACAAATGGTTGAAGGAATATGTTGACTTCGACATGACAGCCGAGGAGGTGGGTAAGGCACTCACCAGCATGGGCCTGGAGGTGGAGGCTGTGGAAGAGGTGCAGAGCATCAAGGGCGGACTGCAAGGACTGGTGGTCGGCGAGGTGCTGACGTGCGAGCCTCATCCGAACAGCGACCACATGCACGTGACGACGGTGGATGAAGGCAACGGGGTGGTGGAGCAGATTGTCTGCGGTGCGCCGAATGTTGCTGCTGGTCAGAAGGTGATTGTGGCTCAGTTGGGCTGCAAGCTCTACGATGGTGACAAGGAGTTTGTCATCAAGAAGAGCAAGTTGCGTGGCATTGAGTCGAACGGCATGATTTGTGCGGAGGACGAGATTGGGGTGGGCACCAGCCATGACGGCATCATCGTGCTGCCCGAGGATACGGTGGTCGGCACTCCTGCTGCTGCATACTATGGCTTGGAGAGTGACTATGTGATAGAGGTTGACATTACGCCTAACCATTCTGACGCTTGTTCGCACTGGGGAGTGGCGCGTGACTTCTACGCATACTTGAAGCAGAATGGATTTGAGACTTCGTTGCATCGTCCGTCGGTGGATGGTTTCGAGGTACAGAATAATGACCTGAAAATAGACGTGGTGGTGGAGGCTCCAGAGGCTTGTCCCCGTTATTGCGCCGTGTCGGTGAAGAACTGCGAAGTGAAGGAAAGCCCGAAGTGGTTGAAGGACTATTTGACGGCTATAGGTCAGCGTCCTATCAATAACATTGTGGATATCACCAATTACATTATGATGGCGTATGGTCAGCCGTTGCACTGCTTCGATGCCGACATGATAAAGGGTCAGAAGGTGGTGGTGAAGACGATGCCCGAGGGCACTCCGTTTGTCACGCTCGATGGTGAGGAACACAAGCTTTCTGACCGCGACTTGGCTATCTGCAATGTGGAGGAGCCGATGTGTATCGCAGGTGTGTTTGGCGGAAAGGGTAGTGGCACTTACGAAACGACGAAGAATGTGCTTTTTGAGAGTGCTTACTTCCATCCCACATGGATTCGCAAGAGTGCGCGTCGTCATGGCTTGCAGACCGATGCCAGCTTCCGCTTTGAGCGTGGCATCGACCCTGATGGTCAGATTTATGCCCTCAAGCGTGCTGCCATGTTGGCGCAGGAGTTGGCTGGCGGCGAGGTGAGCATGGAGATTGTCGATGTGAAGAACGATACGCTGCCACAGGATGCCGTCATCGACGTAGAATATCAGTATGTGACCGACCTTATTGGCAAGGAACTGCCTGTTGAAACGTTGCAGAGCATCTTGGAGAACCTTGGCTTTAAGATTCTTTCATCAGATGAGAAGCAGATGCAGGTGAAAGCTCCTGCTTTCCGGGTGGATGTGAAGAAGCCGTGCGATGTGGTGGAGGAGATTCTCCGTATCTATGGCTACAACAATATCGAGATTCCTTCGCAGGTGCGCTCGTCGCTCACCACGAAGGGCGAACTCGACAAGAGCAACAAACTGCAAAACCATGTGGCTGAACAGCTTGTGGGTTGCGGTTTCAACGAGATTCTGAACAATTCGCTCACAAAGGTGGCTTACTACGAGGAGGGCGAGACCTACAAATTGGAGAACTGTGTGAAGCTGATGAACCCACTGAGTCAGGACTTGGCTGTGTTGCGTCAGACGTTGCTGTTCGGTGGTCTTGAGTCGATTGCTCGCAACAGCAACCGCCGTATGCCCGACTTGAAATTCTTCGAGTTCGGCAACTGTTACAGCTTCGCTCCAGAACGGAGTCAGGAGAAGGTGGATGAGAACGGTGAAACGCTGAAGGCCAGTGCCGAATCGTCGAAGAAGATTCTTGCCGCATATAGCGAGGACTATCACTTGGGGCTTTGGCTGACAGGCAAGCGTGTGACAGGCAACTGGGCACATGCCGATGAGGACAGCTCCGTCTATGAGATGAAGGCCTATGTGCTCAACATCTTCAAGCGTTTGGGCGTTCCTTTCGGTGCTTTGGTGTTTGGCGAGGAGAAGAACGACATCTTCTCTGTGGCTACCACCATCACGCAGCGTGGGGGCAAAAAGATTGCCGAGTTTGGCATCGTGACCAAGAAGATGGCAAAGAAGTTGGACATTGAGGCTCCTGTGTTCTATGCCGACATCAACTGGACGAACCTCATGAAACTCGTGAAGAAAGTGACCGTCACCTACTACGAGTTGTCGAAGTTCCCAGCCGTGAGCCGTGACTTGGCATTGCTCGTTGACGAAGGTGTAGAGTTCGCTCTGATTGAGGCGGCTGCTTATCAGGCGGAGAAGAAACTCCTCAAGGAAGTGAAGCTTTTCGATGTCTATGAGGGCAAGAACCTTGAGGCTGGCAAGAAGTCGTATGCGGTGAACTTCACCCTGCAAAGCGAGGAGAAGACACTGAACGACAAGGTCATAGAGGCTATCATGGGCAAGATTGAACAGAGCATCTGCAAGGCAACAGGAGCTATCGTTCGTGGTAAATAAGCATTTAATTGATGTATAAACAGTAAATTGTCAAAATAGTAAATAAGATTATGGGAAGAGCATTTGAATTCCGTAAAGCGAGAAAAATGAAGAGATGGGGCAACATGGCAAAGACCTTCACACGCCTTGGCAAGCAGATTGCCATCGCTGTGGCAGAAGGAGGACCTGACCCTGACAATAACGCACACCTGCGCGCTGTCATTGCGACTTGTCGCCATGAGAACATGCCGAAGGACAACATCGACCGCGCCATCAAGAACGCCACAGGCAAGGATAAATCTGCTTGGAAGAGTGTGACTTACGAAGGATATGGACCTCATGGAGTGGCTGTGTTTGTGGATACACTGACAGACAACACCACTCGCACGGTGGCTGATGTTCGCTCGGTGTTCAATAAGTTCAGTGGCAACATGGGTACGACGGGGTCGCTTTCCTTCCTCTTCGACCATTATAGCCAGTTCACTTTCAAGAAGAAACCGGACATGGATATGGACGAGTTCATCTTGGAAGCCATTGAGTTTGGCGTGAACGACGAGTATGATGAGGAGTACGACGAGGATAAGGATGAGACGACTATCACCATTTATGGCGACCCCAAGTCGTTTGCTCAGATTCAGAAGTACCTTGAGGACAACGGCTTTGAGATTACGGGTGCAGAGTTCACCTATGTACCTAACGACCTGAAGGATGTGGATGACGAACAGCGTGAGACCATCGAGAAGATGGTGGAGCGTTTGGAAGAGTTTGACGATGTGCAGAACGTGTACACGAACATGAAGTAAGGTCTGAACCGTTGAACGTGCATCCGCTATAATCTATATATGTACGCGCGTATATATAACATTGTATTAGGCTTGGTCGCGGTACTGCTGTTGGCATCGTGTCAGGAAAAGCGTGCGCAACGCTTTGAACGTGAAGCACGTGAATATACTGAAACGAATTGCCCGCAACAGATGGATGCTGTGACTTGCTTGGATAGCATCGTGTTTGTGCCCAATGAGCAAGTCGGTGAACTGGTTTTGTATTACTCGCTGCAACTCACTGAAGAGCAACGAACTGCACTGATGAACAAGTTAGGCGATATCAATGATATGAATCTCCGCTTGATTCGCAATTCAGTGCCCTTCACCAAGTATCGAGAGGCAGGTGTCAGTTTCACTTACATCTATCATGATGTGACTTTGGGCGACAAGATAGTAGAATACCACTTTACAAAAGAGGACTACCAATGATGTAGTCCTCTTTTGTGTTCTGTCACGTCGCCACCCAGTTGTCTTATCGGTAGAATCAATGGGATTCTCTAAGTGTGTATGTACACAACCGCCCTGTCTTCAAACTACATAGAAAACAAGTGCTTTTGTCTGATTTTCATGCTTTTTGTGATATTTTAGAGTAAAGATTTGGTTCTTCTCATAAAACCCCGTACCTTTGCAAGGCTTTTATATAGGAAATCGTATGGTTTCCTTCATTTTAGAAAAGAAAAGTTTAACAATTAAAGGTAAAAAGTAAAGGTTATGTTACAGGACAAAGCAGGAAACATCGCTGGTCTCATTTGGAAGGCTCTTTCAGCAACTGAGTCAGCACAGACATTCAAACAGATTAAAAAGGTTACCAAGCTTACGGAGAAGGACTTTTGTCTCGGTCTTGGCTGGTTGCTCCGCGAGGACAAAATCGACTCAGTTGAGACAGGCGACGATAAAGATCCATACGCCTACTCTCTCAAGTAAGATGGCTTCTACACGATAGTACAAAATGCGCTGCTCCTTGATGTGGAGTAGCGCATTTTTCATGGAAGTTATTGAAGGGGCAAGATGTGACTTTAGAGGCAAACGTCGTGAGATAAAGCGTGTTTTGCAGACGGAAAAAACACTCTTTTATACAAAAATATTGTGCTTTTTCTTTGTGCTCGCTTTGATTTTTGCTAACTTTGTTCCTTCATTGTACCTCTTTATCTCTTATTGCGACGTAGAGAGGGGAGGTGCTGTCAAACCTAACAAAGACGGGGACAACATGAAGAAGACTTTTCTCAACTGTATCAATCGAATCTTCACAGGAGCACTTACTCTTTTGGGATTTGCTGCAACAATGACATTGGCAGCATGTTACGGTCCCAGACCTGAGAAGTACTATACTGACGAGGAAGTTGCCGATTCATTAGCAGTTGGAGTTGATTCTGTTGCTGTCCGATACTGAATTATGAAGAATATACGAAACTTTTGTATTATTGCCCATATCGATCATGGTAAATCGACCTTGGCCGACCGATTGCTGGAGAAGACCAACACCATCAAGATTACGCAGGGACAGATGCTTGATGACATGGATTTGGAGCAAGAGCGTGGTATCACCATCAAGAGTCACGCTATCCAAATGGAACATGTGTATGACGGAGAGAAGGAAGAGTTTCAGGGACAGCGATTTACGCTGAACTTGATTGACACGCCTGGACACGTTGACTTCTCTTATGAGGTGAGTCGTTCCATTGCTGCTTGCGAAGGTGCTTTGCTGGTGGTGGATGCCACACAAGGAGTACAGGCTCAGACCATCTCAAACCTCTACATGGCTATAGACCACGACCTCGAAATCATTCCTGTCATTAACAAGATTGATATGCCCAATGCGATGCTAGAGGAGGTGGCTGACGAAATCATAGACCTCATTGGTTGCGATGTGGATGATATCATCTATGCCAGCGGAAAGACGGGCGAAGGAGTGGGGGACATCTTGAATGCCGTGGTGGAGCGTGTACCCCATCCGATAGGAGATGAGACTGCTCCTTTACAGGCTTTGATTTTTGATTCCGTGTTCAATTCCTACCGTGGCGTCATTGCTTATTTTAAGATTATCAATGGCGTGATGCGTCCAGGGGAGAAGGTGCGATTCATCAATACAAAGAAAGAATACTTGGCTGAGGAGATTGGTACGCTGAAGATGAACATGGTGCCAAAGAAGGAGTTGCGTACAGGTGATGTAGGCTATATTGTGACAGGCATCAAGCAAGCTACAGAAGTGAAAGTGGGCGATACCATTACATCGTTGGTCAATCCTACGGCGGAGGCTATTCAAGGATTTCAGGAAGTGAAACCTATGGTGTTCGCTGGTATCTATCCTATTGAGACAGAAGATTATGAGAATCTTCGTACCTCTTTGGAGAAACTACAGCTGAACGATGCCTCACTCACGTTCCAGCATGAGAGTTCCGCAGCCCTTGGCTTTGGTTTCCGTTGCGGATTCTTGGGGTTGTTGCACATGGAAATTGTGCAGGAACGGTTGGACAGAGAGTTTGATATGGACGTAATCACGACTGTGCCGAACGTGAGTTATATGGTATATGACAAGCATGGAGAAGCACGGGAAGTACATAATCCCAGTGGCATGCCTGACCCAACGCTCATTGACCATGTGGAAGAGCCTTATATCCGTGCCACTGTTATCACCACTGCTAACTATATTGGTCCTATCATGACGCTCTGTTTAGGCAAGCGGGCGGAACTGCTCAAGCAGGACTTTATTGCTGGTAATCGTGTGGAAATCGAGTTCTTGATGCCACTTGGTGAGATTGTGATTGACTTCTATGACAAATTGAAGAGCGTTTCGCGCGGATATGCTTCGTTCGACTATCATCCCGCAGGTTTCCGTGAGAGTAAGCTTGTGAAGCTTGATATTCTTTTGAACGGTGAATCGGTGGATGCGCTTTCTACATTGACCCATGTGGATAACGCTGTCACCCTCGGTCGACGGATGTGTGAACGACTCAAGGACTTGTTGCCACGCCAACAGTTCGACATTGCCATTCAGGCTGCTATCGGTGGCAAGATTGTGGCAAGAGAGACTGTTAAACAAGTGCGCAAGGATGTGTTGGCTAAATGTTATGGCGGTGACGTGTCGCGTAAGCGCAAACTGCTTGAGAAACAGAAGCGTGGCAAAAAGCGTATGAAGCAGATTGGCAACGTGAGTGTGCCACAGAAGGCATTCCTTGCTGTGCTGAAGCTCGACGACGATTAAGCCTTACCGAACAATCTTTGTCTCTAATTATAAAGGCAAAGTTTCTAAGGAATCCCTTTATGACGACAACTAACATTTTATATAACCTATTTGATATGAAGAAACTATGTGTTATAGCCAGCCTGTTGCTGGCTGCTATCGGTGTCAGTGCTGACCCCATCACACCACAGCGTGCAATGCAGATTGCTCAAGAATATATGGTGGAGGGTTACACGATGAATCTCGCTGTCAAGGCGAAAGCACGACGTGCCACTGCGGCATCCGCCACCTCTGCTCCTTACTATGTGATTAGCCGAGGTGAAAATCAAGGATATGTGATTGTGGCAGGAGACGATTGTCTGCCTGAGATTTTGGGATATACAGAATCAGGCAACTTCGATTCTTCCAACTTGCCACCAGCGTTGCAAGGAATGTTAGATGGATGGCAAGAGATGGTGGAACAGGCGCAAGCCGACGGAAGCAACACAGCCTTGGCATCAGCACGGAAAGCACAGCGAAGAGCGGCTTCTGCACGCATGGACATCGCCCCGTTTGTTACCGCTCATTGGCATCAGTCAAGTCCCTACAATGACAATTGCCCCACGCTGACCAAGAATGGCAATCGTGCTCTTACTGGATGCGTGGCCACTGCTGCCAGTCAAATCCTTTATTATTGGCGCAAGGATTTACCTGCCACGTTACAGGCTTCCACGCCTACTTATGGCTATGGGGATGCGCCCGTTACCCGTAGTGTACCCAAAGGAACAGCCTTGAAGTGGGACTTGATGAAAGACTCCTATAGTTCAGAATCGCAAGACTATAAGCAAGCCGTTGCAGAGTTTGTATTCGCCACGGGTGCTGCCACTTGGCTCACTTACGGGGAATCCACATCTGGCAATATCGAAAAGATTCCTTACACTTTCTCCACCTACTATGGTATGAACGGAGGTACGGTTCACTATCGCGATTCCTACAATCAGGAAGGCTGGTCACAGCTTCTGTATAACGAACTTCTGAAAGGTCGTCCTGTCATGTACACAGGTGTCCATCCTTCTAATGGTGGACATGCCGTGTTTGTACATGGCTATAAAGCGTCCAACGACCTCTTTTACTTCAACTTCGGATGGGGAGAAGGTAATGGTTATGATGGTTATTACACGACCAATCAAACCAATGGAATGAATGGCTTTAATGGTTATCAAAGTGCTTTGATTGGTGCTTATCCCAAGCAATGGAACTTGAAGGTTGACCTCCTCCCACCTTCACATGTTTATACTAATGTGGACAACAAGTTTACCATCAAAGTCACAAACAATTCCACTTTAGATTATAGTGGTCTTTATCTTTATGCTTCTACATCCAGTGGTGCTCCTTCGGGTTCTGCCAAATCGAAAGATACGGAGACCGTTATCGCTACGGGAGAATCGGTGGAACTGACATTGACAGCACGTCCCACCAGCGAACGCACTTGGTACATCACCATTGCCGACGAAAATAAAAATGTGTTGGCAAAGATGCCTGTGGAAGTTGAATCGAAAACCTCAGAACTCCATTTGCAGAACATTAGCGTCAGTGGCAGTTGCGACTATAAGATGTTGAACGATGAAGCCTATATGG
>CAMWJL010000108.1 GCA_947174565.1 uncultured Prevotellaceae bacterium | reverse complement strand
TTCTCAATGTGGGCATAGTCGGGTGTTTGGTGGCAGGAGCACTGTCCGTCGAGGGTGACGACGGCAGGAATCTTGCCATCACCATTCGTACCAAGGATGGGCCAGCCATCAATCCACGAACAGGGTTCTATCGTGAGCACACGCCCCACACCACCTCGGTCTTGGAACATGACACCATACCATTCGCCGTGCTTGCCGTTGACAATAGTGCCTTGACCAGCCAATGGGAAACCGCCAAAATCGCTCTTGAGAATCACTTTGGAGTCGTATGGACCTTCAATGTTCGCGCTACGATAGGCAATCTCCTCACGCCCCGTGTTGGGCCATGCGATGCAGAGGAGGTAGTACATACCATCATGCTTGACCACACGGCTACCTTCGTGCAAACCGTGGGGACGACCGTTGAGCTGCAACTTCTTGCGTATGCCGCCTGGCTTCTCAGCGGTGAGGTCGGCTGTCAGCTCCACGAGGCTGATGTCGCCACTGCCCGAGAACACATACACGCGGTCATCATCGTCGAAGAAGAGCGAGGAATCGTGATAGGCAGGCAGACGGCTGTGGAGCTTCCACCCCTTGGCAGGGTCGGTGGTCTTGAACACCATTGACTTGTGTGGGTCGTCGTTAGCCACGAAGAGTGCCCAAAACGTGCCCTTGTGGTAGCGGAGCGATGTGGCCCACTGACCACGACCATACACCGTGCCTTCCCGCAGGTCATAACGTGGTGTATCCTTGATTTCGTCGAAGAGGTAAGACACTGTTTCCCAGTGTACAAGGTCGGTGCTGCGCATGATGGGGGCACCAGGGAAGAGGTGCATAGTAGTAGTCACTAAATAGTAGTAATCCCCCACACGGATGATGTCGGGGTCAGGCGCATCTGTCCACATGAACGGGTTCTTCACTTGGATGGTCGGTTGCGTCTTAACTTCGGGAAGTGCTGAAACAACCGTGTTCTGCGCACAGACCATTAAGGCTGTACACAGAACGCAGAGGGTTAAATAGAACTTTTTCATCAGTTGAGGAGATATGTTTTGGTTTTACCTTGATAGGTACACTTCACTGTTGCGCGACCATCAACAATCTTGCCAATCTGAATGGCGACTGCTGGGTCAGAGGCGGTTGCCTTGATGACAGAGTTGTCGGTAAGCGGTGCGTAAGCCTGATAATTCGTGGCATCCATGAAACCATTGTCGTTGGTGGCAAACATCGGATTGTCAGGAAGATTGACATTCTTACCATCAACCGTGATAGTGACTTGCGGCACTACGGGGAACTTCATGCCTCCGCCCTTGGAGAAACCGATGCCGTGGAGATCGAAGAGACCTACTGGGCGTTGCGGTTGCTGCGGACGCTGCCCCCATTGACCACGCTGAGGCTGTTCTGGTTGCTTCACTTCGTCGCCTTCTACGACCAAGTAGATGGCGTGCTTACCTTTCAAACCTTCGACAGCAGGCACTTTCATGCTGAATTTGCTGGGGTTCTGAGGAGCTGTGGCTGCCACAGAGACAACACCAATTTCTTGTCCCTTCCATGGGTCGTCGAGGCGAACATGAATCTTGAAATTACCCTTTCCGCTGGGTGTCAGGTTCAGTTCCAGCGTCGTGTCATCGCCCTTCTTAGCTCCTTCAAAGGCTTTCACGCCCTTTGCATCCTGTGCCAAGCCACCGAAGCCGATGTACTTGAAACCGACGATGCCACCGTTCTGAATGCCAGCAAGATCCATCGAGTTGTTCCACACATCGTGGTTGTCCTGCATCCAGTTGTGGCTGTTAGGACCATACATGTAGCAAGCGATACCAGCCGAGTAGTAAGCGTAAGGAGGCAAACCGAAGATTTGGAAGCCTTCACTTGTCACCTCAGCACCAGTATAAGCATCGCCGTTGCTGGCTTTCGCCGTCCATTCGTTGCCTTTCGTGTAAGGGTCGTAACCTGTTATCTTCACCACACCTCCTTGCGCCACAGGCTTCTTGTCCCATGTAATCTTTACAGGAGCAACCATCGGCTGACGGGCATTGCCGAAACCGCGCGGTGGACGGTGATAGAACACATACCACTGACCGTTAATCTCTTGCAAGGAGCCGTGCGTGTTGTGACCGGCATTGGTGGTAATGAGTTTCGAGCCATCCTCGTTCAGCACCACACCACGAGAGTCAACCAACACGCCACCTGAACGCCAAGGACCAAGAGGAGAGTCACCGAAAGCATAGCGCAGCGCAGAGTTGGTCGCACCCACGCCATACTCCTGACCGCTATAACCAGAGAACACCATCACATACTTGTTGCCTACCTGACGGATGCTGGAAGCCTCAAAGAAGTTGAAATCCAGTGGGTTCTGTCCCTTATAGAGTGCCTTGTACTCGCTGCCCTCTTTGTCGAGCAACTTGCCATCACGGCTGCTGGCAGGGATGAAGGGGTCGATAAGTTCAGTGCCAGGACGCTTCGAGTACATCGTGTTTTGGTCAAGCTCACAAGCCGTTGAATGCTGGAAACCATAGAACACATAGGCACGGAAGCCCTTGTCATAATCGGAATCTTTCTTGTCGGTGATATTCTCGATGAACACTGAAGGATCGAAATCGATGAGCGAGCCATCCACACAGGCACGACCATCAGGAGTCAAGTTGACAGGCGTGAAAGGTCCGTCAGGACGGTCGCCCTTACATACCATAGCCACACGACGCCATCCACGCGAATGCGGATAGAGCCAATAAGTCTTCTTGCCAGTCTTGGGGTCTTTCACCTCCACCAAATCTGGTGCATACATGGTGTCCCACTTGCCATCTACATAATGGCTAAAGATAGCACCTTCGTCACGCCACTGGCTGAGGTCTTCAACAGGAGCTGACCACATACGGATGTCGTTGCCGCAATAGGCTGTGTAAGTCACATCGTGAGAGCCGATGATGTAGGCACGATACTTGCCGGGATGGTCGGGGTCTTCAAAGACACGGGGTTCACCATCAGGCAAATGTTCCCACAGGGGGAGGTAAGGATTCTGTGCCGAAGCTGCCAAGGCACAGAACGAGAACAAAACTGTAAATAGTTTCTTCATTGTAGTAAATGGTTTTAGGATATTTGTGTTTGAAATCATTTTCTTTCCTCTACACCTCAATACACGGCTATACGCCCATACAAGGCAGTGCAAAGGTAATCCAATCCCACAGAAAATGTTTCGTCACATGTATCTTATCATTTCAAATTTGTTACATCCACGCCCATTCATGCGCTTCCCTACCATTTACCCTATCAAAAAACTTGTCAAACCTCCTTCCCTTTGCTTTATGCTCTATACATGAAAAAACGCCCCATTCTCATGACGCACTTACACATTTGCGGAATGAATCTTTTTTACTCCAACAATACTATTTTAGCAGTCCGATTGTCCATGCCCGTCATGGTATATCCTACGGGTGCCCCAATGAAAGTGGGGTCGCAAACCACATAAGGCATTCCATCCAACATGATACGATCCCCTTTCACTTCTTCCGTGAAGCATACCGCTGTAGCCAAATGACCAGGATAATAAACAAGAATGACCTTGAGTCCAAGCAAGTCACGTACCAGACGGGAAAACAAGATAGAACGGTCTTCGCAGTCACAATAAGGATAATACAAAGTTTCTTCGGCAAAGAAAGCCCTGTCATGCCCCCATATCTTGTCGTCGTATTCGTACACAAAAGCCGTCTGCACAAAATTCAGCAAACGTTCGGTGGCATCCAGTTCTGTCAGTCCTTCTATCTTAGCACGCAAGGTAGGGTAAAGAAGTTCCTTTACTTCTGTATCTAAAGGTACATTTGCATACATAGCCCAACGAGTCATGAAGTTTCCTCCTATTTCAGAAGAAGGATAAGTACCGTAGAAATCAAGCAAGTTTTTGTTTACGTTCACCTGTACGGTCACGTCAGGATAACGTTTAGATGTCAGCATTCTGTCAGTTGTCCTGTTGTTTGTCAGGTGAGGCAGTTGCTGTATCTGTAGGGACAGAGCTTGCTCCTTGGGGAAAGAAGCCTGACAGACTCTTATTTGCTCTTCTTCACATTGGAATGGATAGAATTTCTCTCCATCTATTTCAAAATAAGATTGTCCGTATATGGTATGTTCACTGGCATAGAGAAGATAAAGTGTGTTGCCAACAGTACCAAGCCTCATTTTATATCCCGACTGGCAATAAATAAACGCTGCCAACAAGACTGCTTCGTTCCCCTCTCCCAAGCCTGCCACAGCCATGACTTGCAACATATTCAAATAAGCCCAGTCACAGAGTCGCATACGATTGCGGAGTTTTAGGCAGTCAGCCACAGTATTGTTATAAACTTGTTCCGACAATCTTTTCCAAACAGAAGCCAATGTTTTGTTATCACAGTTTGTCAAAGAAAATTTTCCGTCTTCATTGAATCTTACCTCGCATTCCGTACCGAGATAAACGAAACAGATGTGAGCTTCTTTCGGTTTCGGCTGCTCTTTTATAGGATTAAGGGGGACAGGTTGTGGTTTTGGTTTTGGTGGTGCGACCACAACTGTATCTTCAATCGTAATCGGGCGGTTCTCAATGGGATGTCTGTTTTTATCCTCTTCAGGCATCACCACCGGCTGTACATTTTCGTCTTGAGGGCGAGGGATGGCTGGATATGCCTTATATTGCTTCCATGCCTCTTGTATGAACTCCACATATTTCAAGTTCGCCTTGCTACGGAAATCATTGTATTCGTTTTGTGCCTGGCGCTTGAAATTGTTGTATTGTTCTTCCAAACTCTGTGCTTGGACACAGGATGCAAGCATGAGTATCCCGACATAGAAAGTAGCGTATTTCATGTATTAAAGAAATAAAATTGGTCGAACCCGTAGTGATAAAAACGAGTTCGACCCCAAAAACCGAAGGATGATGTTAGAATTTATACCCCAAAGTGAAATAAGCAGCAGAGTTCTTAATACTGGCTTTATCCGGTCCAAAACTCATAAATCCAATCTCATATTCAGCACCAAACACAAAACGCCTACATTCAAAATCTATGCCAAAATCCCATCCAACGTCAAAACGACTGCACCCAAAGTCAGATGAAAAAGGATTCTCTTTCCCAGATTCAGAATACGAATACTGACCACTACCTTCATAATCATATTTTAATTGCCCGTATAAAGCATAAGCCAAATAAGGACCTGTTTTGAGTGTAATGTTCCAGTGATCACTGACATTAAATCGGTATGCTGCTACAACTGGCATCTGCAGATAATACATATCAAGTGTCTCATTTAAAGACTCATAGTCCTCTTTAGATTTAAATTCAGAACCTTTCCATGCCACTTCTAAAGATGGCATCAAAGACCAATTGGACGTAAGCGGTTTTTCTATTCCTACTCCAATTTTGCCTACAATGTGTGAACTTAAATCTACGGCATCATCACCGATACAGGTTGCAACTCCTACACCACCTTTCACATTCCATGTGATTTGTGCCGATGCCGTAATGGTGAACAATGCGACACATACTAAACTAAATAATTTCTTCATAATTGTAAAAAATTAAAAGTGAATAATTAAAATGAACTAAAAATGTAAGTCTTTCCATTTGTTCTTCATGCTGGCAGAGACGTTGACAGACGGAGTTTGCAACTTATCATTTTCCAACATGGAGTTTTTCTTCACATCCGATGCAACAGCTGTAAATAGTTCACCGAATGAAATTTGACCTTTGCTTTCTTTTAGTTTGTTAAGCAGGAAATACGTAAACATACCATGACGTTTTTCTTGATATGATAAAGCCGTTTCGTCATCGGATGCCGCAGTGAAAACCACCATATTCCCGCTGAGAACTTCTTCCTTCGGTTTAATGGCAATACCTCGGGCTGCCACGAGTGCTTGTCCTGTACCTCGTTTTACTCCACTAAAGCAAGCATCCAGCAATACCGTGATGTTTTCTGTTTTCATCTTGCCCAATCGACCATATATATCACTCAATTTGAAGCACGTACTGATGTCTTTCGGGAAACCATCTGTAGGAATGAGATAAGCCGTCTTTTCTTTCTCGTCGGGCATTCCGTGTCCAGCATAGTAAAACAAGAATTGGGATTTTCCGTCTGTTACATCAGCCATTGTTTCCATCCAATTAAGTGCCCGTTTGATATCTGTATAAGACGCATTCAAGAACATTTTGATTTGTTTCTCTGGAACACCTAATGTCTTGGTACAATACTCTTTGAATATTTCACCATCCCGTTGGGCAAACTCCACTTCTGGCACATCTGCATATTTCTCGTTGGCGATGATGACACAATAAGTATTCTGATTCTTCGCCAAAGTATTGACAGGAATGTCCATATCGACATCTACAGGAGGCTGTACCTGCATTTCGTTATTTTGTGATGTACTCAGTTTCTCCGTATCTTTTTTCTTCTGTGTCAGCACCCCCGTGAGTTTTCCGGATGTTTCTTTTGGGGATTTGCTTCCTGCTTCCGCCAATAGCCGTTGCTTTTCCTTCTCCGCTTCTGCCAACAGTCTTTTTTGTTCTTTAAGCTCATTTTTTAATCGCTCCTCCTCTACAGCCTTCCCCTTTTCCTGTTGTGCGATTTGGCGCATATTCTCCTGCGCCTTTTCTGACCATAATTCCACCCCTTGTCGTATAGATAGTTCATTGATGGGGGAACACATGGCAAAAGTCAATCGGTTGTTGTCCCTAAAAGCATTCTTTCCGATGTGGCGTATAGTAGAGGGGAGTGATACATTCTCCAATTTTCTGAACTCGTTGAAGCAAAACTTATCTATGTCTTCAATACCCTCTTCCAAAGCCATATTCACAGTCAGGTAATTTACTCCATTCATAAACGTACTGACTTGTTTCACGGGATAATCAACACCTTTATATGAAACACTTGCAGGAATGGTCACGTCGCGTACACTGGAATTGAAAGAGGTAATGCACACATCATTCCCATTCATTTTGCATTTAAACTCAACGCCTTTATACACATATTTGAAACTCTGTGCCATGGCTGCTGAAGTCATGACAATACCAAATAGCAATGTCGTTATTCTTTTCATAATCTTTGTAGTTTTTTATCGTTATAGGGAATATCAAGGTATTCATCTTTTCGTCATGTTTGCGCTGCCTAATCATCCATTTTCGAAAACTATCGATGTCCAGTTCCCGTGGAAGACAGTCGTCGCTGCTACCATCCGTTGCCTTTGTAAAAGGATTTGGAGAAAAAATCAAATAGATAAGATTCCGTTCGGAAGATTTTGAGCAGGTCATGACATATTCATCCACGATATCATTGTCTATTCCTTCGGCTTCCTTCGTATTGAAAAATAGATAACGTCTGTTAGCTTTCACCTGACAGATACCATCCGTTTGGTTGCGGTAAGGGAGCAGGCAATAAGCATTTTTTGCCTCATCGACCAAATATACAGCTAAATAACCGTTCACGGGTGATACAAAGGAAAGGTAAAGTTCGTCCCCATCACGAAATTCGTCACTCATGAACTTGTCTGCCGTCCCATTACGCAGGATGCGCGCTCTCAAATCTATTTTGGCAGAAACTATTTCCCGTGCATTGCCTTTGATGGATACCTTCACAATGAGCATTCCCTCGTCATAGGTAATGGAGTATTTCGCTTCGCCAATGTCTTCAATCCATTCTCCTTTTACTTCACTGTCTCCCACGGAGAAAAAATCAACGGTCGATTTCCCGTTGGCGTTCTGTAAGTTTGTAGATGTGGATTGTGATACTATCGTACCGAATTCATTAGCCAAAGCCTGTATCTTGGCTCGGTCAAGAGCTATGCGTTTGGCTTCTTCCAATGAAATGTTTGCTGGGGCATGGTAAACGCATTCACCCTCCACCGTCTTCATTTTTTGGGAGAAGACGGGAAGCACAAATAGTATCAACAAAAGCGAAAGAGCCTGTTTCATGGCATGACGCTGCATACATTCATCACTTTGTCAATCTAACAAATCATCCAGTTTACCCAAGAATTCATCACCGCTTTGCTCCATCTGTTCGCGAATGACTTGTTTAGCAATCTCACGCGCTTTGTCCATGCTGTAGAATGTTTGTACACGCACCTGTACGTTACCATTGGGAAGTTCGCGATACACTTCTATTACAGGAATAGTTTGCCCGAGTTTTTGTGTAATAAAAGATTTTGAAGCACTTAAGGTTTTAGCCACGGATGCAGCATCTTTGGAGTTCAATTGTTTATTGCTTCTGTTGATTTCAACAAGTTGCGTAATGTTCGTTTCTATCGAACCAATAAGATTCTCGCGTGCCAATGCTAACGCCTGCATCTTTCCCGCATCATAAAATTCAGCGGTAGCAGAAGCATCCCCCCATACGAATTTCGGGGTAACCATGTCATCTTCAAATGAGTTCTGATAAAGCGTAGAGCGTTCGATTTGCTGTTCAAGAGGCAGTCCTCCTGGAGCCACTTTCCACCCCTCTTTCTGCATCATATCCTTAGCTTGTTTGCGGATGCCCTTTTCCACTTTTTCGCTTTGGAGTTTCTTGTTCAGCCCCATCATTTCCGAACGTCTTTTGTATGCGTCTTTGGAAATTTGTGCTGATGCAGTAGTAAAAGTTCCTGCCACTACAAGAACAAGGAGACAATTCACAGTTTTCATACTACAATAAAATTTGAGAATTAGAACTTGAGCCTATAAGTCTCCTGATTCGGCTAAAAAGTGTTGATTATCGCAATGACCATGGTATAAAAAAAACGTGAGACCTGCACCAGCTGCTCGTCCCATGTCTTGAGGCCCTGAGATTGCCCATCTTATCTGAACGAGCAACCTTAGACCTCACGCCGATATATTATATAGAATGCCTCATGCACCACAAGTATTATAGTATAGCCAAACCACCTTCTTAGGGAAGGAAGAATGCACTATATAATATAATAATGTGTACATTAAGGGCAGCATATAACATACCCATGAGCATCTATCGTTGCCAGGTCCTTTGATAAGATTGAAAGTTTCTCAGGTTTTCAAGACATCAAGAACAAAGCGCATGATAAACGCCTTTCCATATATGGTATCCCCACAGCACCTGTCTGCCGTTGCAGACGAGCCTTTCCCACCGTCCAAAGAC
>CAMWJL010000107.1 GCA_947174565.1 uncultured Prevotellaceae bacterium | reverse complement strand
GGTCGATTTCATCGGGGAAATCAGCCATGACAATGTTCGTTTCTGCCTGTCCGGCAGAGAAGATGGTTTTGGAGACATTTTGCTGGCGTTGCGGGACGTAACCCACGATGAAACCGCCGATATAGCAGTTTTGCATTTGGATGGCTCCGTATATTTCCAGGTAGTGGGGGATGATGTTGCGGACATCGCTGATGGAATAAGGCGTGTCCTCGGTCATCCCTCGGTTTTCTATGTAGCGGATGGTGTCCTCCCGTGTGCGGAGTTCGGCGGCAGTTTCTGGTGCCGGGATGTCGGGGGTGTCGGGCGTTCCCGAAACAGGTGATTCCTCTTTCGTCTCTTCCGAGGTGGGAAGTTCCAGTTTCTCACAAGCCGCCATTGCCACCAGACAGGCAGATACAATCGTGATTGTTGAAGTTTTCATCCATCGATTCCGCATAGGCTCAAATTGATTTGTCCGCAAATGTAGGGCAAAAGATTGGAAAAAGCAGTATCTTTGCACAGAAAACGATGAGATTATGCAAATAAAGATTACAGCACCGCAGCGGATGAGGGGATGCGTTCAGCTTCCCTCGTCGAAGAGCCTGAGCAACCGAGCGTTGGCTATTGGCGCGTTGGCAGGCGGTGGGGGAGCCTTGGTGGAGAATGTGAGCGACTGCGACGATACGCGTGTGATGAGGGCGTGGCTGAATGAACGCCCCGAAACGATTGACATCGGTGCGGCAGGCACAGCGATGCGGTTCTCGACGGCGTTGTTGGCTGTGGGCGATGGCACTCATGTGATAACGGGCAGCGAGCGGATGAAGCAGCGTCCCATCGGGGTGCTGGTTGATGCCTTGCGGCAGTTGGGAGCACAGGTGGAGTATGTGGAGAAGGATGGTTTCCCTCCGTTGCGCATTGTCGGAAACTCGCAGTTGGAAGGTGGAGAAGTGCGTCTGTCGGGCAGCGTCAGTTCCCAGTATTTGTCGGCATTGCTGATGATTGGCCCGAAGCTGCAAAAGGGGCTGAAATTGATTTCGTCGGACAAAATGATAAGTCGTCCATACATCGACATGACGTTGTCCGTGATGCGCCATTTTGGTGCTGAGGCATCGTGGAAAGACGGGCAAACCATCGTGGTTGAGCCTGTGTCGTACCAGCCGAAGCCTTATCGGGTGGAGAACGACTGGAGTGCGGCGAGTTATTGGTATGAGCTGGTGGCGTTGTCGCCCGATGCGGATGCTGAGATTGTGCTGCCGGGTTTGTTTGCCGAGAGTCTTCAAGGCGATAGTCATGGTGCGGAGGTGTTTGAGCTGTTGGGAGTCTGCACTGAACATCGGGCAGAGGATGTGGTGTTGCGGAAAGGTGGGCAGCGTGTGTCGTGTCTCGATTATGACTTTGTTAGTATGCCCGACTTGGCGCAGACGTTTGTGGTGACGTGTTGCATGCTGGGTGTTCCTTTCCACTTCACGGGGTTGCAGAGTCTGAAAATCAAGGAAACAGACCGTATTGAGGCATTGAAACGGGAGATGGGAAAGTTGGGATATGTGTTGGAAGACCACAATGACTGCGAACTGCTGTGGGACGGGGAAAGGAACGCAAAAGTGGCGATTTCATCGGGCAAAATAGCCATAGATACGTATGAAGACCACCGCATGGCAATGGCATTTGCTCCTGCGGCGTTGAGGTTGGATTCGTTGCGGATTAACAATCCTCAGGTGGTGTCGAAGTCTTATCCACGCTTTTGGGAAGACTTGGCTTCGGTGGGCTTCATCGTTCAAACGACTTTGTAGAATTTAAATAGCAGACACACATGATAGTTCTGGTAATAGCCATTGTGGCATTAGGCATCGTCGCTTTGTTGGCAGGTTTCTTGCGCGAGAAGAAGCTGACACGCCAAGTGGAGAAGGGAGAAATCACGGAACTTCCCACCATTCAGCAGGTGGAGAATATGGAGTGTTGTGGTCAGCACGAAACATGTGAGAAGGATAGTTTGCTGGCGGCTGTGAGCAAGCAAATAGAATATTATGACGATGAGGAACTCGACCGCTTCCGTGGACGGGAAAGTGGTGCGTATTTGCCCGATGAAATCGAGGAATTTCGTGAGGTGCTCTACACGATGAAGGAGGATGAAGTGGCGGGTTGGGTGCGCTCTCTGCAACTGCGTGCAGTGCCGTTGCCCGATGCGTTGAAAGACGAGGTGTTCATGATTGTGGGCGAAAGGAGGGGATGAATCCGTTGGACAATAAAGAGGATGTCGTATCGTTATAGTATGGGGATGAAGAATAACTAAGGTTTTGGCTTGAAACGATTGAAGGACATATTGCTCGGTGTGATGGCACTCTTGGTGCTGATGGCGTGTTCTAACCAAAAGAATACGCCTCTTACGCGTAATATACAAGGTTTCAAGGCTCGATACAACACTTACTTCAATGGGCACGAAGCGTACAAGGAGGGTCGTCAGCAGCAGGAAGACGGCAACAAAGACAACTATACGGAACTGATACCTTTGTATGTGACGGGCAATAAGAACACCGTCAAGATTGGGTCGAGCAACTTCAATCGGGCGATAGAGAAGTGTCAGAAGACCATTAAGACGCATAGCATTACGAAGCGGCCGGAGTGGAAGAAGAACCGACCGAAGAAGCCGAAGGACAGAATATGGTTGAGCCAAAAGGAGTACAACCCGTTCTTGTGGCGGGCGTGGTTCTTGATGGGTGAGGCACAGTTCAGGAAAGGTGAGTATCTGGAGGCGGCTTCGACCTACGCCTATATTCAGCGTTTGTATTTCTCAAAGCCGAACCTTGTGGCGCGTGCTCGGTTGCTGGAGGCTCGTTGCTATGCTGAGTTAGAATGGCTGTATGAGGCTGAGGATTTGGTGGTGAGAGCGGAACGTGACAGCATGCCAAGCACATTGGCACCACTGAAGGCTTCGGTGTTGGCAGATGTGAGGCTGAGGCAACGGTCATACGAAGATGCCATCGGTCTGATGGAGACGGCACTGAAAGGAGAAAATCGGAAACTGCCCAAGGCACGAATGTATCTGCTGTTGGGGCAGTTGTGCCATAAAGTAGGGCGTGATGAGGAGGCTTATCGTTACTTCAAGAAGGTGATAAGGAAGAGTCCGCCGTATGAGTTGGAGTTCAACGCGCGTATTCAGATGACAGAGGCGATGGGCAAGGGACAGGCGAAGCAGATGGTGAGGAAGTTGAAGGCGATGGCGAAGAATCCGAAGAACAAGGAGTATCTGGACCAAGTGTATTATGCCATGGGCAATATCTACTTGGCAAAAGGGGATACGATGCGTGCCATTTGGGCATATAAGGATGGTGTGGAGAAGAGCACACGGAATGGCATTGAGAAAGGTGTGGTGATGCTGCATTTGGGGCAACTCTACTGGGACACCGAGAAGTTTGTCGATGCGCAGCGGTGCTACTCGCAAGTGGTGGGTCTGTTGGACAAGGACCGTGATGACTACAAGGAAGTAGTGGAGCGAAGCAAGATACTGGATGAACTGCAACCATTTGCCTCGGCTGTGGAGTTGCAGGATAGTTTGCAAATGATGGTGTGCATGGATTCGGTGACTCGCATGGCGAAGATTAAGCTGATGATTGAGGAGCTGAAAAAGAAGGAACGTGAGGAGGAGAAGAAAGCACAAGAGGCTACAAACGGGGCACGTGCGAACGGGCAACGGACAGGCGCGACACAGGCGGCTGTGGGGAATCGGAATGCCCAACAGGCAGCTGTGTGGTATTTCTATAATCCGACGGCGGTGGCGGCTGGTAAGACGGAGTTTGAGAAGAAGTGGGGCAAACGAACGCTGGCGGACGATTGGCGCAGGAATAACAAGACGGTGCTGAATGACTTTAATCAGGAGGAATTGTCTGACAGTGCCAAGGCGGTGAGGGATAGCATTGCTGCGGTGGAGGATAGCGTGGCTCAGACCCATCGGGGCAAGATGACCAAGGAGATGAAGGACTCGCTGAAGGCGGAGGAGTATGCGAATGACCCACACCGACCTGAATACTATCTGAAGGATTTGCCGTTTACCGACGAGCAGATGGCGGCATCGAATGCTGCATTGGTAGAGGGACTTTTTGGGTCGGCTGTCATCTATAAAGACAGAATGGACAACTTCCCGTTGGCGGAAAGGACGTTCAATCGTATCTTGACTTATTTCCCCGATTTTGAGCAGATGAACGAGGTGTATTACAACCTCTTCCAGCTGTATGCACGGACGGATCGGTGCGAGGAGGCGGACACTTACCGACAGAAACTGTTAGCGGAATATCCAGAGGATGAACATAGTAAGCGATTGGCTGACCCTGACTTTGAGTATAAGGGACGCTATGGCGTGCAGGTGGAAGATTCGGTTTATCAAGTGGCATACGCTTCGTTCCAGCAAGGTGACTATACGGGAGTGATTGACCGTAGCCAACAGATGGAGCTGGATTATCCTGATGGAAAGAATCGTGCGCGCTTCCTATTCTTGGAGGCAATGAGCCGATTGGAGTTGGGCGACCGTGAGCACTTCATGACCGACTTGAAAACGCTGATTGAGAAGTATCCGCAGTCGAGCGTGAGCGAGTTGGCAGGATTGTATGTGAAGGGATTGAAAGAGGGACGTCTGCTGCAAGGCGGAAAGTTCGAGATGGGAAGCGTATGGGAACGTCGTGGAGGATGGAATGAAGAGGAGGATTCGCTGGCGGCTGACTCGACATTCAGCAGGGAGAAGAACACGGACTTTGTTTGTGTGGTTGCTTATGAGCGTGACTCGTTGGATGCCAATCAGTTGCTGTATGAATTAGCTCGCTACAATTTCACGGCGTTCAATGTGCGCAATTTCGACATCACCGAAGAACGGGGCAACGGCATTGATATGATGCAGGTGAGAACATTTCTGAACTACGAAGAGGCATACATATATCTACACCGCTTGCTGAACAATGCCAGCATGGCTTATAAGTTGCAGGGCTTGAAATGCTTCATTATCAGCGAAGAGAACCTACAGAAGTTGTCGCATGGATTGAGCTTTGCCGACTACTTTGACTTCTATGGCGAGCATTTTGACCGTGTGGGAGCTTTGCGTATGACGGAAGATGAGCCAACAAGTTTGGACGAGCCGACCGAACTGCCTGAACCTGTCGAAGAGACGGACGAGGAGGAAGATTGGGAGGACGACAACTTCATCTTCTGACGGTGAGGCAACGGTTATTCCAGCAGTATCACATGGGCTGTTTCGTTGTCCATATCGGGCATTGTCCGTCCCACTGGCGCACCGATATATGTTGGGTCGCACACGACAAACCGCTGACCATCCAGTAGGATATAGTCGCCTGCTACATCATCGCTCGTGAAGTGTACTGCTGAGGCTAAATGCCCAGGATAGTAGATGAGGACGCACTTCAGTCCTAACAGGTTGCGCACCAGTCGGGTGAAGAGGATGGAACGGTCTTCACAGTCGCAATAGGGATAGTAGAGTGTCTCTTCGGGAAAGAAAGCGCGGTCGTCTCCCCATACTTTGTCGTCATATTCATACACAAAAGCCGTCTGCACCCAGTTCAGCAATCGTTCCGTCGCTTCCAATTCGTTCAGTCCCATCAGCTTCTGATGCAGAGTTGGTAGCAGTTCATCCGCCAGTTGCGCTTCCAGGGGCTTGTTAGCATACATCGCCCAACGAGTCATGAAATTGCCGCTCACCTCCGAAGTCGGATAGCTATTCATGAAGTCGATGAGATTCTTGTTCACCTGCACCGTCAGTTCCATATCGGGAAAACGGCTCGATTTCAGCGTGCGTGGCTCTGATGGGAGATTCGTCAGCACCATATTCTGTGGTAGCCAAAGTGATAATGCCGTCTCTTTGGGAAAGGCTGCATCGCAGATGTCCAAATGGTTCACCTGTTCACCATACATATAGTAGTCCTTGCCGTTCATGCGGTAGAACTCCATCCCGTACATGGTGTGTCGGGTGGCGAACAGCATGTGTAACCTTCCTTTTTCCATGCCCAGTCGCATCTGATAGCCCGACTGGCAGAACACGTATGCCATCAGTAACGTAGCTTCATTACCCTTGTTCCCCATGTATGCTGCCGCCATCTGCTCCAACATCTGCAAGTAAGCCCAATCGTCCAGTTTGTGCTCTATTCTTAGCGTCAGACAGTCGCGAATCAGGTTGTCGTATTCCTTGCCCGACAGCTTTTCCCATGCGTCAGCCACACCGTTGGGTGTGCATGCTTTCAGTTGAACCACTGGCTCATTGACCTGTCGCACCGACATCAGTGTGCCATAGAACAGGAAGTTCATGCTCTTTTCCGCCTCTATGGGTTGTTCTCTGATAGGGGCTACTGGCACGGGCTGTGGCTCTAACTTCGGAATCCTCACCACTTCCTCCTCTATCTGAATCGGTGCGCTCTCAATCGGTTTCAACAGTTCTTCTTTCGGAATGATGACAGGTGGCACTTCTTCTTTCTTCGGCATTGGCACAGCTGGCGTTGCCTCATACGTCTCCCATGCCTTTCGTACAAACTCCACATACGTCTTGTTCGCCTCCTCCCGAAACGTCTCATATTTCCCTTCCGCTTGCTGCTTGAACTGGTCGTAGGCATCCTGAAAGGTGTTTTGTGCTTGTAGATTGACAGAAGAGCCAACCAAGATAGCCATTATTATACTCTTTTTCATACGATTCTTTTCTTTTTATATTGAAGATTAAGATTTTTTTGTTAAAGTTTTGTTAGTTCTGCAATTCTCTATATCTTTGCGGACGAGAGATCCCGGCACACGCCCTCGCAAGAGGAGTGCAACACGCCGGGCCGTTTTTTTATAGATAAGTCATGCGTTATACGAAACCTGCCTTGTCCCTTGTGCAGCAGATTGAAGTCTTGAGGCAACGAGGGCTTTTGATTGACGATGAGACAGAAGCAGAACGGCTGTTGGGAAATATTGGCTACTTTCGTTTGGCAGAGTATTGGCATGTGATGGAAGCCGATAAACAAACACATGTGTTCAAGCCAAATGTCCATTTTCAAGATGTCATCACACTTTATAAGTTTGATGCTGAGTTGAAAATCCTTGTGTTCTCTGTTATACAAAGATTGGAAATAGCAATGCGTGCTAAGGTCATCTTGTATTTTTCGATGAAATTCGGTCCTTTTTGGTTCATGGACGAGTCTTTGGCCGATAAACCAGTGCAGTTTGAACAAAACCTTGACCGATTGCGTACAGAACTGAGTCGTTCCTATGAAGATTTTATCAAAGAACATTTTCGTCGATACGATGAGCCTGATATGCCGCCAGCATGGAAAACACTTGAAGTGGCTTCGTTTGGCACACTTTCCAAACTCTATCGTAATGCAAGCGACCCAGAAGTGAAAAAGCAAGTTTGTCACTGCTTTGACATTCCTGCTTACAAATTTCTGCGCAGCTGGATGAAAAGCCTGACGGTCATCCGCAACAACTGTGCCCATCATGCCCGTCTTTGGAATCAGCGTTTCCCTTTTGCGCCGCAGCTGCCCCAAAAGATGCCTCGCAAATGGATATGTACACATCCTGTTGCGACCAAAAGTCTTTATCCCAACCTCTGTTGCGCAGCCTATTGGCTCAACAGCATTCAGCCCGACAATACGTTTGTGGCAGACCTGAAAGAGTTGCTGAGACGATATCCTACGGTTAATCCTGCGGCAATGGGATTCCCCGTGGATTGGCAAAACGAGCCTTTGTGGAGATGATATGTTTGTTGCAATCTTCATTTATATATGGGGAGACGGAATATCTAAATTATTTTATTGTAATTAGATAGGATATGTGTCACATACGATAGAAGTATTCCTTCTATTGATTGATTGTTATGATAGTCTTCTTCAAGCACATGTCCTTGTCCATCTTTCGATACTTCACCAGCCATTTGTTGAAATCCTCGAAACATAATTGTCGTGGCAGGGTGCTCTCCACGCTGTTGTCCGTCGCCTTGACGAAAGGGTGGGGAGAGAACACGATGTAGATTTGATTGTGTTCGCTGGAATGTTCACAAGTCATCACGTATTCATCCACAAGACTGCGTTCCGATGGAGCGGCTTCTTTTTCGTTGAAGAAGAGATAGCGGTGATTGGCCTCGATGGGATAGATGCCATTGGTTTGGTCGCGGTAAGGCAAGAGACAAAAGGCCTGGTTGTCGGCATCGACGAGATAGGCAGCAAGATAGCCCGATACAGGCGAAATGAACGACAGATAGAGGTTGTCGCCACTCTTGAATGTGTCGCTCTCAAACTTGTCGTCTGTCCCATTTCGGAGGATGTGTGCCTTGAAGTCGATGGCAGCGGTGGTAATCTCCCGTGCCTTTCCCTTCACCTTTGCGGAGACGACAAGCATTTCTCCTTCATACACAATCTGATAGGTGGGTTCTCCCAGCGTCTCCATCCACTCTCCTTTCACCTCACTGCCGCCTATGCTGTTGAAGTCGATGTTGGAGTGTCCATTCAGATTTTCCACTTGCGTGGTGTTATACTGCGACACGATGGTGCCGAACTCATCGGCAAGTGACTGTATCTTAGCCCGTTCAAGTGCGGTCATCTTCGCCTGCTCAAGCGTCACGTTCTCAGGTGCATGGTAGGTGTATTCACCCTCCACCGTCTTTAGCTTTTGACCAAAGACGGGGAGAGTGAATAAGAGCGAGAATATACAAAGAACTGTTTTCATCACCAGCCTAACAGATTGTCAAGTTTGCTTTGGAGTTCATTGCCTTTCTTCTCCAAGTCTTCACGAATAGCCTTCTTGGCAACAGCCTTTGCCATGTCTTGACTATAAGCGAGGCGGACAAGCACTTCTTTGTTCTTGTTAGGGAGCGTGCGATAGACTTCCACCACGGGCAGGGTTCTGCCAATGCTTTGCGAGATAAGGTTCTTGGCAGCACTGACGCTCTGCACTACCGAGGCGGCCTCCTCTGGTTCCAGTTGCTCGTTGGCTACATTGTTCTCGATGAGTGCAGTTACCTCTGTTTGAATCTGTCCTGCAAGGTTCTGCTTTGCCAGTTCAAGTGCTTGCATTTTGGCGGCATCGTAGTTCTGACCTACACTCATCGCTTCTGCCATGATGTATTTAGGGAACATTTCAGCGTCGTACTCCATCTGCATCGTGTATGACTTGTCCAGCTGTTTCTCCACGGGCAGTGCGCCGGGAGCGGTGAGCCAGCCCGCTTTCTTCATGCTCTTGGCTTCTTGGCGTGCGGCTTTGCTTGCCTTCTCGTTCAGTTCGCTCTTTGAGAGTTTCTGATTTTCTTTACGTTCTTTGATTTGTTCCTTGGTGAGTTGTGCGTAGCTCACGGTAGTGCCAGCCAAGAGGCAGAGGCTCATGATGAAAAGAATCTTTTTCATGTTGTTTTTGTTTTTACGGTTAATAAATAAAGTTTGGTTCTCACTTCAACTTGATGCTTTTCCATTTCTCGCCCATTGTCGCAGAATAGCTGATGGTTGGGGTCTGTGGCTTCTCGTTGACGATGATGGCTCTTTTTGACACTTGCGACTTCACATAGTCGGTGAGTTCCT
>CAMWJL010000106.1 GCA_947174565.1 uncultured Prevotellaceae bacterium | reverse complement strand
TGAACGGCGCGACCTCCTACAAGGTGTTCCGCTCGTCGGACGGGAACAGCTTCTCACAGGTCGGCGCCTCACCGAGCAATTCCTTCACGGACAACGCTCCCCTGTCCGACTCGAACTACTACCGCGTACAGGCTTTTGGTGCGGACGACACGCAGAGCGGCATGAGCACCGCGACACTGCCCGTCACGGGCGGCGTGCAGGAGGAGTCCGGCATTTACCTCGGCCTGTTGGGCTTCAACCAAAAGCTTATGCCTTATTCCATCAATCTGCTGACGGAAGAGTCGAAGCAGGGCTACTACGACTTCATCGACGCGTTCAGCAGCGACAACGACGGCACCGCCATCTACTACGCCGTTGACCAGGCGATTTCTGCCCTGCAGGGCAAGTCGTATCCAGCCGACCTGAACAGCGCCCATGTCGTCACCTTCACGGACGGCATCGACAACTATTCGCTTGACATCTACGACGAGATTGAGTTCGGGAGATATTCGGACCCTGACGAGTGCGGTGACTATGTGAAGTCAAGGCTGGCGGCAGAGAAAGTGTCGGGCGTGGGCATGATGGGCTATGCCGTTGGCTTGAGGCACGGTGATGTGAACTCCGCGCGATTCACGGCGACGCTTAACCGCATCGCCTCGTCTTCCTCGCTGGTGTACGAGCAGAATGACATGTCCGCCGTGGAGGCAAAGTTTAAGGATATCGCCCGAAACATCACCGAGGTGAACAAGACGCAGAACATCACCGTCTCCATATCGGGCGGCCTTAAAGACGGCGAGCGCATCCGCTTCACATTCGACCTGCCCAAAAGCAGCACCTCGCTGACAGGTTCGAGCCTGTATGTCGAGGGAACTTACCGGCGCGTCAGCACCACGACGCGCAAGCTTGCGGACATCACGGCGCAGGGTCTTATGTTGGAGGGGACGGAAGTCGTCGGCACAAAGAACGCTGACGGCTTGTTCGACTTCACATTCAAGGAGGTTGCCGCCAGCAACAAGAAACTGATAGACACCAACAACACATTGGAGTGGTGGGGCAATCCCTGGCAGAAGGACACGGAGTTCAATCCCGAGATTAACACAAAGACGGAGGTGCTCTCCCATTCCGCCGCCATCATTCTTGTCCTTGACTGCACCAAGTCGCTCGGTGAAGAAAAGTTCAAGGCGATGCAGGCAAGCGCGAAGTCTTTCATCGCCACGCTGCTGGACCAGGCTTACAGCGAAGGCCCTGGCAACGACCCAAGTGAAGACTTTGATTATAACGGTCATGAGTATGTGGACCTGGGGCTGCCGAGTGGCGTCAAGTGGGCCACCTGCAACGTCGGAGCGTCCTCTCCATCCGACTATGGCAACTATTACGCCTGGGGCGAAACGACGACCAAGTCCTCATATACGGAAAGCAACAGCGTGACACACGGCAAAAGCATGGGCGACATTTCGGGCAATCCCCAGTATGACGCGGCCCGTGCCAACTGGGGCGGCAGCTGGCGTCTGCCTACAGACACGGAATGTTTGGAATTGAGAGATAAGTGTACTTGGACATGGACGAGCCAAGGAGGTCATAATGGCTACAAGGTCACTGGCCCCAATGGTAATTCCATCTTTCTTCCCGCTGCTGGTTGTCGCTACGGGGCGTCGCTCGCCAGCGCAGGAGACTACGGCCTCTATTGGAGTTCTACGCCTGACGAGACCAGTACGCAGACTGCGTGCTACCTCTACTTCAATGGCGGCGGTCACCTCGTGTACTGGCACAACCGCCGCGCCGGGCTATCCGTCCGCCCAGTCTCAGAATAAAACGCAGCGCATTCGATTCATTTAATCTGAGCATTAAAACAATAAAGTGAGCGTATATCACCATTCGGATATACGCCCACTTTTTATTATAAATGTATGGATTTCCTTATTCATTATCATTAGTATCCCGTTAAAATTGCTACGAAAATCTTTAACCGTACTTAATATATCATATAATAAATATTTTTATTATCTTTGCAGCATCAAAAGATATATTGAGCATGGCAAGGTCATCGGCTTAGCCGCTTTGCTCCCTAAATAATAGACAATGGCAAAGAACACAATGGGGACAAATTTGCCCCGAAAACTGGAACAAAAAATGGCAATCATGGGTGAGCAAATTAAGCTTGCCCGATTGCGTCGCAACCTCTCTATAGCTCAGGTAGCGGAACGAGCCACTTGTTCACCTCTAACAATAAATCGCATTGAGAAAGGGTCTCCGACCGTTTCAATCGGTCTCTATGCCCGTGTTCTTTATGCCTTACAACTTGACGACGATATCCTTCTGATAGCCAAAGAGGATACCCTCGGTCGCACATTACAGGATTTAAGCCTCAAACACAGACTTCGGGCAAGCCCGAAGTAAGTCAGAGGTAAGAGTTACGAGTGATGAAGTATTTATAAGTTAGAGTTATGACTTCCCTTTTTGTATATGCAGATTTTGATTGGCTCGACACACCCCAACTGATTGGTGAATTGTCGTGTGACTCGGTGCGTGGCAGCGAGACATACGGTTTCTCGTATGATAAGGAGTGGCTTGCAAAATATGGAGATGTATTCCTCAGTGAAGATTTACAGAACTATCCCGGTCAACAATACACTCGTCCCGAAAGGGATATATTTGCCTGTTTTTCCGATGCACTACCAGACCGCTGGGGACGGACATTACTAAATCGTCGTGAGCAGATTGCCGCTTCTGAAGCAAAACGACCAGTGCATCGTCTTACATCCTTCGACTATCTGATGGGTATTGATGACGAGTCACGAATGGGCGGTTTCCGATTTACGGAAACACCTGGTGGTAAGTTCATAAATTGCGAAGTAAGTTTGCGAGTGCCACCATTGGCAAGTGTCAGAGAGCTTATGCACGCAGCCCATGAGATTGAGGCCAGTGAGGAAAAGCATCTGTTACCATCAAAGAAATGGCTTGCACAGTTATTGCATCCCGGCACATCTCTTGGTGGTGCCAGACCGAAAGCATCAGTAATTGATGAAGATGGAAGATTGACAGTTGCCAAATTCCCGTCACGTAAAGATGATTATGATGTCGGCCTGTGGGAACATTTCTGTCATGTTATGGGTCGAAAAGCCAAATTGAATGTTGCAGAAACCAGTACAATTTCAGGAGAAGATTATCATATACTACTCTCAAAACGATTTGACCGCAATGAGTGTGGCAAGAGAATACATTTCGCATCAGCATTGACTCTACTTGGACTGACCGATGGCGACAACGCATCAACAGGCTTTGGTTATCCCGATATAGTTGATTTCATTATCCGTCATGGAAGCAATGTCGAACAAAATTTAGAAGAGCTATATCGTCGAGTTGCCTTCTACATCATTGTAGGCAACTCCGATGACCACTTCCGCAATCATGGTTTTCTCCTGACACACAAAGGTTGGGAACTTTCCCCGGCCTACGACATCAATCCCACCCTTTCCGACAGCCAAAGCCTGCTGATTAACCGCTCGACAAGCGAATCAGACCTGAATATTCTCTTGTCATCAGCCGAAGACTACATGCTATCAACTGAAAAAGCTAAGACCATCATTGATGAAGTAAAATCAGCAATGAAATCTTGGCGTAGTGAGGCTCGAAAACTCGGACTCCCACAACGCGACATAGACTTGTTTGCCCATCGCTTTGACACGAGGCTATGCCTGTAATTAGTTTATCTAACACATTGGCTTATCTGCCAAAATACTTTTGAAAAGGCAGTGAAGAACCGAACAACAAAAAGCGGTTCGGAACGACCAATCCCCAACGAGAAAAACAGCAGAAAGCAATGCCTCAACAGGAATTTACATCAAAAGGTAAAGGCAAAATCAGCATAGAAAAAGCACGAAAAACAAAAAATTCACACCCTTTTGATAAAAAAAGCGACATTTGTAGCGCACGAAATAAAAAAAAGCACTACTTTTGTCTCCCGAACCTCAATGGCATGCAGTAAAAATACTGCACACAGGAGTTGCAACCAAAGAATAACTAAAAAATAAATATAATCTATGGAAGTAAAGAAATCCAAAAAAGCTGACCTTGAAGGTACCAAAAGTACCGGATTGCTCATCGGCTACATTGTAGCACTTGCCGCAATGTTTGCAACTTTCGAGTACACCACTCGAGAGTATGAGGAGACAGATGTCGTTTATTCCACCGCTTCATTCGTTTCCGAGGAAGAGGTGATTCCTATCACGCAGCCTATCTTTACAGCAGCTCCACCCCCACCAGCCGATGCCCCACAGGTGGCTGAAATCCTTGACATTGTGGATAACAATGAGGAAATCGTGGAGGAGAAGATTGAGACTTCAGAATCTACTACCGAAGCCATTTCGGGTCCCGTTTCTCATGTTTCAGGTCCAGTGATGGCAGGTCCTCCAGCACCTGTACAGGAGGAGAGCGACGAAGGAGAAATCTTCGAGGTTGTAGAACAGAACCCCATGTTCCCTGGCGGTGAAGCAGCTCTTCTCAAGTATCTGCAAAAGAACTTGAAGTACCCAGCCCAAGCACAGGACAATGGTATCCAAGGTCGTGTCATGGTACAGTTCGTGGTGAACAAGGACGGTTCAGTCGTAGAGCCAAAGATTATTCGCTCGGTTGACCCATCGCTTGACAAAGAAGCCATGCGCGTGGTATCTGCCATGCCGAAGTGGACACCAGGAAAGCAGCGTGGTAAGACGGTGCGTGTAAGATACACCTTGCCTGTCACATTCCGCTTGGGTGTGTAAGCAAAACATTCCTACAGATGTCGCACAGTATGAGCATATTGTGCGACATTTTTATATTCTCAACATCCATCCATAATATGTACACCATCACCGAACTCACCGAAAGAATCAACCACGGAGTCGAGAGAATTGCGTATCATGCAGAGCCACAGAACCTCTATGCCCCCATTCAATACATCCTGTCTATCGGAGGCAAACGGATTCGTCCGCTGCTGATGCTCATGGGCTACAACCTCTACCAAGACAATGTTGACGACATTCTCAACAATGCGTTGGCATTGGAAACGTACCACAATTTCACCTTGTTGCACGACGATTTGATGGACAAAAGCGACATGCGCCGCGGCAATCCGACCGTCCACAAGAAATGGAACGACAACACAGCCATCCTCTCTGGCGACACGATGCTCATCATGGCCTATCAGCTGTTTAATCAAGGCGTTAAGAATGCTGAGGCATGGACGGCTTTCATCGATGCGACCCTCGGTGTGTGTGAAGGGCAGCAATATGACATTGATTTTGAGACACGCAAAGATGTCAGCGAGGCGGAATACATGGAGATGATTCGCCTGAAGACCTCTCTCTTGTTGGGCTATGCACTGAAAATCGGTGCCATATTGGGCGGTGCAGACGCAGAGGATCAGAAGAACCTTTATGCCTTTGGCGAGAAGATGGGACTTGCCTTCCAGCTGCAAGACGACTGGCTCGATGTGTATGGCGACCCAAAGAAGTTTCAGAAGAAATTGGGTGGCGACATCGTTGACAACAAAAAGACGTTCATGCTCATCAACGCTTACCAATTAGCGGATGACATCAAAAAAGCTGAACTCGACAAATGGATGTCGGCACAGGACTGCCAAGAAGCGGAGAAAATCGCAGCGGTTACACATATATATAATATAGTGGGAATTGACCGACTCGTCCAAAAGAAAATCGAAGACATTTTTGCCCAAGCACTTTCATGCTTAGAGAAAGTGAAAGTGGAAAATACGAAGAAAGCAGAACTCCGCCTCTTCGCCGACAAACTTCTTGGGCGACAATACTGATAGCACCATCACAACGCATGATTGACACCCACGCACATCTTGACGGGCCTGAGTATGCCAAAGACTTGGAGGAGGTCATTCTCCGCGCCAAGGAAAACGGAGTGAGAGGCATCATGATTCCAGGTCTTTGCCACAAAGACACGCCTCACCTTCTGGACATCTGCCGCACGCATGCAGGATTCCTGTTCCCAATGATTGGTCTTCATCCCGAAAACATTCAAGACGAGGACTATCACCAAGCTCTCACTGCCCTCGAACGCATCCTTCAAGACTCCCTGCAAGCAACAGATACACCACCAGATTCCGTCACACCCATCATCGGCATTGGCGAAGTGGGTCTCGATTTCTATTGGGACGACACGCACAAGAAAGAACAGATGGAGGTGTTTGAGCAACAAATACAATGGGCAGAAAAGTACCACCTGCCACTGATGATTCATGCACGGAATGCACATCACGAACTCATTGAAATGATGGAACGACACCGCAGCAGCCAGCTCTCAGGCGTATTCCACTGCTTCACTGGCACTGCCCAAGAGGCAGCAACACTACTCTCCTTCCCCAACTTCATGTTAGGCATCGGAGGAGTCTTGACATTCAAGAAAAGCACACTCCGTGAAGTGGTTAAGGAAACCATTCCGCTCACAAGAATCGTATTGGAAACCGATGCGCCTTACATGACTCCTGTCCCCCACCGAGGAGAGAGAAACGAGAGCGCACACGTCAGATTGGTGGCAGAAATGCTCGCAGAGATTTACGGAATCGATTTCAACCAAATTGTGCATCAAACAACGGAAAATGCACTGAAAGTTTTCCCAAAAGCAACTTTTTTCAACAAAAATCAAAAGTTTCCGCCCAATTACTTTAATTGAAAAGAAAAAAATCCCTATTTTTGTGACCAATTATGGAATGCCGCTTGGCATTACGTACCAAAACGCCTTATAAAAAGGAATATACACAGATTCTGTCCAAGGAGAGATGCTCGAGTGGCTGAAGAGGCACGCCTGGAAAGCGTGTATGCGTCAAAAGCGCATCGGGGGTTCGAATCCCCCTCTCTCCGCAAGGACGTGCCCCATCGGAGGTGTTTGTTGCCAGAGACAACGGGAATCTGTCTTATTCTCAACGAAAAGATAGAAATTACATAATTTATTAATCTTAAAATTTTCAAGACAATGAAAAAAATTTTTGCAATCATTGCATTGATGGGTGTGTTTACATTCGGTATGACACAGTCAGTTTCAGCTCAGGATGAAGCAGTAGATTCTGTTGCAACTGAGCAGGTGGATTCTGTAGCATTGGATTCTGCAGCAGCTCCAGCAGTAGATGAAGAGCCTGTTGCGTCAGAGCCAATCGAAACTGGCATGTACAAGAACATCAAGACAAAGTTCATCGAAGGTGATGCAGGCTTCATGGCACTCGTTGCTATCGCCCTCATCCTCGGTCTCGCTTTCTGTATCGAGCGTATCATCTACCTCGCACTCTCTAAGGTGGATACTGTAAAGCTCATCGAAGGTGTTGAAAACGCCCTCCTCAACAAGGGTGACCTCGAAGGAGCAAAGGCTATCGCACGCGACACTCGTGGTCCTATCGCTTCCATCTTCTATCAGGGTCTCACTCGTATGGAAGACGGAGCTGATGCAGTGGAAAAGTCAGTTGTAGCTTATGGCGCAGTGCAGGCTTCCAAGCTCGAAAGCGGATGCTCTTGGATTACCCTCTTCATCGGTATGGCTCCATCTCTCGGATTCTTGGGAACTGTGATTGGTATGGTACAGGCATTCGACGACATTCAGGCAGCAGGTGACATCTCTCCAACAGTCGTTGCAGGTGGTATGAAGGTGGCTCTGTTGACCACTATCTTCGGTATCGTCGTAGCCCTCATCCTTCAGGTGTTCTACAACTACATCCTCGCTGAAATCGAAGGTCTTACCGCTAAGATGGAAGACTCCACAATTTCTCTCCTTGACATCGTTGCAAAGTACAACAACAAGAAGTAAGCGACAGACGGAACACTTCCGATTCGCCTAACATTTCTTGATTCAGTCAACACATTAACTTAATAAAAGGAGAAAATAAAATGGAGAATACACAAGTAATAAGCGCACAGGACAAGGTGGAGAAGATTTCAAAAATCACGCTTTGGGCACTCATCGGTGTGTCTATCCTCGTGATGGCTCTCTTCCTTCTTGTTGGCTACGACACTCCTTACGAGGAGAATCCCAAATTCGTAAATCCACAGCTGACAGACCTCCTTATCATTTGGACTTATGCCCTTATCATTCTGACAGCCATTGCTACAGTGGCAGCAGTCATCTATGGCTTCGTCAATGGCGGCAACAAGTCTAAGGATGAGGAGAAAGGCATGGCTGGCAAGACGGGCATTATCGCATGGGGCACATGTCTCGCCTCTGTAGTGATTGGTCTCATCGTCGGCATCAGCAACCAAAACGAACTGCTTGTTTACAACACCAATAAACATGCAACCCCAACAGAAATCATCTTGACAGACACCTCTATGATTGTCATCCTCGTTCTGACGATTGTGACGATTGCAGCGACAGTCTTCAGCATGGTAACCAACAAGAAGTAAACACTTTAACTCAGAGCAAATAATATGGGAAAGAAAAGAAAAATGCCAGGACTGAACACCAGTTCTACAGCCGACATCTCATTCATGTTGCTCATCTTCTTCCTTGTAACAACATCAATGGACACCGACCAGGGTTTGGGACGTACACTGCCCAAACCACCAGAGGATGACCAGTTGAACAACGAAATTAAGGTCAAGGAACGTAACATCCTCAACATCCGTATTAACAAAGACAATTACGTGATGATTGGTGAAGATTACGCCACACTTGCCGACGTGAAGGAGAGAGCTAAAGAGTTTATCCAAAACGTTGAAAACAAACCCAACCTGCCTGAACTCAAAGCCAAGAAAATCAAAGGTCTTGGCAAGACAATGATGGTGACAGAAAACCACGTTATCTCAGTTCAGACAGACCGTGGAACGGATTATGGGGTCTATTTCGCTGTTCAGGATGCCCTTGTGGCAGCCTATAATGAACTGCGTAATGAGTTAGCCAAGCAGGAATTTGGTATCAAGTATGAATCTTTGACGGAAGACCAAAAGAAAGCCATTCGTGAGGTCTATCCACAGAAGATATCAGAGGCAGAACCAAAGAAATATGGAGGACAAAAGTAATGAGCAGATTTAATAAAGGTGAGGGCAGAGAAATGCCCGAGATGAACACCTCATCTCTTCCTGACTTGATTTTCACTATCCTGTTCTTCTTCATGATGGTAACAACCATGCGTGAGGTGACATTGAAGGTGAAGTTTGAAAAGCCTGTCGGTACTCAGCTTGAGAAATTGGCTCGCAAGTCTTGTACTTCATTCATCTACATTGGTCAGCCAACAGATGCTTTGAAAGCCCAGTTCGGTACAGGTTACCGCATTCAGTTGAACGACAAGTATGCTGAAGCACCAGAGATTTACGACTACGTTATCTCTGACCGCGGTGAACTTCCCGAATCCGATAAGCCTTTCTACACCATCTCACTGAAAGTGGATCACCACGCCCCAATGGGCATCATCACTGATGTGAAGCAGGTACTCCGCAAGGCTTATGCCCTCAAGATTGTTTACTCAGCCAACAAGCAGCAGTAAGAACATCACATATTATATTTATAAGGAAAGAGCGACTCATTTGATGAGTCGCTCTTTCTTTATTATAACTTACGTTTATTTTATGATGACCTTGCGATCTCCA
>CAMWJL010000105.1 GCA_947174565.1 uncultured Prevotellaceae bacterium | reverse complement strand
ACCATCATGAAACGCAACATCCCAGGAGGACATCCAGGCATGTGGATGCAGACCAACCCTGAGTTTGTGTGGACCAAGAACATCAGCGTGAACGGCATGTATGCGATGGAGGCACGAGGCTTGTGGGAAATGCGGAATGATGCGATGGGCGGTCCATTTGTGAGCCATTCACGCATTGATGCCAAGAATGGTCGTGTCATCGTAGTCGAAGGCTTTGTGTATGCGCCCGAAAAGATGAAACGCACGATGCTCCGACGCCTCGAAGCGGCATTATATACTTTAGAGACTCCAAGTGAAGACGAAAATACAAAGAAACATAATGGAAAAGATTAAAATCGGCATTACGCATGGCGACATCAACGGTGTTGGCTATGAACTGATATTGAAAACGTTTGAAGCAGAAGAAATGACCTCTATCTGCACTCCTGTCATCTATGGTTCGCCCAAGACAGCCACTTACCACCGTAAGGCTTTGGAATGTCAAACGAACTTCCAAGTGGTGGATTCGGCAGAACAAGCTAAGCACAACAGTGTCAATATGGTGAACTGCTTTGGCGAAGAAGAGCTGAAGATAGACTTAGGACAAGCGACCGAAGAGGCAGGAAAGGCAGCACGAATCTCTTTGGATTGCGCTCTTGCAGATTTGAAGGAGGGAAAGCTTGACGCTTTGGTAACGGCTCCGCTCAACAACAGCACCATCTGTCAGGAAAACGGCGAGACATTCAAGGGGCAAACCGCCTATATAGAACAGCAACTCGGCGAAGACAGGAAGTCCCTGAAAATCTTTGTTAGCAACAATCTGCGCATTGCACTGGCTACGGACAAGATGCCTGTGAGCGAGATTCCTGCCCACATCAACAAAGAATCCATCGCCGAAAAGTTGGTGATTCTGCACAACACCCTAAAGCGTGACTTCTTCATTGACAATCCACGCATTGCCGTCTTAGCACTCAATCCTCATGCGGAAGGCAAGGAGGAGCAGGAGGTCATCGCCCCAGTGGTGGATGAACTCTTCAAGCGCGGTGTGCGTTGTGTGGGTCCTTATGCGGCCGAAGAGTTCTTCGGTGCTGGCAACCATCATCGCTTTGATGCCATCCTTGCTATGTATTACGACCAAGGCGTTTCCGCTTTCAAGGCGTGGCTGATGGACGAGGGTGTCAACTACACCGCAGGTCTTTCCGTACTCCGCACGGCTCCAGCCATGGGGGTGAGTTACGATATGGCAGGCAAAAACAAAGTGGATGAGCAAGCGTTCCGTCAAGCCATCTACACCGCAGTAGATATGGCGCACAACAGAGCACGTTTTGACCAAGAACGCAGTAACCCGTTGAAACGCCTGTATTTTGAAAAGCGTGACGACTCTGACAAACTGAAACTTAACCAAGACGAAGAGAAACAATAATTCACATCTATAATAGGCTTGCGTATTGTTCTTTTGTGAAGAACAATACGCAAGCCTATTATAGATGAATGGTAAATGTCCAATCATGAAATCCAAGACCCGCAACATATTCTTCGCCTTCGGACTCATCGCAGTCATCGTGATGCTGTTCACGTTTAAGGTTTCATTTGTCCAACTATGGATGGACATCTGCCATGCGGGATATTGGCTCATTGCTATCTTGGGACTTTGGGTAGTGCTGTATGTGATGAACGCACTCGCATGGCGCACCATCATCCGTGGTTCAGGCAACTGCCCCATCCCCTTTTGGAAGATTCTAAAACTCACCATTACAGGATTCGCCCTCAACTATGCCACACCAGCAGGTCTCATGGGCGGAGAGCCTTACAAGATACTGGAACTGAAGCCCTACATCGGCATTCAGCGAGCCACTTCGAGTGTACTCCTTTTTGCCATGATGCACATTTTTGCCCACTTCTGGTTTTGGGCTTCCAGCATTGTGGTATATGCAGTGCTTGCGCTCTTCGGGATACTCCCACTGGGAGTCGGCATGGGCATTGTGTTGCTGTTTATGCTATGTTTCTGTGCGGCAGGCATCTACCTTTTCATTTGTGGCTACAAGAACGGAATGGTTGTCAAGCTCATCCGCTTCCTTGGTCATATCCCAGGCTTAAAGAAATGGGCACACACGTTTGCAGACGCTCATCAAGAAGATTTACAGAAGATAGACCACCAAATCTCTGAACTCCAGTCGCAAAACAAGAAGAATTTCGTTGGCAGCTTCATCCTCGAGTATGTGGGACGCATCCTTCAAAGCCTCGAAATCTATTTCATGTTGCTCCTTTTCGATGCAGGAACTGGTGGTGGACTTACCTTCATTTATTCATTTCTCATCCTCTCCTTCACAAGCCTGTTCGCCAACCTCCTTTTCTTCATGCCCCTCCAATTAGGCGGACGTGAAGGCGGTTTTGCAATGTCTGTTGCCCAAATGGGAATGACAGCCGACATTGGTCTGTTTGTCAGCATCATCAGCCGTGTCCGTGAACTCTTCTGGACAGCAATCGGCTTGCTGCTCATGAAGGTTGGTAACCATCATGTCAAAGAAGCCAACCCATCTGAAAAACAGTAAATAACAACATCCTTCTTCACTCCCCCACTCCTGCAACAAATGTACATCATGCACACTGAGTATTAAGACGTTTCTACCACCCTATGCGCGCACCTTGCGCATGTGATTTCACACACCCTGCGTGAAATAATACGGACACCCTGCGCCTGTTATTTCACGCAGGGTGTTCTTTATTAACAATCAACGGCTTCCCGATTTAGCCTTTTATCGTTCATGCCATCGTCTCCCCACCCGATACAAGCGGGATACTACAGGTGTTGCCCACAACTCTTTTTCGTTTTGTAAACACAAAAAGATGGACTTGTTCTGAAAAGGCAAACCATTATAAGATATTTTTTGTACCTTTGCAACAGATTTTCGGTTTTGCAGACCTATTCATGTTTGATATGAAGATATTAGGAATCAGTAGAGGAACAAAGTATTCTCCCAATTTGGTTGATAATGACGCAGCCATCTTTGAGGCGGTGACAGAATGTTTAAGAAATAAGGGACATGAGGTGGTGACGATTGGTGAAGATGAAATGCTGGAACACAATTATTCGTCTTATGACCGCGTGTTCACAATGGCGAGGGACAGTTACCGTCTGGTCATATTGGAAAAGGACACGGACGTGGAGACACAAGCCAAGTTTATGAACAGCATTGATGGCATTCTCACCTGCACCAATAAGGCAGCTGTCGCCTCACAAATGCTGGACGCAGGCATACCGCAACCCGAGTTTTTGGTAGGTGAGCAACACCGTCTAATGTTCTGCTCCACAGAGAATAAGGATGACATCCTTCCTCCACTTTGGCTGAAGAACTGCGACGGAAGTGCTATGGTGGCAGAGGATGTGATGTTCTGCCGTACCCAAGAGGATGTCAACAAGGCACTCGAAGCGTCAGAACGTCGCGATGTACACCTGTGGATGGCTCAAGAGCATCAACAAGGCGATTTGGTGAAGTTTTATGGCGTGGAGGGCACCAGCTTCTTTCATTGGCAATACGCCAGTGAGGGTCACTCGAAGTTTGGACAAGAGGATGTGAACGGCAAGGCAAAGGGATATGCGTTCGATGCCAGTCGTATCAAACTTTATGCCGATATGCTGGCAAAGAAGCTGAATGTGCCCATCTACGGTGGCGATGTGGTCATTGATGAAGCAGGTGAATTTTGGTTTATTGACTTTAACGACTTTCCCAGTTTCTCCCCTTGCAGAGCGAGAGCCGCGGAAGCCATTGCCCAACGAATTATGCAACGATGAAAGAGAACGTACAACAGACCATTAAATCGAACGACACGGAAGAATGGCTCGACACCGTGTGGACACGTCCCATTGGCTATCAATGGGCACGTTTCTTTAACTATTTTAATGTTCACCCCAACACAGTAACCATCCTGTCGATGGTGATAGGTGTCGCATCAGCATTCTTCTTTGTACACGGCAGTTACCGCACCGAAGGAACGGAAGGGCTGATTTGCAACATCATCGCCGTCCTGTTGCTGGCTTGGGCAAACTTTTACGATAGTGCTGACGGGCAATTGGCTCGCATGACGGGCAAAAAGACTCAATTAGGGCGCATCCTCGATGGTGCAGCAGGAGATGTTTGGTTCTTCTGCATCTATTATGCGTTGCTGGTTCGTTTCTACCATTATCACACATTGGAGTTCCAGTGGCTGGGAATCACCGACACGGCACAGGCTGCCATGTATGGCACACTCGTTTTTGCCATTCTTGAAGCACTTGCGGGCTTCGCCTGTCATGCACGCCAGTGCGGTCTTGCCGACTATTACCGACAAATTCATCTGTTCTTTCTGAAGGGCAAGGCTGGTAGCGAACTGGACTCTTCTGTCCAACAAAAGAAGCTCTACGACGAGACTCCTTGGAAAGGCAATGTCATCTACAAGTTCTTCTTGCTCACCTACATCAACTACACGCGCGGACAGGAAAAGCAAACACCGCAGTTTCAGAAACTTAAACAGGCACTCCGCGAAAAATATGGAGCGACGGAGAACATACCGCAGAGTTTCCGAGACGAATTTAGGAAGCATAGTTTTCCGCTGATGAAGTGGACTAACATCCTGACATTCAACACGCGCGCTATCACGCTTTATGTGGCATGCCTCATTGATTTCCCATGGCTGTATGTAGTAGCAGAACTCACACTGCTGACTTGGCTTTATCTCTATATGCGTCATGCACATGAGAGATTCTGTAAGGAACTGATTAGTAAATTGTAACGACTCATGATTCAAGGCATTATATTCGATTATGGAGGTACTATCGACACCAACGCTGTACATTGGAGCGAGGTGTTGTGGATGGGGTACGAGTATGTGGAAATCCCTGTTTCCAAAGAGGATTTCCGTCAAAGCTATGTGGTTGCAGAGCGTGCTTTGGCGAAGCATCCCTATATACAACCTCACCACAATTTCCTTGACTTGCTCACCATCAAATGCGAGCTTGAAACGAAGGATTTGGTGCAGAGAGGGATTTGGAATGTCTGTGAAACAGAGCGGAAGGAAAAGAGTGATGCCGTAGCCACTTACTGCTATCAGCATGTTTTAGAAGTGCTTAGTGTCAGCCGTCCAGTCATTGCACACTTGGCAAAGCAATATCCTTTGGTGCTGGTCAGCAATTTCTATGGCAATATTGAGACCATCCTGAAAGACTTCCAACTGGAGTATTTCCAGCATGTGATTGAGAGTGCCGTGGTGGGGGTGCGCAAACCTGACCCACAGATCTTTCAGATGGGCGTAGAGGCTCTGCGCAAGGTGACGGGGAAATCTGCGAAGGAACTTCCAGCGGAGGACATTCTTGTGGTAGGTGACAGTTATTCAAAAGACATTCTTCCAGCCACCAAGATAGGCTGTCAGACGGTGTGGATCAAGGGTCTTGGATGGGGTGAAGAAACGGTAGATGAGTCAGTACCTACACATATTATATATAATATAAAGGATTTGCCAACGACAATCATTCAAGCATGAGAAAACGTATTACAGGACTCATGATGCTGGTATGTACCTTCCTCACCATGCAGGCACAGGTGACGGGCAAGGTCATCGACAGCAAGTCTCGCGAACCGCTCGACTATGTGAACGTATATTACGACGGCAAGAACGTGGGCGAACAGACCGACGAAGAGGGACGCTTCGTCATCAAGGAAGACAGCACATGGACGGTATTGACCATTGCATCAATGGGTTATCAGACACAGACGGTCAAGCTGAAGGAATTTGGCAAGAACAAGGATATAACTATCAAACTGATTCCCGACACAAAAACATTGTCGGGGGTAACGGTGTCGGCAAAGAGAGGAAAGTACAGCCGCAAGAACAATCCTGCCGTAGAGTTGATGAAGAAAGTGATTGCCAACAAGAAACAAAGCGACCTTCATGCCAAGGACTTCTTCACCTACACAAAATATGAGAAGATGACTTTCTCACTCAATGAGGTGAGCGAGAAAGTGTTCGATGAAGGCGAATACAAGCGTTTTGCCTTCTTGAAGGACCATGTGGAGAAGTCTCCTCAGACAGGCAAACTCATCCTGCCACTGACCGTGGATGAAACCCTTTCAGAGATTTATTACAGGAAAGACCCCAAATCCGAGAAGCAGGTCATCAAAGGGGAAAGCAACAAAGGCGTGTCGGAACTGGTCAACACAGGAGAAATCCTCACCACCACGCTGAAAGATGTCTTCACCGATGTAAACATCTATGACAATGAGTGCCGTTTGTTGCAGTTCATGTTCCGTTCTCCCATTGCCGACAATGCCATTTCGTTCTATCGCTACTATCTGCAAGACACCATTTTCATTGAAAAGGACAAAGTGGTGGATGTGGGCTTTCTCCCCAACAATCAGCAGGACTTCGGCTTCTCGGGGCATCTCTACATCCTGCTCGACCCCGACTCCACCTATCAGGTACGACGTGTGGAACTGACTCTTCCCCGACGAAGCGACGTGAACTTCATCGAGAACATGGTGATTGCTCAAGACTTCACAGAATTGGAGACAGGAGATCGAATCGCTTCTACCAACGACATGCTGGTGGAAATGCAGTTGACGAAACGAGTGGGTAAGTTCCAGGTACAACGTGTCACCCGTTTATCCGATGTCTCTTTTGAGCCTATCCCACGCTCCCTCTTCAAACATATCAAAGGCAACACCCTCAGAGAGCCTGATGCCTCCATGCACGATGACTCTTACTGGAACGACTACCGTCAAGTGAAACTCACCAAGTCGGAAAGCAAGATGGACAGCTTCTTGGACAAACTGACCCACATTAAAGGATTCAAATATGTACTGTTTGGCTTCAAAGCCTTGGTTGAGAACTTTGTGGAGACAGGCGGAGACTCTATCCACCCCAACTATGTGGACATCGGTCCCGTCAACACCATCATCTCAGCCAACCACTATGATGGTTTCCGCCTCCGTGCATCAGCTCTCACCACGGCAAACCTGTCCCCTCACCTTTTTGCCAATGGATATGTGTCTTACGGCACAAAGACGCACAACGTCTATTGGAAAGGACAGTTTACCTATGCCTTCAACAAGAAAGCCTACCTGCCACGAGAGTTCCCTCAACACAATCTGAGTGTATATTGGTGGGACGACATCATTTCGCCATACGACCGATATGTACCGACCGACAAAGACAACATGTTCACCGCCTTCCACGCCTCAAAAGTAGATCAGTACAACCATGCCCGTGAACTGCATATTGACTATACACGCGAACTCGAACAAGGAATCAAGTTCAACGCCCAATTCACCAGAACCCGCAACCATCCAGTCGATGCCCTGTTCTATCAACGGTTAGACGGCACTGGCAGCCCTGTCAACGACCCTACCAAATGGCTTTCAGGCATCACAACCGCAGAGTTTAAGGTAGGTGTCTCGTATGAGCCAAACGTCACTTACATCAACACCAAGCAGCGTCGTTTGAAGGTGAATCACGATGCCCCTATCCTATCCCTCAGCTACACACGAGGCATCAATGGCTTCTTGGGCGGACAATACAACTACAACATCACCGAATTAGGACTTTACAAACGGTTCTATTTGAGACAGTTCGGTAAACTCGACCTTGATGCCAAGGCTGGCGCACAATGGAACAAAGTGCCCTTCCCCTTGCTGATACATCCAGCGGTGAACACGTCATACATCATTGAGGACAACACCTTCTACCTGCTGTCCAACCTCGAATTTCTCAACGACCGATACGCATCGCTCATGGCAAACTGGGATTTGAACGGATGGTTCCTCAACCGCATCCCGCTGCTAAAGCGACTGAAATGGCGTGAATGCGTGGGCATCAATGTTCTGTGGGGACAACTGACTGCCAAAAACGATCCCTCCGCATTAGGTTATAGCGATTCTGACCTCTTCTATTTCCCTGGTCATTTCAGAGCAGATGGCACCTACGAACAGAACACGGTTCGCATGAACGAAAAGAAGCCTTATGCAGAATGGTGTATAGGCATCCACAATATCTTCAAACTCATCGAGATAGACTATGTGCGCCGTCTTACATATCAAGATAATCCTAACACAAACAAATGGGGCATCCGCTTCAAGGTTCGTATGACCTTCTAACAGATGTCTTCCCAAAGAACGATAACTCATGGAAAATATTACAGTACAAAAACTCCCAGCTGATCAGGGAATGCAACAAGCCACCAACATGATTAAGTTAAAATATATTGCAGAACTTATGGATGGGAACGACAAGACTTGTAATGCTGTAATTTGTAGGGGAATTAAACATTGTATTCATCATAATAAACCTTATTACTTTTCCGAAAAAGAAGTTTATGAACTTCAAAGAATCATCACGAGCGTAGGAACATCCCTGTTATATGTTCGTATTCTTCAAGAACCACAAAGTGAAGAAGAATATCCCCTGTGCCATGGCGACGATATGGTTAGCAAATTCAAAGTGTTGGGTAAGGTCATAAAACTTCCTTATCTGTTTATCAATGTGTTAGGAAAGACAGAGAAGTGGCAGAAGATGCACCTCAGTGGGAAAAGAGAGGTTTACTATAACCGCTTCACAGACTCAGAACTTGACCTTATCAATGATGGAATCCGAGCCATTGCCTTGAAGTTGTGCAGCATCCAGTTGGAGTATCAAGTTCCTCCCTCCGCACAATAGCGGCATAAAAATCAGAAACACGAATCGGCGGTAAGTTCGTTCCTTTTTAGAACGAACTTACCGCCGATTCGTGTTTTTTGTTCAATACTTACTTGCTCTTCTTGCTGACAGGTACGTCAGTCATATCGCCAGCAATGAAAATACGAACTAATTCTTCTTTGCTGTTCGTGAAAATCTGAATGTTCTTCTTGAATCGTCCTGGCATCTTGTTCGACCCGTCATAGGTAACAATTATCTCGCCCGATGCCCCTGGGGCGATGAAGTCCTTTGGATACTCAGCCACCGTGCATCCACAAGAAGCATGCACTTGGTTGATGACCAGCTTGGCGTCACCAACATTCGTAAACTTGAACACACACTTCTGCACAGGATTGTCCAATGAGAACGTCCCCATGTCGATGGTAGTCTTCTCAAACTTGATTTGAGGATATTTCTTTGCCTGCACGCCCAGTGACAAGGCAATCAATGTGATGAAAAGCAATAGTCTCGTTTTCATATTTTACTGTTTTTAGTGAATTTTGACGCAAAGGTAGGAAAAAACTCCTGACCCCTACCTCCTAACTCCCAACTTTTCGGTAACTTTGTGCCGTTTTTTGTATAATTTAAGATTCAACATTAAAAGAACAAAATAGAAATGAACAAAAACACATTGACAGGCTTAGCCCTCATGGTGCTGGTGATGATTGGTTTCTCCACTTATGAGAACTATGCACGTCGCAATCAGGCTGAAGAAATCCGTGTGCAGGATTCCATTGCCAGTGTACAGGCGCAGAAAGAGGCTAAATTAGAGAGGGAGAAGCTGGAAAAGATGGCTACAGAAGCGGCTGACACGCTGAATCCCCTTTTTGAAGCACATCAGGGTGCAGCAGGCACTACCATCATCGAAAATGAACTGCTCAAAGTGACACTCACCAACAAGGGAGGACAACTCCAGAAAGTGGAACTGAAAGATGAGTCCTACAAAAGCCGTCAAGGCGGTCATGTGGTGCTCTTCGACGAGAAAGACCAAAACATGCGCATGATGCTGGACGGCAAGACGACCAACATTGTGACCGACGAACTATCCTTCCACCCCACCGACATCCACAAAGAGGGTGTAACGATG
>CAMWJL010000104.1 GCA_947174565.1 uncultured Prevotellaceae bacterium | reverse complement strand
GGCTGTCTCAGTTCATCTTCAAATCCCCGTGGTCGTCGTCGGGGCGGGGCGTGTTTGTGGCAGAGGTTGGTGGTCAAGTGTCAACAGCCCTATGTCAAGGGGACAAACTGCGCATCAGCGACTTTCCGCACTCGGCTGCCAAACGCTTGCAAGGATTCCTGTCTGCCCAAGGCGGTTTTTTGATGGACCGATTCTATGCCGACAAGGTGCTGGACTTCGCGATGGAGTTTTTCATTCATGACGACCATGCGGTGGAGTTTCTTGGCTACTCGGTGTTTGCTACTGGCGACCATGGGGCATACGGATATAACTATGTGGAGCGTCAGGATGCGTTGCTGCGTCGCATAGATGTGGATGCCGCTTTGCTCAACAGGCTCATCGCTCACCATCGGGCGCATCTGGCAAAGACTGCTTATCGGGGGCCTGTTGGTATCGACATGCTCAAGACCGCTGATGGCAGCGTGCATCCCTGTCTCGAAATCAACTTCCGTCTGAACATGGGCATTCTTGCTTTGCTGTTGCACGAGCGTTACGGTTCTCATGCCACAGTCGATTTGACCCCACGGCGTGGGCGGGGCTTTCAGGCGAAACTGGAGCAAGGGAAGTTCTTCCTGCAAATGAATGCTTCATAAAAGAAACCGCACCCCAAAAGTTCAGTGGCGAACTTTTGGGGTGCGGTCTCTTCTGTGTGTGGCTTGGGTTTATCTGCGTGTTTTGCCTTTTGGGGACACGTTGCTCTTTGGGGGCACGTCTCGGTTGATGAGGCGTGGCACATTGATGTGTTTGGGCAATTCAATGACGGGCTTTTCTTCCTGTGTGGCAGGGCTTTCGTTGCCGAATCGGTCGATGGCGGTCACGGCATAGTGGCGCACCTTCCTGCCCCGTGCGTTGATGACCCATTGGGAGGAGTACACTCGGGCTGCCAACAGGTTTTCCGCTTGGGTCACATCGACGGGATAGGTGTTGGAGCCATAGATGTTGTGGAGCAAATAAGAACTTTTCGCTGGGAGGGCTTCTGCCGTGGGCGAGGAAGCCGCAGGTTGATTCCACCGCAACACGCCTTCCTCATATTTAATATATGTGGGGGCAGGAGGTGCGAGGGTGTCGCCCATCCACGTCATGCGAGCGGTGAGGGCAGGATAGGGGAAGAACTCTTCGCAGGTGGTGTCGTAGATGCCCTTGCAGTTCTTGGTGAGGAACTCGCCCCGATAGAAGGCGATGCCGCCAATGCCGCTGTTACGGGCGGTGTGCATCTCGGCTCGCACCTCGTTGAGTGTCCAGCGACCTTCGCGAGGGTCGAGGAAGTAGATGCCGAGACCTGGCACGATGGGGTGTCCGTAGGCGTTTTCAAGCCAGTCGAAGAGGAAGGGGTAGTAGTTGTTGCCCGTGAAGTACATCATGGGGAAGAGCATGTCCTGATAGTTCTCTTTCAGCCAGAGCCGTGGGTCTTGCCACACGGCGTTGTAGCAGTTCCATCCGCCTGCGCTGTAGCGGTGCGTGTCGGCATACTTGCCGATGGGCGAACTGCTGAGTTTCACCCACGGCTTGATGGGTTTCACCACGTCGTGTACACGGCGGACGATACGGGTGATGTTCTCTCGCTTCCATGCCGTGCGGCTCATGCTGGAGGTACGGGGGTAGAGGTTTTCGTCGGAGAATCCGTAGGTGGATTCGGGGTAGCGGATGTAGTCGAGCGAAATGCCGTCAACATCGTATCCTTCAACGATTTCGCGGCAGATGCTGGCTATGTAGTCTGCCGTCTCAGGCTTGCCTGGAATCATGAACATCTCGCCCCCCTTGGCTGTCTTCACCAGCTCGGGGTGCTTCCGTGCCAACGATGCCGCCCCGTATTTGGCTTGTCGCTCTTTGGTGCCGATGGGGATGCACACCACCCATGCGTGCAGTTCCATGCCGCGCTTGTGGCACTCTTCGATGCAGAATGCCAGTGGGTCGTAGCCAGGCGATTTCCCTGCCTGTCCCGTGAGGCTGAGTTCCCAAGGCTCAATCTTGGAGGGGTAGAGGAGGGCGGCACGCACGCGTGTCTGAAAGATGACGGTGTTGATGTTGGCGCGTTGGTAGTTGTCAAGAATGCGGATGAGTTCCTCTTGCTGGCGGATGCGGCTTGTGGCGTCGGTGGCCTTTGTGCGTGGCCAGTCGAGGCCTCCGATGGTGGTGAGCCATACGGCTCGGGTTTCGTGCAGGGGATGTTGCCGTTCGTAGATAGATGTCTCGCACGGGCTGTCGGTGTATTGGGCCTTAATTACTGCTGGCAGAAGGGCTAAAAGCAGTGGCAAAGCCCACATATAGTGTTTATTAGTCATTATTAACAGATGATTTTTTGCAAAGGTAAGGATTATTCCGTACTTTTGTGGTCAATTTGCAATAATAAAGAATAAAATGGCTACTTTTGTTGTTTCTCTCTTGCTCCTTGTTTTAGGCTATGTTTTCTATGGAGCATTTGTCAACAAGGTGTTTGGTGCTGATGCGCAGCGAAAGACTCCCTGCTACACTTCGCAGGACGGGGTGGATTATATGCCCATGCCCACATGGAAAGTGTTCCTCATTCAGTTTCTGAACATTGCGGGGACAGGTCCTATCTTTGGTGCTATCCAAGGCATCCTGTTCGGTCCTGCTGCCTACTTTTGGATTGTGTTGGGTTGCATCTTCGGCGGTGCTGTACACGACTATATGTCGGGCATGATTAGCCTCCGCAAGAATGGCGCGAGCTTGCCTGAGATTGTGGGCGACGAGTTGGGACAGGGCGCACGGATGGTCATGCGCATCATGTCGCTCGTGCTGATGATTTTGGTGGGAGCTGTGTTTGCCACCACCCCTGCTGACATCCTCGATGGCATGATGCCAGACCAAGGTTTCTTGTGGTCGAAATACTTTTGGGTTATCATCATCATCGTTTACTACATCCTTGCTACTTTGCTGCCCATCGACAAGTTGATTGGCAAGATTTACCCCATCTTTGGCTTGGCGTTGCTCATTATGGCTGTGGGGCTTGCTTATGGCATCTTTGTCAATGAGGGTTCTATGCCCGAAATTACCGATGCGTTCTCGAATCACCATCCCACTTCGACCATGCCCATCTTCCCAGGTCTCTGTATCACGATTGCCTGTGGTGCGGTGAGTGGTTTCCACGCCACACAAAGCCCGATGATGGCGCGTTGTCTGAAGAACGAGAAATATGGTCGTCCCATCTTCTACGGGGCGATGATTGTCGAGGGTATTGTGGCACTGATTTGGGCTGCTGCTGCCATCAAGTTTGCCGACAGCCTCGATGTGGTTGGCAACACGCCATACGAGAAACTGGTGGCTGCCATGATGAATCCTGAGACAGGCAAGCCTTCACCTGGGGTGTTGGTTAATGCCATTTGTTCCAGCTGGTTGGGGCGTGTCGGTGCTGTTCTTGCCATCTTGGGCGTGGTGGCTGCACCTATCACCAGTGGCGATACTGCATTCCGTTCTGCACGTCTGATTGCGGCGGACTTCATGCACTATAAGCAGAACCGTATCTACAAGCGTGTGGTGCTCTCTTTGCCGATTTTTGCGTTGAGCATCATCCTCATGTTCGTCAATTTCGACATTCTGTGGCGTTACTTCGCTTGGTTCAATCAAAGTCTGGCTGTCTTCACTTTGTGGGCGGTCACGGTGTGGCTGACTAAGCGTAGCGCAGCCGAGGGCACGAAGAAGTATGCGTTCCTCGTTACGTTGGTGCCAGCTCTGTGGATGACCATTGTCTGCACCACTTATATACTCATAGCCCCCGAAGGCTTCCAGCTCCACCACTTTGTCGCCTATCTGCTGGGTGGCATCATCACGCTGGGCGTATTGGTGTGGTATCTCCTTTGGGCAAAGAAGCTCATGCGGGCTTAAAACTCTCACTCTTTAACTCTTACCTTGAAAAAGATGAAACGATTCATTTGGCAACCCATCGCCTTCTTCACGGTCGGCTTGTTCTTCTACTGCTACAATGGCATTACATGGAACACATGGGGCGATTACCTGCCCCACATCATCGGTTACGCTGCTATCTGCGGCGCGCTCTCGTGGTCGCTCTACAAGAAGGAGAAACTGAAAGCTGAAAGATAACAAATCCAAGTGTCGTCGTTGGCTCGTTATGATGATGACACGCTATTAAAACCTCATATTGATATGAAGAAACTAACATTCACACTCCTCTTTGCCCTTATGGGCATCAGTAGTGCCTTTGCGCAGTTCGAGAAAGGCAAGTACTATTTGTCAGCCACTACCAACTCTGGCGACCTCTCTTACAGCAAGCATGAAAAGTTCCATTTTGACCTCGGTGTCAATGGTGGCTATATGTTTGAAGATGGTTGGATGGCGTTGGCAGAAGCTGGTTTCGACTACCACAACTCCGATATGCAGACGTTCTATGTGGGGGCGAAGTGCCGCTACCTCATTGAGCAGAATGGACTCTTCTTGCAGGCCGGAGTACGTTTCCTGCATGGTGCTCCCAGCTTCAACGATGTACAAATCACACCAGAGCTTGGCTACTGCTTCTTCCTCAACAAGCATCTCACCTTTGAGCCTTCGCTCTACTATGATGTTTCCCTTTCAGACTTCTCCGAGAAGAGTAAATGTGGTATTAAATTCGGCCTTGCTTGGCTGTTCTAAACAACTTATATAGATTATGTTATCCGTAGAAGAATTGAACGACTGTCTCATAGACCTCGCCTTTGCTGAAGACATCGGCGATGGAGACCATACGACCCTGTGTTGCATTCCTGCTGATGCCTATGGCGAGAGCAAACTCCTCATCAAGGAAGAAGGCATCTTTGCTGGTGTGGAGATTGCCAAAGAGGTGTTCCGCCGTTTCGACCCCACCATGCAGGTGGAAGTGTACATTCAGGATGGTGCTCATGTGAAGCCTGGCGACATTGTTATGTCTGTTAAAGGCAAGGAGCAGAGCCTCCTCCAGACAGAACGCCTCATGCTCAACATTCTCCAGCGCATGAGCGGCATCGCCACCATGACCCACAAGTATCAGCAAGCACTTATTGATGCTGGCACCAAGACTCGTGTGCTCGACACTCGCAAGACGACCCCTGGCATGCGCATGCTCGAGAAAGAGGCTGTCAAGATTGGTGGTGGCATGAATCACCGCATCGGGCTTTTCGACATGATACTTCTCAAAGACAACCACATCGATTTCTGCGGTGGTGTCCACAACGCCATCTCCCGTGCCAAGCAGTACTGCAAGGTTCACAACAAAGACCTCAAGATAGAGTGTGAAGTGCGCAACTGGAAAGAGTTGGAAGAAGCCCTTGCCGAAGGCTGTGACCGCATCATGTTCGACAACTTCACCCCTGAAGACACCGAACGGGCTGTCAAACTTGTGGCAGGTCGTGCCGAGACAGAATCCTCTGGCGGCATCACTTTCGCCACCATGATTCCCTATGCCAAGGCTGGTGTTGATTTCATCTCCTTCGGTGCTTTGACCCACAGCGTCAAAGGTCTCGACATGAGCTTCAAGGCGGCAGGAAGCGACAAACTCATCATCAAGTAGAAAAGCAAGAATCTTTATATCAGAACAGGTTACCACCCCCTCATAGTTTTAGTTTATACCCTTTAAGGATTGGGAGTAACCTGTTCTGATATAAGAATTTTTGCTTATGAATAAAACTGCTTTAGGCTATTTTTGATAATGTTCCTTTCTCCACTGCCTGTTGTGGATAAGCGTATAAGCTCAATGCCATATATAGATAATATGGAATCTTTCATTCTATCCCTTTTAGCTTGGTGACTGCCTTTCTGATGATATTTCCATCCATCTACTTCTATTGCAAGGATGGGGGCTTTTGTTACTCGATTATAAATAAGAAAATCTACATGTGTGGCATAATGACTTGCATACTTGCATTCTTCATCATTTAATGCTGAGTAATCTTTTAAGAGCATACAAAGTGGATAATGGCATATAACGTCGAGATTTAACCATTGTTGGTCAGAAGCTAATACGTCCTTGATAAGAGAATAAGTTAGATTTTCTGAGTCAAATTCGGAAATCCTTTTTTGTTCTTTCAGATATTTGAATCGGGCTTCTGTATATTGTTTGTACAAGAGGTCGAAGATTGAATGGATACGACTGGTTGAGATTGTTCCTTTGTGATAGTTGATGTAGCCGAGTAAGTCACAGATGTTGCCTTGTTGGGTTTGTTCATTGCCAGTCACGACAAGATAAAACTGCTTTTGAGCTCTTGATACAGCAACATTTAAGAGATTGGGATTATCTGCAAATTCGGAGATTTTGTCATCTACGACACTCATGATGATAGCATCTTTTTCTCTTCCCTGAAATTTGTGTATTGTGGCGACATCAATATCTTTGTTAACAACTTTTTTAATGGCATCCACTTGATGATTATAAGGAGCAATGATTCCTATATCTTTGGGGTTATATGGTAAAGAGGGTAAGATTTCCTGGCAAATCACATCAATCTCTCTTTGGTTTGTATGGTTGCGGGAGTGATTCCCTTTTACCGTTTTAATGGCGCAGATAGCGTTATTTTTGTTTTGTGTCATAATTACCAAGTTTCCGCCATAAAATTTCTGATTACAGAAGTTTATAATGTCAGGCACACATCTATAATGTTCCCGAAGTAGTGTTTGAGGCACAGAAGGGAGAACGTCAATAACAGATTGCAGAAAACTTTTTGTGGCACAGTTGTAATTGTCACTTATGTTGTATTTGTTACGGATTGTATCAAATTTTTTATGCTCTTCTTTGGATACAACGTTCGGTAGTTGCATTGTGTCTCCTACGATAACAGCATTTCTTGCACATGACAAGGCAATGACTCCTGTCTCAATGCTAACTTGCGATGCTTCGTCCATGATGATATAGTCAAAGGTCACTTTTGGAAGGCTGTTCCGTGCAGAAAAGGTTGTGCTGAGCACAACAGGAAACTCGTCAAGTACTCGTGAAGAGCCTTGTCTCATAGACTCCTCATTTATTGTGTATGCTTCATGTTGATGAGCATATTTCTTATATAGGATGTTCTTGAATGCTCTTATAGATTTGTCACTCAAATTTTTCATCATGAATGAAGCATCAACATCTTGTAATGTTTGTTGTATCAGTTCAATATTGTTTTTTAGTTCTTTGATTTTTTGAATGTAGAAGAGTGCCTGTGTTTGCCGAATGATGTCTTGTGTGGTCTGTTCCAGAAGTTTTTCATCTATTTTATAGAGATAGCGATAAATTATCTTTCTGAACCACCATTTCAATCTCTTCCATTTCGTGATACTCTTGTTTTCCAGACGTTCTTGTTGTTGGTTTAACAGCTGTAAGATTTGTTCTGATGGGGTGTTAGTTTCATGGGGTGTAAAGTCGTATGTCATTTCATTTTTGAAATGTTCCCATTCTAATTCTATGGCGTTCAATTGTTGGTGATAAAGCGCAAGATTCTCATGCTTTGTATAAATTTCTTCTATTAGTACAATGTCTTGAGTGATACTGTCCTTAAACTCTTTCATGTCAGCCTCTTTGTCCATCCAAGTGTACAACACAGAAGGATATGTTCGTCCTTGTTTCTGCTCTTTGATAAAAAGTGTTTTATTATCTGAACAGCCTAATGGTGCGACAAAGAAATCCATCCCATATTTTGCCAATTTTTCCGATATGTTGTTTGTTGCAGAGTTATTGTTGGAGACGACTAAAACCGTTTGACCATTCATCAGAATGTTGGCGATTATGTTTAGTATTGTCTGTGTTTTCCCTGTTCCAGGGGGACCTTGTATAACACTTATCTGATTTCTAAAAGCCTTTTGTATAGCTTTGAGTTGACTCGTATTGCATCCAAATGGAAATATGAAATGGGAACGTTTTCTTTCTTGGATGTGATACTTCTCGGGATACAAATATGGAGCAATTGCTAAATTGTCAGGGAGAAAGTCCATACTCCGATATTGAAAAGCTAAAATCTTCTTTCCTTCCTCGGTCTCCAATGGGTGATTTTCTGCAATCTCGCGAAAGTACTCAAAAACGTTTTTGGACTTTTCTTCTTCTAAACATGATTTCTCTATTTCTAATTCATGGTCAGCATAGTCTATTTCTGTGCCACTAATATACTTAATGTGATAGTATTTCTTGTGAATGTGTGAAAATTCCAGAAGTTCAGCAATGTTTTGGCACAATATCCCCTTATGACGAATATGGTAATTGTGAGGATTAAGCCTGATGGTTTTTTGTAGCCATACAATGCTATTGGGCTTATAAAAGTATTGTTTGGTACTGCCTTTAAAAACAATACATATTTTTCTTTGTGTTCTCTCGAACACGCATGATTCAATGGTCTTTGTTCTTGCAACGCCATTTATCATAATAAGATTTTGGCTTGAATCAATCATGGAGATTAAAGCTTGTTTAGTAATCGTCTAATTCTTTTTTGAACCAGAGCATAGTAGGATAATGATTATTACAAAAGGAGATACTAAAAAACTGAGCACAACCCATAGTGCTGTATCTCGGTTGCGCCTTCTTGCCATTACCCCAACAAGGGCATACATGCCAATCAAGAAGGCAAGAGTTAGAACGGCGGCAAAACATATCCCGATGGTATGGAGATAGTCTGTGAATCTATTAGGTTGATAATCATGCTGGTTGTTCTTATCAGATTCGTCAAGTTCGGAAAATTCGGTCGTCTTATAATCGTGGTTGTTGTACCCCTTCAATCCAAACTTGATTTTGAAAGTGGAAGGATGTGATCCATATTTGTCTTTTGTTTTGTAATACCGATAGCCTCGTTCATATTCGTAAGCAGGGATATCAATCTTTTTAGTCATACCTGGCGCAATATCTACGTCTTTACTGAACTCGTCATAGTCGAGCTCTATGTTAGACATGTCAAGATATGTAATGATGAATGTGATGTTCTTGATTTGTTCATTTGTATTGTTGCGTAGTGCTAATGTTCCGTTGACATCGTATGCTTGTTGTTCATACGACACCATAGTGACTGCGTTAACACTGTCTTTTCTGATTGCAAAAGTGAAAAGTGGTAGAATAAATCCAAGTAGGAATGAGATGAATCGATCTTTTTGCATATTGTTTAATTGAAAAGTTTTGTTTGTACTATATTGATGCAGATTACAAAAAGTACAGAGTTCTATTGATAAGACGGTTAGCATCAGAAAGAAAGGTCACACCCCAATTTTCGGCTACAATCGGCACACAGCCCCTTGATGACAAAAGAATAAAAGCGTGGTATGTAGCCATCGGGCAGTGAGATGTGGGGAAGGGTGGTGTCGTCGAGACAGAAAGAACGGTGGCATTGCTCGCAATAGAAGTGGGGATGCGTGTCTGTATGGAGGCATTCATCTTCGTGGCCGCATAGCTCATAGTGCTGAATGCCTCGACCGTCTTCAAAAGCATGCACCACGTCGTGCTTCACAAACAGGTTGAGCACACGGAAAATGCTCGACTTATCCATCGTCAGCAGTTTCTCCTCCAAATCCGCCAGACTCATGGGGTGTCTGGCAGCCTCCAGAGCCTGATAGATGATGATTCTGTTGGCGGTTGCTTTGATGCCTTTATGTCCCAATTTCTCTGTTGCTTCTTGGCTGTTCATGTTCAATGTGTTTTATTGTTGCCCACAAAGGTACAACTTTCTTTTATTAGCAACGCAGAGAAAGGTTCATAATTCACAAAATACTTCCGACGGAGGTCGTATGCGTATCTTCTGCTATAAAAGGGGGGAATGGAGCAACTGCATCGTTCCTTCTTCGTGTTCTCATCCCTTGATGCTTTCACACCCTCAAAATCGACCAACGGGGCCAAAACAAGACCCAATATCCCCACCCCCAAAATTGAGGGGTGGGAGAATAGGAGAAAATGCACAAAAAAACCAAAAA
>CAMWJL010000103.1 GCA_947174565.1 uncultured Prevotellaceae bacterium | reverse complement strand
CCTATCGACTATGTGGGTGAGGCGGGTCTTGAATATCAAAGACCTCTTTTTGAAAGCAATTCCCAACACGTCGGCGGATGTGCGTGCAAGAGTTTGAATATCAAAGACCTCTTTTTGAAAGCAATTCCCAACTCCTGCAAGGTACTTCAAGAATACAGACCAAATATCAAAGACCTCTTTTTGATACAAAACCTATGAAGATAACAGCACAAAGATACTACAGATATTTATATCTCACAAAATAATATCAAAGTTTTTAATTAAAATGACTCTTTTATGCCATAAGGTATCCCGAATAAGGATGTGAAATGAAGAAATAGAGGTCATGGCAAAATGTTCTCAGAAAAGCTATGAAAATCGATGTCCCCGACATCGACCAATCGGAGTCCCCGACATCGGTTAACCGATGTCGGGGACTCCGGTTTTGATACCTATTTTGTGCTTGGTTTCTGCCAAGGTCGCTCTAAACAAGAAAGCCTTTCTTGGACAGGGGGAAGAAAACAAAGGATTTCGTGCTGTTGCGCCATGCAGAGAATGCAGAATGACTGATGAGGGACAAAAAAAGTGGATACCCCATTAGGGAGGTATCCACGCCTTCTAATTGATAAAGTGAGAATAATGTCATTCAATCATCTTGTCCGTTGCTCACGCAACCATTGATGCTGAATGTATGCCATGCGTTCTCGCGAATTGAGGCATAATCATCTGAAAAAATGAAATTCATTCAATCTATACATGTTGGCATCGCTGCCGATTGTTACAGTAAAACCACCGATGAAATGGGGAAAACTGCTCCAATGGTTCTCGTGCCGATTTCTATCTGTATGAGTCATCTCTGAGCATGAATCCCTTTAGAACGGGACTTCGCTCGGGGCTTTTGTCATGTCCAATCCGCCAAACGGGTCATCGTTCCCCACCCCTATGCCGTTCAGCTTGGAGGGCGTTGGCTTGATGGTGCCATCATCGGTTGGCATGGGCGGTACTTCGTCGTCAAGGTTCAGGAAACGGGCGTATTCGCTGCGGAAACGTAGGGTCACATCGCCCACCGCGCCGTTTCGGTGCTTGGCGATGATGATTTCAGCCTTGCCCTTCGTGTCGTTGCCATATTGGTCTTTGTATATCTTATAATATTCGGGACGATGGATGAAGCACACCATGTCGGCATCCTGCTCGATGGCACCCGATTCGCGCAAGTCGCTCAACTGCGGACGCTTGCTGTCGGGGCTGTCAGGGTTGCTGCTTGTGCGCTGTTCCACCGAGCGGTTCAGCTGCGACAGAGCAATGATGGGGATGTTCAGTTCCTTTGCCAAACCTTTTAACGAGCGCGATATGGTGGAGACTTCCTCTTGACGAGAGCCGTAGGACATGCCCGACGCATTCATCAGCTGGAGGTAGTCGATGATAATCATCTTCACCCCATAGTCGCGCACCAATCGGCGAGCCTTTGTACGGAGTTCAAAGACAGACAAGGACGGCGTGTCATCCACATAGAACGGCGCGCCGAAGAGTTCGTGCATCTTGTAGTCAAGTTGCTGCCACTCATGGGGTTGTAATTGTCCGCTCTTGATTTTCTCGCCAGGAATCTCACACACGTTCACTAACAGACGATTGACCAACTGCACATTGGACATTTCGAGCGAGAACATGGCAACGGGTATCTTTTGGTCAACCACCATATTGCGCGCCATGGAGAGCACAAAGGCGGTCTTACCCATTGCTGGTCGTGCGGCAATGATGATGAGGTCGGAGTTTTGCCAGCCGGATGTCATGGCATCCAGCTTAGTGTACCCAGAGGAAAGTCCTGACAAGCTGTCTGTGCGTGCAGCGGCTTTCTTCAACAGGTCGTATGCTTCGTTGATGACGGGGTCAATTTGGGTGAAATCCTTCTTCAGGTTCGACTTGGAGAGTTCAAACAATTTCCCTTCTGCCATCTGCATGAGTTCCTGAATGTCCTGACTCTCATCGAACGCTAACTTCTGAATGTTGCTTGTATAGGAAATCAAATCGCGCGCCAAGGCTTTCTGCGCGACAATACGAGCATGAAATTCCAAATGGGCGGCAGACAACATCGAACATGACAACTCTGCGATGTAGGCTTCTCCACCTGCATTCTCCAAGTCACCATTCTTCTTCAACTGCGCTACAACCGTGAGCATATCAATGGGGGCATTGCACGCCGCCAATGCTTGAAGTGCCTCGAAAATCACCTGATGCTTCGACTCATAAAAAGAATGAGGTTTAAGGAAGTCGGTGACAGTGGCGAATGCGTCTTGCTCTATCAGACATGCGCCAATGACCGCTTTCTCCAACTCGAGGGCTTGAGGTTGCAAACGTCCCAATGGCGCAAGCTGTTCCTGCTCATTGTTACGGGTTGATTTTCTTCGATTTGTAGCTCTTTGTTCAGGCATTATTCCAAGATTGAAATGGTGATGATTGAAACACATTGGGGCTTTATCCGTTGCAAATTTAGAGATAAAAGGCGAATGCAACAAACGGGAGACCGCTAAGTTATGAACACCTTTCGCCTAAAGCTGTGGATAACCCTGTGGATAACTCCATTTCAACGGGCAACTTGCATCAAAAATATTTTGAGAATGACCAAGAAGTGCATGGACAGGAACGAAAGCGTGTGCTTCCGCCCCATTGCAAACATGACCACATACAAGTAGAGGGAGTTTTGCTTTGGGTTGAAATAACGACTTTGCGCACGGAGCTGTCTGATGACATTTTTTAGCCATTTCCACTAAATATGTAAGAGGAAATTTCAGCAATCAAGGAAAAAACGCTACCTTTGTGCCGCTTTTTGTAACTCACGACAAATAACATGAACATTCTTATCATCGGTGCGACATCGGGCATTGGCTATCGCCTTTGGCAGCATTATTCTTCTCTGGAGAATAAGGTGGCTGTCATGGGGCGCAGAAAGGATGTGCTGGATGCAATGGCGCAGGCTGTTCCGAGCCATACGGTTGGCGTTCAGTGCGATATAGCTGATGTTGAATCTTTTAATGCAGGATTCAATCAGATTGTAGAGCACTTCAAGGCTCTTGACCTTGTTGTGGTGTGTGCTGGCATTGGGGATTTGAATCCTGATTTGGACGTGAACACCGAACTTGCTGTTATCAAGACAAATGTTGATGGATGGACGAACTGCGTAGATGCGGCGTATCATCATTTCGCGACTCAGAAGCATGGTCATCTTGTCACAATCACGTCTGTGGGAGGCTTGCAACCCACTCCTATCGCACCTTCGTACAGCGCATCGAAGGCTTTTCAAATCAACTATACCAAGTCCTTGCAGAAGAAGGCGAAAGGCTCTCGGATTATCGTTACAGAGATTCGACCGGGGCTTGTTGATACACGCATGGCAAAAGGTGATGGCTTGTTTTGGGTAATGCCTTTGGACAAGGTGACAAAGAGCATCATCAAGACCATTGAGACAAAAAGAAGCCAGGCAATCATCACTGGCAGGTGGCGAATCATCAATTTCTTGCTTAAACATTTTTGTTGAGCACAGGTGTTGCAACAAAATACACAAAATATAGTTAATTAACAAAATTATGGCGAATGTAATTAAAATTACGAAAGGCTTGAACATCAACCTCAAAGGTAAGGCTGCTGCTCAGGTTTCAGCCGCTCCTGCATCGAAGGTCTATGGACTTGTTCCTGATGCGTTTTGGGGCATGAAGCCGAAAGTGGTTGTCAAAGAAGGGGATGAAGTGAAGGCTGGTGATGCGTTGTTTGTCAACAAATTGCATCCCGAAGTAAAGTTCGTCTCTCCTGTTGCGGGCAAGGTGACGCTCGTGGAGAGAGGCGACCGTCGTAAAGTTTTGAGCGTTCAGGTGGAAGCCGCTGCGCAACAAGCGTATGTGGACTTCGGGAAGAAAGACGTGAAGACGCTGAATGGCGAGCAAGTGAAAGCGGCTCTCCTCGAAAGCGGACTTTTCGGTTTCTTCATCCAGCGTCCTTACGCCGTCGTTGCTGACCCGAACGATGTGCCTAAGGGCATTTTTGTGTCTGCCATCGCGGACATGCCGCTCGCTGCTGACATCGACGTTGTGATGAAGGGCAAGGAAGCTGATTTCCAAACGGGTATTTCTGCGCTCGCAAAACTGGCAAAGGTGTATCTGGGTGTCAAGCCCGATAGCCCACTTGCTGGGACAAAGGATGCTGAGGTCAACGTGTTCAAGGGCAAATGCCCTGCTGGTAACGTAGGCGTTCAGATTAACCACGTTGCCCCCATCAACAAGGGTGAAGTCGTTTGGACCATTGGTGCTGAAGAAGTCGTTTTCATCGGCAGACTTTTCAACAAAGGCATCGTGGATTTGACCCGCACTATCGCTGTGGCAGGCTCTGAAATCAAGGCTCCTCAGTACAAGCAAGTGCTCGTAGGTGCCAAGATTGGCGACATCGTGGCAGGAAACGTGAACACGGACAAAAAAGTGCGTCTTATCGACGGCAACCCTCTCACGGGCATGCAAACCAACGAAGACGCATTCATTTTAGCCCATTCCACCGAAGTGACCGCCATTCCAGAGAACGACAACACAGCGGAACTCTTCGGTTGGATTGCTCCACGCTTGAACCAATTCTCCGTCAGCCGTTCTTATTTCTCATGGCTGATGCCAAAGAAAGAATATGTGCTTGACGCACGTGTGAAAGGTGGTCATCGCCACATGATTTTCAGTGGCGAATACGACTCAGTGTTCCCCATGGACATCTATCCAGAGCAACTGGTCAAGGCAATTATCGCTGGTGACATCGACCGCATGGAAGCCCTCGGCATCTATGAGGTGGCACCAGAGGACTTTGCCGTGGCTGAGTTTGTGGATAGCTCGAAAGTTGAACTCCAGCGCATTGTTCGGGAGGGTCTCGACATGCTGCGTAAAGAAAACGAATAAGCAATATGGGACTTAAGAAATTTCTTGACAACTTGAAGCCAACCTTCTCAGAAGGAGGTAAGCTCAGTGCTTTCGGCTCTCTCTTTGATGCAGCGGAGACTTTCTTCTTTGTACCTAACGAGACTGCCAAGGTGCGTGGCGCGCAGATTCACGACGCCATCGACTCTAAGCGTTCTATTTTCTTTGTAGTGATAGCCCTGATTCCTGCTATACTCTTCGGAATGTATAACATTGGTTATCAGCATGCTCTTGCAACAGGTGAACTCACTCCTGATTCTTGTCCTTGTGCAGATATATGGGGCAACTTCCTCTATGGATTGGCTGTAATGCTGCCTAAAATTGTGGTCAGCTATGCCGTCGGTCTTGGAATTGAGATCGCTGTGGCTCAATGGAAGAAGGAAGAGGTACACGAGGGTTTCTTCGTGACCGGTATCCTCATTCCACTCATTGTTCCTGTGAACTGCCCACTTTGGATTTTGGCCATCGCAACGGCATTTGCTGTCATCTTCGCCAAGGAAGTGTTTGGCGGCACAGGCATGAACATATTCAACCCTGCACTGGTCACTCGTGCCTTCCTCTTCTTTGCCTATCCATCAATGATGTCGGGCGATAAGGTGTGGGTGAACGGCAACTACATTGACTGCATCAATGGCACTCCTGCCGTGGATGCCGTTTCTGCCGCTACCCCACTCGGCCAGCTGGCTGCTGGTGAACCTGTTACAGCGACTCCAATGGACACCATCATTGGTATAATCCCTGGTTCCATCGGTGAAACTTCGGTCATCGCCATCCTGATTGGCGCAGTCATCCTCATTTGGACAAACATTGCCAGCTGGAAAATCATGCTCTCCACTTTTGTGGGTGGTGCTTTGATGGCTTACTTCCTCCGCTACGACGGTGCTCAGAACTTCGAGTGGTGGGAACAGCTCACAGTCGGTGGCTTCTGTTTCGGTGCTGTATTCATGGCAACGGACCCTGTGACAAGCCCTCGCACAGAAGGCGGTAAGTGGATATTCGGCTTCCTCATCGGTGCCATGGCAATCATTATCCGTGTGCTCAACCCTGGCTATCCAGAGGGCATGATGCTTGCCATCCTGTTGATGAACGTGTTTGCACCGCTGATTGACTACTGCTTCGTACAATCTAATATCAACAAGCGCGCAAAGCGTGCTGCAAAGTAAAAAAGGAGGACATAAGAAATGGCAAAACTGAATACAAATAGCAATGCGTACACGATTATCTACGCATCTGTGCTGGTCATTATCGTGGCATTCCTTCTCGCTTTCGTGGCTTCGGCCTTGAAGCCAACGCAGGACGCGAATGTGGAACTTGACAAGAAGAGCCAAATCCTCGCCGCACTCAACATCCGTGGCGTGGAAGACGTGGCTGCCAAGTATGCAGAAGTGGTGAAGAGCGACCCCATCTATGGTGCTGATGCCTCACAAGGACCGAAGGCACAAACGGGTGGTTTCGCTGTGGCTACAAAAGAAATCACTCCCGACAATCGCCCACTCTACATCGCAGAGGTGGATGGTGAAACAAAGGTAGTTGTGCCCGTGAAAGGTGCAGGTCTTTGGGGTGGTCTTTGGGGCTACATCGCTGTGAATGCCGACGGTGAAACCGTGTATGGCACTTACTTCTCACACGAGTCAGAGACCGCAGGTCTTGGTGCTCGCATTGCAGAGCAGTGGTTTCAGGACAGCTTCAAAGGTAAAAAAATCTTTGCCAATGGCAGCGACGAGATTGCGCTCAGCGTTGTAAAGAAAGGAAAAGAAGGAAACCTCGCACCTGAGAACTATGTAGATGGTGTGACAGGTGCAACCCTCACTTCCAATGGTGTAAACGACATGATTAAGGACTGCCTCGGCTTGTACAAGGACATTCTTTCAATCAATAAATAAAGGAGGACAAAGAATATGAGTTTATTTTCTAAAGAGAATGGCGCAGTCTTCATGGGTCCGCTCAATCTGAACAACCCTATCGCAGTTCAGGTCCTCGGCATTTGCTCGGCACTTGCTGTCACTTCACAGCTGAAACCAGCCATCGTGATGGGACTCTCTGTGACCGTCATCACCGCATTCTCGAACGTGATTATTTCCCTGATTCGCAAGACAATCCCGAACCGCATCCGCATCATCGTGCAGCTGGTGGTTGTTGCCGCGCTCGTAACGATTGTGAGCAACATCCTCAAAGCATACGTCTATGATGTAAGCGTTCAGCTGAGTGTCTATGTAGGTCTTATCATTACCAACTGTATCCTGATGGGACGTCTTGAGGCATTTGCCATGCAGAACGGTCCTTGGGAGAGTTTCCTCGATGGAATCGGCAACGGTCTTGGCTATGCAGTCGTGCTCGTCATCGTTGGTCTTATCCGCGAAATCCTTGGCTTCGGCACTCTGTTGGATTTCCAGATTATCCCCGACAGCGCCTACGTTGAGAACGGCGGCCTATACTTGAACAACGGTATGATGACCATGCCAGCCATGGCACTCATCATCGTGGCTTGTGTTATTTGGGCACACCGTGCATACAACAAAGATTTAGAGTCATAAGCAACATACCTCAATAGTATATAAAAGAAAAAGAATTATGGAACACTTCATTAGTTTGTTCGTCCGCTCCATCTTTGTGGACAACATGATTTTCGCTTTCTTCTTGGGTATGTGCTCGTATCTCGCCGTATCTAAGACAGTGAAGACATCATTCGGGTTGGGTATTGCGGTCACTTTCGTGCTCCTCATCACCGTTCCCGTTGATTACCTGCTTCAGACGAAGGTGCTCGCCGAAGGCGCACTTGCCGAAGGCGTTGACCTCACATTCCTCGCTTTTATCCTCTTCATTGCAGTCATTGCCGGCATCGTGCAGCTGGTTGAGATGATTGTGGAGCGATTCTCCCCTTCTCTCTATGCCGCACTCGGTATCTTCCTGCCACTGATTGCCGTGAACTGCGCCATCATGGGTGCATCGCTCTTCATGCAGCAGCGCATCCTGCTCGACCCTGCCACTTCCACTCAAGCCATCTCAGGCATTGGCGACTGCGTTGCCTATGCACTTGGCTCTGGTATTGGTTGGACACTCGCTATCGTGGGTCTTGCCGCTATCCGTGAAAAGATGGCTTACTCTGATGTGCCCAAGCCCCTTCAGGGCCTCGGCATCACATTCATCACGGTAGGTCTTATGGCGATGGCATTCATGTGTTTCTCAGGTCTTAAAATCTAAAAAAAGAAAGGACATCGCAATTATGGATATGACATTTATATTATATAGTATAGGAGTATTCTTGGTGATTGTGCTTGTGCTCGTCATCATCCTCCTCATTGCTAAGAAGTACCTTTCTCCAAGCGGTAATGTCACCATTACCATCAACGGAAAGGACAAGGTTGAAGTGGAACAAGGTTCAAGCCTGCTTTCCACCCTCGCTGCCAAGGACATCTATCTTCCTTCTGCTTGTGGCGGTAAAGGCTCTTGCGGACAGTGCAAATGTCAGGTTGTCTCTGGTGGTGGCGAGATTCTCGATTCAGAGAAAGGTCACTTCACTCGCAAGCAGATTAAGGAAGGCTACCGTCTTGGTTGCCAGTGCAAAGTGAAGGGAGACCTCGACATCAAGGTGCCTGACTCAGTGATGGGTGTCAAGGAATGGGAATGCACCGTTATCGGCAACCGCAACGTGGCAACCTTCATCAAGGAGTACAAAGTGGCACTGCCTCCAGGCGAGCACATGGACTTCGAGCCAGGTTCTTACGCGCAAATCAAGATTCCAGCATTCTCTATTGACTACGACAAGGACTTCGATAAGAGTCTCATTGGCGACACCTATCTGCCCGCATGGGAGAAGTTTGGCCTCTTCGGGCTTAAATGCGTCAACGACACTCCGACCATCCGTGCCTACTCTATGGCAAACTACCCCGACGAAGGCGACATCATCACGCTCAACGTCCGCATTGCCACACCTCCATTCAAGCCAAAGGACCAAGGTCCAGGCTTCATGGACGTGAACCCAGGTATCGCATCGTCTTACATCTTCTCGCTCAAACCAGGCGACAAGGTTATCATGTCAGGTCCTTACGGAGAGTTCCGTCCACAGTATGGCACAGGTCGTGAAATGATTTGGGTTGGCGGTGGTGCCGGTATGGCTCCGCTCCGCGCACAAATCATGCACATGCTCAAGACCCTCAACACACGCGACCGCGAGATGCACTACTTCTACGGCGCACGTGCGCTGGAGGAAATCCCATTCCTCGACGACTTCCTCCAGTTGGAAAAGGACTACGACAACTTCCACTTCCACCTTGCTCTCGACCGTCCAGACCCGAAGGCCGACGCAGCAGGTGTGAAATACACTCCAGGATTTGTGGCTCCAGTGATGGGCGACACCTATCTGAAACAGCATGAGAACCCCGAAGATTGCGAGTACTACCTCTGCGGTCCTCCAATGATGGCAAAGACCGTGCTCGACCTTCTCCACTCTCTCGGTGTGGAAGATGACATGATTCGCTTCGACAACTTCGGTGGCTAATCGGTAGAACAACGACATTTTTACAATAAAGAAAGGAACTGCACCTTGCTTGGTGCAGTTCCTTTTTTATTTTGTTCTATTAGCTGACAGGAAAACAATGATTGGTGTTATGCTTTACAAGCCTTCTCCATTAGCATGATTACTCATTACACAAAAAAGCGCAGACTTCCATCATACGCTTCACAGGCCTGCAACAGCCATCAATCCATTATGAGGAATCCACGCTATAGGTGAACTCCAATATGGATTGATTGTTGCTCTTATCATCTTGGTCGAGGTTGCAGTTCGTGAAGCGATTGAGCAAATAGTATGTAATGCTTCGAGTCAAAGCATGGGGCAAAAGTACGAAGATTTTCCCGAACCACACAATAATTCTTATGAAAAAACTTTGATACAGGTTGAAAGCATGCGTATGGCGACCCAGTTTTACCAACTGCGATTATCGCAAATGCCGATTGCTGCTATGAATGCCTGACAAAATAGAGAAGCGAACAAACATCTTTTGGACTTATTCATAAC
>CAMWJL010000102.1 GCA_947174565.1 uncultured Prevotellaceae bacterium | reverse complement strand
AACCGGGAAAAACAATAAAAAACAAAAAGAAGTAAGTGACATATAAATGATTTACTTAGGACTCATATACATCATCAGTGATTATTTATATCATAAGTGTCACTTTTTTAAGTGAGCGATTTCCTTTTCAATCGTTTCTTTAAATATTTCAGCATACATTTTGGCACCATTCTGTGTCAAGTGGATACAATCTTGACTTATCATCTTTTGGTTATCAGTAAACACCTTAACAGAATTACCGGACACTGTAACCGGAGTAATCATATCTATAAAACGGTCTCCCAATTGTTCTTTGAAATGATTGTTATCCTCATACATCTTTTTAGGAATATCCAATGAAAGATCAAAATAATCAGAACTTTTTCTATGGCTATAAACTTGTCCGCAACAATATCCAAATTGCTTGCTGCCCACTACTATCATTTGCTCCTTAGGAAATCCGTACGTATCAACAATATACATTGCATCATCAATTGTACTTTGATTATTCTCATGATTAGGACCCATTGTCCTGAATATCAAATCAGCGTCAGAGATTCTATCTTTATATTTATCATAATTCTTATAGCTATCAACCAAATAAGAAAACTCAACTTGGTCTTCGATATTCATCTCTTTCAGCACATTGAACCAATCTCTGCCAAAACTATTTCCAATCACCAAAACATGAAATTTGTCCTTAGTAGAGAAGTCCCTATTCATCTTGTACGGAGCCTCATTATATGCAATGTGCATACGATCTGTTGTCTTTCCCTTATATGTATCCAACTCAGGGACATCTCTTACAACGCCGGAAATAGAATTGATATGGAAAGCAACTCCGGTAATTATTAAAGTAGCGACTACAACAACTAATGCAAGCCTTTTTACTCCTTTCTCTCTCTTTATATATTGACTTACCCTATTCTCTATCAGATAATACGACAATAGCGAAAGGATAACGGTAATAGAAACAAGCAATACAAATGTAGCTATTGACCTGCTTGAAGAGAACGAATACCTATAAAAACCGAATACTATTTGATGCCATATATACAGGCTGAAACTAATTTCTCCAACCTTCGCCAACCATTTGTTAGAAACAATAAAGTCAATTCTGTTATTGATATACGGATATGTAAGCAGCACTATTGATGACAGCAATACCACAATCGGCAATTTAATTATGCCTGAAACAGAACCAACATTGACAAACACCAAAAGTAGCAGACATATAAGAGAAAATACAAAAATCACACTTCCTGACGACTGTCTAATCTCAATCGACCTATCTTTTAAACTATACAACAACTGTGCGGTAAGAATACCTGCACAAAATTCAAACAATCGAAATGGAAGAATATAAAATCGTTGTGCGGCCCCAACTCCCGGCAGGAAGTATAGAGATAAAGAGCCAATAAACACTACTATGGTAAGCCACAAATAAGAGCGTTTCGCTTTGAATAGTTTACGAACTAATATAAGTACAAACGTGAAAAGTAGATAAAACTGAACAACTACACCAAGGTACCAAGTATGCATCAACGGCTTAAATTCATTTGAAATGCTCCAATAATCCCAAGCCTTAACTCTCATCAAGAAATTATTGGCATATAAATTAGATGCCATCACGTATTGCGACAAATCTTGATAGGCGTACGGCAGCATCCAGCAAGCACCCCAGAGCAAGCATACAGCAGTACCGGCAAGAAGTACTGGCGAAAGTCGTAGAGCTCTATAGACAAGAAATCTACCCCCCCCAATACAGTTTCTAACTCACCGAATTTCGTGGACAACAAGAAACCGTTTATCACCAAGAAAAGGTCCACACCCAAATAACCTGCAGGTGCATAACCAAAATGATAAAGGACAACTGCAATTATCGCAATCGCCTTCAATACATCAATAAAGACAAATCTTTTCATTTTTAACAATATGGTTTTATATACTATTTTCCGACAATAGGTTTACAAAGTCTGTTTATCATAGTGGCAAACAGGATTCCAAATACAACGATGAACAAATACCTGTATGTAAACAGATAATCAGGAAGTAGATTAAAATGCTGAATCCAAGTTATAAGTGTCACGTTCAGGATATACGATTCTAAAGAAATGGCTCCAAAGAAATTCAGGAAACGCACGAGAGATGAACTGCCAATACCTTCTAAAACGAAACACCCTATACACACACACGGCATCACAATTATAGGTAACAATCCACCTATGCCCAATACATAATATTCCACCAAAAGCAAGACAAAGAAGATCCCAATCGCCACAAGCCATTTCATCGAGATAGAGACACCTTGCCTGACATAATGTCCCAAGTAGAAACCAATGAAGAAAAAAGAGGCTTGGTGGAAAGCTGACGCATAGAAATTGTCAACAGACATCATTGCAGTAAATACTATTACTGTAGGAATTACAGGATAGGGAATCTTCTCCAACAGTCGATTCCATAAAGGTGTGAGCAAGTAAATCGGCACCAGAATATCCACAAACCAACAGCCTGTCTTGTCAATCCAGTATGAAACAGTAAAAAGATTCAAAAAATACCCCCCCCCAATTATCTTCAAGGGTGTTACCGTCATACATTTGCAAATACAATGCAGGAGCGTAAATCAGAAGATAAGGTACAAACAAGCGCACAAATCTCTTTCTATACCATGCTGCTATACCACTTGCGCTATACTCCATTCGTTTGGTGGAATAGTACAACCCTATTCCAGAGACTAAGAAGAATATCATCACACCCATCTGCCCCAATCCCAAAATGGAATTCAAGTGAAACGGAAGATTCACACCATTTGATTGTGCGTGACACATCAGAATTCCAATGGTAGCAATGCCCATTAGTGCAGAGCGATATTTGGAAATCAATTCTAAATTAAGCGACATTGTTTTCATGGGTAACATTCAATTCTCTCCGTTAAACGGCTCCATCGTTGCTGATGAACCTCCTGTCTGGTTAATGTCAGCACGCCCAAGTACTTTCTTGATAGTTGTAAAGAAGACCTTTCCATCCATTTTAGGTCCAATATGATCAACATAATAGACATCATACTCGAACTTCTTTGTCCAAGAAATATTGTTTCTACCATTGACTTGAGCCCATCCGCTCATGCCAGGAGTTACATCGTGACGTCTATGCTGCTCTGCGGAATAGAGAGGCAAATACTTGACCAACAAGGGGCGTGGACCGATAAATGCCATATCGCCCTTCAGGATGTTAATCAGTTGTGGCAACTCGTCAATTGAGGTTGAACGCACAAACTTGCCAATAGGAGTCAGGCGATCAGCATCTGGTAGTAACTTACCATCTGCATCACGTTCATCTGTCATTGTCTTGAACTTCAATGCCTTGAAAATCTTCTCATTCTTTCCTGGTCTGTCCTGACTGAAGAATACACCTGCACCTTTGTTGGCAAAGTGCAACAGAACCATCATACAGATGAAGATTGGCGATAACAGTATCAATGCCACCAAAGCACCCCAAAAACCGATGGGACGCTTAATGCAATGAATATAAAACTTCTGACCAAATGTTAAGTTCATATATTTGTTATCTTAATGTTTCAATACTATAGTTTTACGAGCCAAATGAATGTGTTGTATATAATTCTGCTGCTATTTGGATGTTGTGAATTAACATTATTCTGTTTCATCTTTGAATAAATACTTTACCATGTCCTGGGCATACGGTATAGTCCTTACTTAATTCAACGAGTCGGCAGTATGAATCTTTTGCGTCTCTCTTGTTACTATTTGGGAATAGTGCAAGCAATCGTTCTCCAGGGATGTAGCTATCACCTGTAAACAGATTACCATCTATGATGAACGACAGGCAACTCTTATCATGCCCTGGGGTAAAAAGAACCTTTGCAACAACACTTTCAAAGAGTTCGATTTCAGAGCCCTCACCAACAATAATGGTTTTGTCCTTACATTCTATTGTCAAATCAGGAACCTCAGAGTGGTATTTGCTCACATTGAGTTTAGGGTCTTCCAATGCCTCCATTCCAAAGTCATTGGTATAGACTACTGCATCAGGAAAGTCGGCTAACACATCCTCCATTCCATAAATATGATCAGAGTGGGTATGAGTAAGCAATACTCCCTTGACTGTCCTGCTGCTCAACAATGGTCGAACCTGTGTAGCATAATCTCCACAATCTACAAGCCAAACGTATGAGCAATCCTCTTTGGATAGCACATACGTATTACTCGTGTAGAATGTATTTACGAGTCTTTTAATAGTCACCCCTTATCCCCCTTAAACATCACAAAACCATTAAAACCCCTTAATCCTCTCGCATTAGCGAGCTGTGTACCCACCATCAATGATGAAGTTCTGTCCTGTCACCCACTTTGCTGCATCACTTAACAGATAGATGCAGGCATTAGAGATATCGGCACATTCTCCAAGGCCAAGAAGATGTTTCTCTTCCAGTTCCTTGCGTAATTCAGCGTCTGCCATATGTGGGAGTCTGGCGTTGATTGGTGTCTCAATGGCTCCAGGGCTAACGACATTCACACGCACTTTGTTCTTTGCCAATTCGCAAGCCATGGAGCGTGAAGCGGCAATGAGGGCACCCTTGGTAGCCGAATACATGGTTTTACACTTTTCGCCTACAAGCCCCATGATGCTGGCAAAGAAGACGATGGAGCAACCAGCTTCCTTGTCGAAATTACCAACACGTGTCACTTCCTTCGAGAGGTTGATGGCAGAATAGACATTAGTGCGGAAGAACTGATCCAGTTGTCCGTCTGTTATCATCTTTAATGGGGTGACGGACGACATGCCTGCACAATTTACTACACCATTTATTTTGCCCATCTTGCTGACTACATCCTTGATGACTTCCTTTAAGCCGTCGGATGACGACAGATCGAGAGCAAGAATCATGTGACCATCACCCTCCATCTGGTTCAAAGTCTGCCTCAGTCGTTCTTCATTGCGAGCGACCAGAACCACCTTTGCACCCATCTTGGAGCAGTCGATAGCACATTGTGCACCGATGCCAGAAGAGGCACCGGTGACAATGATTACTTTACTTTCTAATGAAAATGGGTTATTCATGTTTCTGAGTATTAGAATTGTTCTGAATAGTCTTGATTGGTTATGAGTAGTATCCACTCAACTTAATCCTCCTTGTTAGGATGAGTATCAGACTCCTCAGAACCAGTCTCAATTGGAGTGTAATCTCTGCGAAGAGACTCGTCACAAGGCTGCCCCTCCTCTACCTCAACCACATCCGAAATCTTGGTGTCGCAGAACGATACGATACCTGTTGCCCAAGTCATACCAACACCAAAGGCAGACATCATGAGAGTCTTCTGACCCTCCATTTTATCTTTCAGTTCGGATACGATAGTCAGAGGTACAGATACCGACGAGGTGTTACCGTACTTCTCAATGGTGTGAGGAATCTTCTCCAGGTCGAGCTTCATCTTCTTAGCGATATACGCATTGATGAAGTTGTTGGCTTGATGGAAGCAGAAGTAGTCGATGTCGTCCACTGTCTTACCTGCTTCAGCAATGGTCTTCTTGATGTCGCGAGGAATCTCACGAATCACGAAGTTAAACACATCGCCACCCTTCATGTAGCCTTGCTCGTCTGAACGCATGTTGCCATACTCATCGACCACACGCTCCTTCAGAGTCTCTGGTGTTGACATGTGACGATAGCCACCGGCCTTGATCATGATAAGGTCGGCACGAGAGCCATCAGAGTTGAGCGAGAGGGTTGTCTCTCCAAACTTTTCGTTACGCTCCACAAGTGCAGCCACACCACCATCGCCAAAGATGAATGCGCTTCTTCGGTCGCGAGGGCCATACACCTTGCTTCGGGTCTCACCATCAAGGAGCAATGCCTTGCGGATATTACCTGTCTGCATCATACTGTAAACCACACTCATGCCATAGATAAATGCCGAACAACCCAGATTGACATCGAATGCTATACAGCTCTGCTTCAATCCTAAACGATGCTGGAGAGTGATAGAAGTTGCAGGCATACGGTAGTCCTGAGTCTGGCTCACAAAGATGAGCAGGTCAATTTCATCACGGTCAATGTTGTTGTCGATGATAAGCTTCTGAGCAGCAGCAAAACAGAGGTCGGAACTGCAGGTCTTCTCGTCTGCAAATCTACGCTCATAGATACCCACCTTCTCCACAACCTCTTTCACCTGGTCCTCAGGGAAGAACTCCGTGTACTCAAGGTTCTTGATAACCTTCTTAGGTACGGCACCTGCCATTGCAGTAATGCCGATACCTTTGAATCTCAAAAATGCCATACGCGTTAATTACTTGTTCTTTTCAATGTAGTCTGCAATTGCACCCAGAGTCTTAAGGGTCTTGAAAGTAGGCATCTCAATTTGGATGTCATACTCCTCGTCCATCATAGCAATTACAGAAATGTAAGCTACAGAATCCCACTCATCCAGAGTACGGAACTCTGTGTCTGCGGTCAACTCAGTTGCTTCAATGTCAATCGCCTCAGCGAACTTCTCAATAAATTCTTGTACATTCATAGTCTTAAAAAATTATTTGTTAATACTAATTTGTCAACCGTCAATGGTCAACGGATATTTCCCATTAGCATCAATCTACTGTACTTATTTTGATTTTGACAGATACTCTATTAGTTTATAAAGATGGTTGGGAATGGACTGAAGGTTATTGACCAGTTGCTCATGCTTTTCTTTTGAGCAAAAACCAAAGTCATCGCATAGGTACAACATGCTTTTAACCTCCGAACAACTACCTAAAGAAATATGGAGGTAATTGATATACTTTGCATCACTTCCGCTCTCCGAACCTTCCGCAATGTTATTCATGATACTAACAGCAGCCCTTTGGATCTGATCGCGAAATCCAAAGTCTCGATTATCCTTCATCATCAGATAGATTTCGTTAACAAATCTCCTTGAATCCTGCCAGATCCTTATGTTTTCAAGTTTTCTCTCCATAGTCCGTTGTCCGTTGATTGTTGACCTAAAACTCAACTTTCCTTGCCGGATTACCCATATAGAGCCCCCCATCCTTCGTCTTGCGCAACACATAGCATCCTGCTCCGAAGCGACAATCGTTGCCAATCTTCAGACATTGAGCCACAAATGTACGTGCCCCAAAGAAGTTGCGGTCACCAATGATAGTCTGACCACTAATGCGTGTCTCCGGGAACATCACATTGTTGCTGCCCATACTGGCATCATGCCCAAGGGAGATATTGCCATTCAGCACATTGAAGTCGCCCAAACGGATGTTGCAACTGAAGCGACAACCAAAGGTCACAATATTACCCTTGCCCATGGACACACTCTCCTTGTCAAAATAAAACACATTTGGCGCAACAATATTCGGGAACTCCACATTTGGATTGGTAATCTTCTTAGACACCAACTCCAGATACTTCGTACTACCAATAGCAATCACTACAGCCACCGGCCTGTTCCAAGCATTGAGGGTATCGCAATCACCAATCACCTTACCATACTTACATTCCGTTCCAACCTCCACACCATCATCAATATATCCTATAATGTTCCAAGTAGGCTTCACAGCATTAATATGGTTAATCAGACAAGCCACTTCATGCCCGAAACCACCAAAGCCGTATATTAGTACATCTTTCATTTTCTTACTGGCAACAATCCAATAGTCAACAGACTACTGACCTTTATTTCAGATACAATTTAGCATTTTCCATAGTAAAATCTTCGGATGCCCTCAGTGAGTTTGCAGACAACAGCTTTTGATGACCGCTGTCCGCTGACAACTGACAGATAAACTCAACCATTTTCTCCACCTCATTCACCTCAAAGCACTTTCCATTCTCATACTTGCCCACCAATCGTGCAATTTCAGAGTTTTTAGGTGCAATACACATTAGGGGACAGCCGACCGCCAAAAGGTTGAATGTTTTGCTTGGAACACTCACCAAAGCGGTATCATCATTCAGCGAGACAGTTCCCAAGTCAGCAGCAGCTAAAGAATAAGGCAACTGTTCTGCTGGCAACCAATCCATAAAGGTGCAGTTTGTAAGTCCTTCTGACTTTACTGTTGCTTCCAGTTCTGCCTTTCTAGTTCCTCCACCTATCAACATGAAATGGATATTGGCTTTATCCCTCAATTGCTTTGCACATTCCACCAACGAGTGCACATTGTGCGTAACACCCATATTCCCAGAATACATCACTACGAACTTTCCTTCCAAATGATAATCCTTCACAAATGGATTGTCCTCCTTCTTCATGGGAGCAAATGTGCTGTTTGACGACCAACAAGGCACTACCGTTATTTTATCGCGTCTAATGTAGTTGCTCAAACGGTCTGCCATTCCTTCGCTCAATGTAAACACATTCTTAGCCCTTGCAAACAACTTCTTATTCCACTTGCTCCACAATTTGAAGATGAAGTTACCTTTGCGAATGCCAATGTTAGCCAATGCATCAGGATAGGTATCAAACACGATCACAGAGAATGGATTCTTAAGTTTCAAAGAGCACAGATATGCCATTGGAGGATTGGTCACATACACTATCTCATAATCCTTATATTCCTTCTTCAATTTTCCGTATATCTGCCAAGTACCCTTCACCCATGTCACGATACGCTTGATGGCAGATGAACGGTCGTAAGCGCAAATTCTATTCAACTTGATACTTGGATTCAACTTGCGCTCATTCGGCATGATGGTACCATATATCTGCACCACCTCATCATACTCCTTTGTGTATGCGTTAAGTATGTCGGTCAACAGATAGCCGGAACTTTGATTAACGAAAACTACTTTTCTCATTTCTGTATGCCTGCAATAAGGTCACCCAATTCTGATGACGTCATAAATTCAATATCCGGCCATCGCTTCAGCATTCGGGAAAGCAGTTCTTTCAGCTGTCGAAGCCCATTCTCTCTGTTCTCCGGATGCAGGTAACCAATGTAGTTGACACGATGGCTGCTGATGGTTGCCGGCTTATGCCAACGGAAAGCAATCTCGATTTCTTTCAAACAATTATTAATCCAGTCACGTTGTACAGCGCTTTCAGTACTATTAGGCTCAAAGAAGCAGTTACGCGTCAAGTATATCTGCCCGTACTGGTTTTTATTGCCCAGATAGCGAGTATTTACGCGATAGTGCCCATTGCCAAGAGGCTCCCTCTGTTTCTTGCCTGTATTGATATACTTGATACCCGCATCAAACAAATCCTTTTCTAATGAATTATTAAACGGCCCGTTGGTAGGTACAAAATACTTGGAACGGTATCCATAAAGTTGTTCAAACAGGTCAAGCCCCGTTTTGATTACCTCTTTCTGATAAGGCAGGTCTGCCACTGTATCAATGTCAAAGGCAGCCTGAAACTCTGGGATAGGTTCATCGTTGATGCCATTGTAAATTCCTGTTACGCCACAGTCAAAAGCGAGCGATGTTGATTTATTGCCATTGCGCAAAGCCCGTAGCCATCGCTGCACATTCAGATGTTCACGTCCATGAAAGATAGGCACAAATAGACGCTCTTCAATACCTTTCCTCCACAAGTTATAAACCCTGTCGTGATTATCATAACGCTTACAAGTCTCCGTATAAGGTTCATACACGTATTCAGTATAGCCACTCTCCTTAATCTTGTCAAAAACCGGATTGGCCACCACATTCACCCCAGTCATCACGGGATGACGACCTGTTGAGTCCTTAAACTTTAAGAGCACATTATACAACTCTTCAAGGTCAGTATTCGACTCCAGTGCGTCATTCGTATTGTAATGATTGCGGTCTTCGCGCATACCCGCCTTGAGCATTCGGTCGAAATTCTCCAACGAAGACATGCGTATGCTGCCCCAGTCGTCACTCTCTATGACAACGATGTGGCGATTGGTACGCCATCCGGGAATATTGCTGACATTGACTCGCAATGCCGATTTTAATCCACCTTTGTACATATATTATTTTAGTTTTGAGGTTAGGGGGTAGGGGTTAGAGGTTAGAGTTGAGCGGTTAGCGATTCTGCTTTCAAAAAGGGAATACCCTAATCTCTAACCTAATCGGAGCTAATCAAACCTGATCGCCCCCCCCTAACTCTGTCGCTTATACCCAGCTGCCGCTGCCGACGCCTTAATAGGGGT
>CAMWJL010000101.1 GCA_947174565.1 uncultured Prevotellaceae bacterium | reverse complement strand
TTCATAACTTGTGAACAATTATTCATAAGTTACGGATAATTATTCCTAAGTTATGAATAATTGTTCCAAACTTATGAACGACTTCTCTGACGGGTGGTTGGCAGTTCCGCTGCTGGAAGATTCGTGTCTATGGCAATGGAAGAATGATGACTGTAGCTACGGAAGAAGAAGAGAAGTCACAAATAAGATACCCCCTGCACTGTAATTACAGTGCAGGGGGTATCACTATGACATTGATGGATTTACCCTTGCTTATGGTTGATGCAGATGCCCTGCAAGTACCATTCGTAGAGACGATGAATGCCTTCTTCAATCTCGATGGTGTGATGCCATCCAAGACGATGCAGCATGGATACATCCGTCAGCTTCTTGAGCGTGCCGTCTGGCTTGGTGGAATCCCAACGGAGTTCACCTTTGAAGCCAATCTCCTTCACTATGCGTTCGGCAACTTCCTTGATAGAGATTTCCTTACCCGTGCCGACATTGATGTGGCAGTTTCGGATTTCCGCAATGCCATCGCGGTTCTTCTTGAAGTTGCTCTTTTCCACCACGTCCTTGAAATCAACATGGAGGAGGCAATGCACGGATGCGTCCGCCATTTCTTCGCTCCAAAGGAACTCGCGCATGGGAGCACCTGTGCCCCACAATGTGACCGCTTGGGGCGTGATGCCATAATGGCGCAACACTTGCAGGATGGTGAACTCGTCGCTCACGGCGGTCGCCACCACCGTCTGTGTCGCTTTCGATGCAGCCTCTGACTGAGCACTTTGCCCATCCATCATCTTGGGTATTTTCATGGATACGGGGCGCAAACCGAGGTCTTTACGGACAGCGTCCCAGTCGTTTTCATTCAGGCATTTTGCCAAATGAATCTTGCGAATCATGGCTGGCAACACATGGGAGTTCTCAAGATGGAAGTTGTCATTGGGACCATACAGATTTGTCGGCATCACGGCGATGTAGTTGGTGCCATATTGGAGGTTGAACGACTCACACATCTTCAGACCTGCAATCTTGGCGATGGCGTATGGCTCGTTGGTATATTCAAGCGGAGATGTGAGCAGGCAATCCTCAGGCATGGGCTGTGGAGCCTCGCCAGGATAGATACATGTGGAGCCAAGGAACAGGAGTTTCTTCACACCGTGTTTCCATGCCTCGCCAATCACGTTCTGCTGAATCTGCAAGTTCTGATAGATGAAGTCGGCGCGATACTGCAAGTTTGCCATGATGCCTCCCACATGAGCGGCTGCCAGCACAACGGCATCGGGCTGTTCTTCGTCGAAGAAGGCTTTCACAGCCACAGGGTCAAGCAAGTCCAACTCTGCGTGTGACTTGCCCACAAGATTCTCATAACCGCGTGCCTTGAGGTTGTTCCAGATGGCAGAACCCACCAAACCGTGATGACCTGCCACGAATATCTTTGAATGCTTGTCTAATGTCATGGCGATGTATTACTTTACCAGTCCTTTCTCCAGATACTCTGCCAAGTTCGTTCTCATGACTGATGCAACATGGTCGGCTGCCACCTTCTCCATGTCGTGTTTCACCATGATGGACACCAACTGCTCAAACGAAGTTGTCTGCGGATTCCATCCCAACTTCTCTTTCGCTTTTGTCGGGTCACCCCAAAGATTCACTACATCTGTGGGGCGATAGAAGTCGGCACTTACCTCTACCAATGTCTTGCCAACCAAGTTCTCGGGACCTGACACACAGATGCCTTTCTCCTCCATTCCTTCACCTTCAAACTTCAACTCAATGCCAGCAGCTTTGAAGGCATAGTAGGCGAACTCGCGCACCGAATGCTGCACGCCTGTGGCTATCACAAAGTCTTCAGGCTTCTCCTGCTGAAGAATCAACCACATACACTCCACATAGTCCTTCGCATATCCCCAGTCACGGAGCGAAGATAGATTGCCCAAATATAGTTTCTCTTGCTTACCCTGAGCAATACGCGCGGCAGCCAGCGTTATCTTGCGGGTAACGAAAGTCTCGCCACGACGCTCAGACTCATGGTTGAACAGGATGCCCGAACAGCAGTACATGTTGTATGCCTCGCGATACTCCTTCACAATCCAAAACCCATAGAGCTTTGCCACAGCATAGGGAGAGTAAGGATGGAACGGTGTGTTTTCATTCTGCGGCACTTCCTCCACCTTGCCATACAATTCGGAGGTGGAAGCCTGATATATGCGGCACTTATCTGCCAAGCCACAGAGACGGACGGCTTCCAACACACGAAGTACACCTACTGCGTCAACATCGGCTGTGAACTCAGGAGAATCGAAGCTGACCTGCACGTGCGATTGTGCGGCAAGATTGTAAATCTCCGTTGGCTGCACCTTGTTCACCACCTGCAACATAGACATGGAGTCGCCCAAGTCTGCATAGTGTAAGTGAAAATGTGGTGTACCCTCCAGATGAGCGATACGTTCACGGTAATCGACAGAAGAACGGCGGATTGTTCCATGAACCTCATACCCTTTCGCTAAAAGGAACTCTGAGAGATAGGAACCATCCTGTCCTGTAATACCTGTAATGAGAGCAACTTTTCTTTCCATTAGTTCAATTTTTTGTTGATACTTCTTTATATATTCACTTCGTTGATTGTCACCAATTTGTTCACGATGGCATATATCGTAATACCTGCAGGTGAGTGTATGTTCAGTTTCCTTGCAATGTTGCGGCGGTGTGTTGTCACCGTATTTATTGACAGGCATAGGCGGTCTGCTATTTCTTTGTTCGACAAGCCTTTTGCCACACAGACAACGATTTCTCTTTCGCGTTCAGACAACTGCTCCTTGTTCGTCGATTCCATCACTGGTTGCAGTTCTTTGGTCTTAGGCTGTCGCGACTTGTTCTGATGTTCCAATCGGCGTACCGCAGGAGCAAAAATGTTGTCCTCCACCAAACAATGGATGCTCAAATCCTCCTCCGCCTGATAGATAGAGATGATAACCGCATTCAGCTTCTCGTTGATTTCCGTTTGTGGATAATACTGTATAAACAGGTTTTTCAACTCTTTCAGTTTGCTCTCGATGGCTTCATGGTGGCGTGAAAGCAGATGAGCATTCTCTAAGGAAGCAAACTCACCATCTACCAGCTGCTGCACATAGGGATACACAGTCGAATCCTCGTATTCCATGTGTTTGCGCACCTCCTCCACATACTCGTCATAGAACTTCAGCACCAAAAATGCAATCTCGTTCTGTACCGAGCAATCAATGGCGTTCAGCAGATGGAAACGAATGCTGGGGAACAAATAGTGGATGAAATATGTATGTGTACGCCTCAAATACTCCAACACCGATGCTACGCTGATGCGTTCCACACGTTGCGGACGGTTCTCTGCCCCATCTTTCACATAGTTGATGACTGCAAGAAATGTTGTGGCATCGACACCGCACTGACTACACACTTCCGTGATTGTCTTCTCGCCAAAACCTAAAGAAATGCCAAAACGACTCATCACCTGCAACAGGCGATAGTCATTGGCAATCACATAACTCAATTTGTCTGTCGGTTTGTATTGACCAGCCATATAGCTTTTCCTTATCTGAGGCATCATCTTGTTGGCTTTTGAAGAGTTAAACGCCAACAGAATCACACAGCTTTCTAAAACGCGTACAAAGATAATAGAAAAAAACGAAATAGACTAACAAAAACTTATTTTTATGGCATCTCAATATGGCAATTACCAAGAAATGAGTATTGTTTTGTACTACAAAAGCCCATAACTTTGCACACTGAAAGCAAAAGCGTTAGCGCATTTTTGTGTCCAACTATAGTTAGCTGTAAATGAAACTATCCGAACTGAAAACAGGCGAGTCAGGCATCATTGTCCGAGTGATGGGGCATGGCGGTTTCCGCAAGCGCATCGTGGAAATGGGATTCATCAAAGGGAAAAACGTAGAGGTGCTGCTCAATGCCCCCCTGCATGACCCTGTGAAATATAAGATTATGGACTATGAAATCAGCCTTCGCCGTGCCGAAGCGGATCTGGTGGAAGTAGTCAGTGAGAAGGAAGCCAAGCAATGGGCGGAACAACACCCAGGACAGCGAGGTATTCCAGCCAGCGATTGTGAAGACATCGTGCAGCATTTGGCACATGTGAAAGGGCACGAGCTCAACGTGGTGTTTGTCGGCAATCCCAACTGCGGTAAGACCACTCTTTTCAACATCGCCAGTGGTGCGCATGAACGTGTGGGTAACTATTCAGGTGTGACGGTCGATGCCAAAGTGGGGCACTTCAATTTCGAGGGATACCACTTCAACCTTGTTGACCTTCCCGGCACTTATTCTCTCTCGGCTTACACGCCAGAAGAACTGTATGTGCGCAAGTACATCATTGAACGCCATCCTGACCTCATCATCAATGTGCTCGATGCCAGCAACTTGGAGCGCAACCTCTACCTCACCACCCAACTCATCGACATGGATGTGCCCATGATTATTGCCCTCAATATGTATGACGAGCTGCGTGAAAGCGGCAATTTGCTCGACATGCAGCAACTGGGTACATTGCTTGGCACGCCCATCGTCCCCACGGTTGGAAAGACGGGCGAAGGGGTGAAAGAACTATTTCACCAAATCATTCAAGTGGCAGAAGGTAAACAAAAGACAGCCAGACATATACACATCAATCACGGAGCGTTGCTTGAAGACAAGATTTCCCGTATCGAAGCTCTTGTACGCAAGAACCCTGAGCCTCACCAAAACTACTCCGCACGCTTCCTCTCCATCAAACTTTTGGAGAACGACCGACAAGTAGAAGGTATCGTTCGTCAGCTTGATAATGCAACTGACATCTTCGCAGAACGAGATGCCTGTCAGAAGGACATTCTCAAGGAGATTGACGAAGACAGCGAATCAGCCATCACCGATGCCAAGTACGGCTTTGTGCAGGGAGCTATGAAAGAGACTTTCCAAAAGGTACACCACTACAAACGTCTCGTAACCAAACGCATCGATGCCGTCGTCACCCATCAAGTGTGGGGCTATCCCATCTTCCTCCTGCTGATGTATCTCATGTTCTTCTGCACGTTCAACATCGGTCAATACCCGATGGATTGGATTGATATGGGTGTAGAATGGCTTGGCGGATGGGTGGATGGCTGGATGCCAAAAGGACCTCTGAAAGACCTGATTGTTGACGGCATTATCAGCGGTGTGGGAGGCGTGATAATCTTCCTGCCTAACATCATGATATTGTATGCTTTCATCTCATGGATGGAAGACTCGGGATATATGGCCCGAGCGGCATTCATCATGGATAAAATCATGCACCGCATGGGGTTGCACGGTAAATCTTTCATTCCAATGATTATGGGCTTCGGTTGCAACATCCCTGCCATCATGGCGACTCGTACCATCGAAGACCGCAAGTCAAGGCTCATCACCATGCTCATCATCCCCCTCATGTCCTGCTCAGCCCGACTGCCCGTCTATATCATCATTATCACTGCCTTCTTCCCCAAGAACGCTGCCTTGATGCTTTTTAGCATGTATCTTATTGGTATTGTGTTCAGTATCTTTATGGCAAAGCTCTTTAGCCGCTTTGTTGTGAAGGGCGAAAGCAGCCCCTTTGTGATGGAGCTGCCCCCCTATCGTATGCCCTCAATCAACAATGTGCAACGTCACACATGGGAGAAGGGACGACAATATCTCAAGAAGATGGGTAGAAGCATTCTGGTGGCAAGCATCGCCGTATGGGCACTCAGCTACTTTCCCCACCATGCAGAAGCCACTGGCGAACAACAGATGGAGCTTAGCTACATTGGACAAATCGGGAAGTTCATCGAACCCGTCATCGCCCCCTGCGGCATGCAGTGGAAAGAAGGTGTTGCGCTGCTTGCAGGTGTGGGAGCCAAAGAGATTGTCGCCAGCACCATGGCTGTGCTCTACCACGGCGACATTGCCACCAGCGGCATGACTCCTCTTGTGGCCTTTGCCTTCATGGTGTTTGTGTTGCTCTATTTCCCTTGCATCCCCACTTGCATCAGTATCAAGCACGAGTCGGGCAAGTGGAAATGGGCTGGTTTCACTGCACTATATACTACGTTGCTTGCATGGCTCGCTTCCATGCTGATTTACCAAATCGGCAGCCTATTTCTGCAACAATCAATGAACGCTTATCAATGGAACTTCAATATCTTATCGTATTCCTCATCTTGGCTTGCATTGCGGGCATCATAGCCCGTCATGTCTATCGGCGGATTGCAGGAAAAGACAGCGGATGCAGCTGTGGCTCTTGTCCGCATCACGGCAAGGAATGCCATTGTTGCGATACTCACAAATAGGTAGGCAGTCCTCCGTTTTATCCCAACATTACCCTCTCCTATGCACGCACCCTGCGCATGGGATTACAGAAACCCTGCACGAAATAATACGCATACCCTGCGCATGTTATTTCGTGCAGGGTGTCTGTAAATCGGCTTGCAAGGTGTCCACCAATCACCGCGCAGAGCACAGCGTGATTGCGATGCAGGAAGCAGGGGAAAGGATGATGAAAGCAGCGGTTAGATGCGCATCATTATGAGCGTTCGGAGCGGGAACGGGTCACAAAATGTGGCGAGAAACGGCTTTTATACATAAATATGGTGTATATGTCGGCAAAAAGTGTTACATTTGCACACGAATAGTTGTTTTATAAGAAAGGGACTAATCGGATGGATGTAGCGATTGTGAAATATAATGCGGGCAATATCGGTTCGGTGGAGAATGCCGTGAAGCGGTTGGGCATAGAGCCTGTGGTGACGGACAACGTGGAGTTGATTCAATCCGCCGACCGTGTGATTTTCCCAGGACAAGGCGAGGCTCGCAGCACGATGAACTATCTGAAGGCTCATCGCCTGGATGAGGTCATTGTGAGCTTGAAGCAGCCTGTGCTCGGCATCTGCATCGGCATGCAGTTGCTGTGTCGCCACAGCGAAGAACAGGACACCGACTGCCTTGGCGTGTTCGATGTGGATGTGAAGCGTTTCATGCCACAGCGTCATGAGGAAAAAGTGCCACAGATGGGTTGGAACACTATCGAGGATGTGAAGTCGGAGTTGTTTGCAGGATTCGAGAGACCTGAGTTTGTCTATTTCATTCACAGCTTTTATGTGCCGACGTGCGACTGGACAATCGCAACGACCGATTACATACAGCCCTACTCTTCTGCCCTGCACAAGGGTAATTTCTATGCCACACAATTCCATCCCGAGAAGAGCGGAAAGGTGGGCGAACGGATATTAAAGAACTTTATAGCATTGAAATGATTGAGATAATTCCAGCAATAGATATTATTGATGGCAAATGTGTACGTCTGACACAAGGCGACTACGATACCAAGAAGGTCTATAATGAAGACCCACTGGAGGTGGCGAAGATGTTTGAGGCGCACGGCATCAGACGCTTACACACGGTCGATTTGGACGGTGCGCGTTCCGCTCATATCGTGAATTACAAGACCATCGAACGCATTGCCGACCACACCAGTTTGGTGATCGACTTTGGTGGTGGCATCAAGTCGGACGATGACATCGACATCGCCTTTGCCAGCGGTGCCACGATGGTGACGATTGGCAGCGTGGCGGTGAAGAACCAGACGCTGTTTGAGACTTGGCTCGAAAAGTACAACGACAATAAGATTATCCTTGGGGCCGACGTAAAGAGCGGACGCATCAGCATCAATGGGTGGAAAGAAGAGGGAGAAGACGAGCTGTTACCTTTCCTGTACAAATATGTGGCAAAAGGCGTGGACAATGTGCTGTGTACTGACATCAGCAAGGACGGCATGCTGGAAGGTCCTGCCATTCCGCTTTATGAGGACGTGATGAAAGAGTTCCCCAACCTCTATCTCATTGCCAGTGGCGGTGTTAGCTGCATTGAGGACATCGACCAACTGAACTCGGCAGGCATTCCTGCTGTGGTGTTCGGCAAGGCTATTTACGAAGGGAGAATCAAGATGGAAGATTTGGAGAAGTATGTTGGCTAAGAGAATCATACCCTGCCTTGACATCAAGGACGGACAGACGGTGAAGGGCACGAATTTCGTGAACCTGCGGCAAGCAGGAGACCCTATCGAATTGGGCAAATTGTACAGCGAACAGGGTGCTGACGAACTCGTGTATCTCGACATCACGGCTTCGCACGAGGGACGGAAGACCTTCACGGAACTGGTGAAACGGATTGCCCAAGAAATCAACATCCCCTTCACGGTAGGTGGCGGTATCAACGAACTTTCCGATGTTGATAGGCTTCTGAACGCTGGTGCCGACAAGGTGAGTATCAATTCGGCTGCGTTGCGTCGTCCTGAGTTGATAGACGAGATTGCGAAAAACTTCGGCAGCCAAGTGTGTGTCGTGGCGATTGACGCAAAGTGTGAGGATGACATGGTGCATGAGAATGGCGACCCACAGATTGATGGCGATTGGGTGTGTTATGTGAATGGCGGTCGTGTGCCGACACAATATAAGCTCTTCGATTGGGCAAAAGAGGTGAACGAGAGAGGTGCTGGTGAAGTATTGTTCACGTCGATGAATCACGATGGTGTGAAACGCGGATTTGCCGATGCGGCACTCAGAAAACTGACTGACACACTGACCATTCCCGTGATTGCATCGGGCGGTGCAGGAGCGAAAGAACACTTCCGCAACACATTCATCAATGGCAACAGCGACGCGGCTTTGGCTGCCAGTGTGTTCCATTTCGGAGAGATTCCCATTCCCGAACTGAAACAGTATCTGAGGGACGAGGGAGTAAATGTGAGAATATAACAACAATCATCAATTATGGATGTAACAAAGATGGAAATTGATTTCAAGAAAATGGACGGTCTGATACCAGCCATCGTGCAGGACGCTAAGACCTTGAAGGTGCTGATGCTCGGCTTCATGAACGAGGAGGCATACAACAAAACCGTAGAAACGGGTAACGTTACGTTCTACAGTCGCACGCGTAAAACCCTGTGGACAAAGGGCGAGACGAGCGGCAACTTCCTCAATGTGGTAGAGATTCTAAACGACTGCGACAAGGATACGCTGCTCATCAAGGTAAACCCTGTAGGACCAGTGTGTCATACAGGTGCTGACACTTGCTGGGACGAGAAGAACGACAACCCCATCATGTTCTTGGTGGAGTTGCAGCGATTCATCGAGAAGCGCCATAAGGAGATGCCCGAAGGCAGTTACACCACTTCCCTCTTCAAGGACGGTTGTCACCGCATGGCACAGAAAGTGGGCGAAGAGGCATTGGAAGCCGTCATCGAAGCCGTTGCCAACAACAACGAACGACTGGTGTATGAGGCTTCTGACATGCTCTACCATCTCATCGTACTGCTCACATCCAAAGGCTTGAAAATAGAAGACTTGGCTGCGGAACTGGCAGAACGTCATGACCCCAACTGGCATAAACACTAAAGAACATGAATCTGATTGATTACAAGGGAGTCAACGTCTATCAGGAGTCTCAATTAGTGTTGCAGGGAGTCAATGTGCTGATTGGCGAAGGAGAATTTGTTTATCTCACAGGCAAAGTGGGTGCAGGCAAAAGTTCTTTTCTGAAGACCCTCTACGGCGAACTCCCAGTCAAGGAAGGCGAAGCACATGTGATGGATTACGACCTGACATCACTGAAACGTCGCCATCTGCCTGACCTACGCAAAAAGTTGGGGGTCATCTTTCAAGACTTCCAGTTGCTCACTGACCGCAGTGTGGATGCAAACCTGCGTTTTGTGCTGAAGGCAACTGGCTGGAAAAGCAAGGTGGAAATTGACCAACGCATCAGCGATGTGCTTGAATTGGTGGGCATGTCCACCAAAGGCTACAAGATGCCGTCGGAACTTTCTGGTGGTGAACAGCAACGTATCGTAATCGCACGTGCCATCTTGAATCGCCCCAAACTCATCTTGGCCGACGAGCCAACAGGCAATCTTGATGCGGAGACAAGCCGTCAGATTGTGGAACTTTTGAAACAAATCAGCAAGGCTGGTAGTACTGTGGTCATGATTACCCACAATCTGCACTTACTGGAAGAGTTTCCAGGACGGCAGTTTCGATGCGAGAATCATCAGTTGCAGGAAGTATCCCCGTCTCCAAGGGACGTGAATGAAGAATTAGAATAAAAACACATCTATAATATATTATATGAAAGTACTCAAGTTTGGCGGAACATCCGTGGGCACTCCTCAGCGAATGAAGGATGTCGTAAAACTCATTACCGATGGCGAGCAGAAGATTGTCGTGCTCTCTGCCATGTCGGGCACAACCAATTCATTGGTAGAAATCTCTGACTACCTCTACA
>CAMWJL010000100.1 GCA_947174565.1 uncultured Prevotellaceae bacterium | reverse complement strand
TTGTAGCACTGTAGCGTTGCGATGAGGAATCGGAAAAGAGTGTGCGACACGCCGCCGTTACAAAGCGGATGGCACACCCATAGCCATAGTTGCGAGCCCCCCTGCGCCGTGATTACGATACGCCCTATATCGTAATCACGGCGCAGGGGGGCTCGCAATAAGTATGAAATCAATGTGTTATTTATTCTCTCTCGTATTGATAACAACCAGCATCGGGGTTCTTCCCTTTACGTTCAATGCCGTTCAAATCTATGGGGTATATGTCGGCATAAGTGGGAGAGCCTTTTCGTCGGGCGGTGGAGAGGGAATCGAGGCGAAAATCATAGAGGAATGCATGTGTGTCGAACACCCTGAAATTAGAGGACTTATAGGTGGTTGAATCTTTCGATTCCTCGGTGCAATCGTGGAAATAGTTTTCATCGCTTACGTCGGTGAGGAGCACACAATGGTCAAATTGTAGTTGAAGTGGCTGCTCTCCTGAGAAGCTAAGCACTTCGTTGTTGGCATAACCTGTAATCAGGCAATTATAGAAGTTGGCGGCTTCTACCCGATGTTCCTCTTCATCGATGTAGTTGCTGACAGAGAGGGCATGACCGCGGTCTGCATTCCACGGATAGAATTGAGCCAAAGTGCAGTGATAAAAGTCTGTGGTTCCACCATAAATACTCACGCAGTCAAACCGCGAATTTGACACTTGTGTATTGACCACCTTTGCCTTTGTGTCTTCGATGAAAAGCCCATAACCTGCCACATTGTGGATAATCGTGTTCTGAATATTCACTTCGCCTTTGACGTTGTTGCATATCACACCATAGTTTCCGCTGTGGATGTCGGCATGATTCAGTGTGACCCCTTGGCACGAGGGGGACAGGTAGATGCCTCCCCATTGGTTGTCCAAGCGGTCGTATGGCAGATAGGAGAACATGCAGTCCATGCGGTCGCCACGGAATATGACAGGCTTGTCTTGTGTTCCTTCCACAATCAGTGTTCCATGCACAATGAGGCTTGCGCCATTATGGAAGTAGAAGCGATTGCCTTCCTTGATGCGCCACATCGTGTTTTCTGCCACCACGAGGCTGTCGTATATTAGATAGGGTAGGCTTTCCGCTGGTGTCACTTCCTGTGCTGTGCTGTCCAGCACCTTTGCTCTCCATACGTTTGCCCTCTGTCCATAAGCCACTAACTGCACTTTCTGTTCTGCGCCACTTTCGAGCGTAAAGATGATGGCATCCGTCACTTGGGGCGTTTTCACCGATGATTGCATGGGGAGATTCACCTTCACAAACACAAAGGCACTGTCTTTGCCATATACCTGCACATCTTGTATGACAGAGCCGCTTTGTCCATCCACATTCATCATGAAGCCCGACGTGCCGCCCGACGCTAACCTTACGTGGTTGATACGCAGGCATTTGCTGTTGGGGTTGTAGATACAAAAGCGTTCGGTAGCTGATGTGACTTCCATAAAGATCGTGTCGAAGGACACCGTGTCTGTGCTGAAAGTCAGAAGCGCATTTCGGTCGGAAGTGAACTCTTCTTCATCGCTGCATGCGCATATAAGAATGGGGAGGAGCATCATGAGTGCTATTCCCAAAGATAGTGTGCGGTGGGTCAATCTCTTCATCCGTTTGTGGGTTTATATATCACAATTAACGAAAGATGTGTCTTTTTTATTGTGCATCTTTCCGTTCGCTATTGGACGGGATTCTTGGCTATTGAGCTATATACACAAAAAAGCGTCTCGTTTCACAACGAGACGCTTTCATTTTTTCTTTAATAGGTATCAGTTTTTAAGGTAAAAAGATTGTTTTCAGGATAACGGTGGCAAAGATATGGGTTATTTTTGAATAAACAATAATCTTAGAATGTGTTTTTTAACACAAATCGTGTTTTTTCTTCATTTTTATGCGCCATCATGCTTTGAACAAGGAAATTTCTTCGTACTTTTGCGCTCAATACGTGTGCGACGATGGCACATGTTTAGAAACACAATAATTTATTATTAGGATGATTATGAGTGCAGAAATTTCTGAAGATTTCAAGAAGGAAGAGGGCAAGAAGGAATCGCTCAACTTCATAGAGGAACAACTGGTGAAAGATTTGGCGGAAGGTAAAAACGGAGGACGAATGCAAACACGTTTTCCGCCCGAACCCAACGGCTACCTGCATATTGGTCACGCTAAGGCCATTGCGCTTGATTTTGGCTTGGCTCAGAAATACGGCGGTGTGTGTAACCTACGCATGGACGACACCAATCCTCAAAAGGAGGATACGGAGTATGTGGAGGCCATCAAGCGTGACATTGAGTGGTTAGGTTTCAAATGGGGAAACATCTACTATGCCAGCGACTATTTCCAGCAGTTGTGGGATTTTGCCGTGGCTCTTATCAAGCAGGGACGTGCCTATGTGGATGAGCAGACTTCTGAGCAGATTGCGGAACAGAAGGGAACACCTACACAAGCGGGTGTGGATTCACCCTACAGGAATCGTCCTGTAGAGGAGAGCTTGCGCTTGTTTGAGGAGATGAATTCTGGCAAAATGGAGCCAGGAAAGATGGTGTTGCGTGCCAAGATAGATATGGCAAATCCTAATATGCACTTCCGCGACCCCATCATGTATCGTGTGCTGAACATGCCGCATTGGCGCACTGGCAATCAGTGGAATGCTTATCCCATGTATGACTTCACGCATGGTCAGTGCGACTATTGGGAGGGTGTGACACACTCGTGGTGTACCTTGGAGTTTGTCAGCCATCGCCCCTTGTATGACTTGTTCGTGGATTGGGCAAAGGAAGTGGATGGGACAGATCATCCAATAGATGACAACCGTCCCCGTCAGACGGAGTTCAACAAGTTGAATCTGACGCACATCTTGCTATCCAAACGCAATTTGTTGATATTGGTAAAGGAGGGAGTTGTGAACGGATGGGATGACCCACGCATGCCGACCATCTGCGGTTTCCGTCGTCGTGGCTATAGCCCTGAAGGCATTTTGTCATTCATTAACAAGATTGGCTATACAAAGTTTGACGCATTGAATCAGATGTCGCTGTTTGAGGCCGCTGTTCGGGATGACCTGAATAAGCGTGCGCTACGTGTGAGTGCGGTCATCAATCCTGTCAAGCTCGTCATCACAAACTTCCCAGAGGATGAGGAGGAAGTCTATCAGGCAGTGAACAATCCCGAGAACGAAGCAGATGGCACACATGAGATTGTGTTCAGCCGTGAGTTGTGGATTGAGCGTGAGGATTTCATGGAAGAAACTCCTAAGAAGTTCTTCCGTCTCGGTCCTGGCAAACAGGTGCGTTTGAAAAATTCATATATCATTCAATGTCCTGAAAATGTGGATGAATGTGTTGTGAAGGATTCTGAGGGCAACATTGTAGAGATTCATGCCGAACTGATACCTGAAACAAAGACGGGTCAGGCTAATAGTGACATGAAGATAAAGGGAAAAACCATTCACTGGGTGAGCTGTCAGCATTGCCTGAAGGCAGAGGTGAGGAACTATGACCGTCTTTGGATGGTGGAGAATCCACGCGATGAGGTGGCTGCCTATTCAAAAGAGCATGGTGATGTACGCGGCATTGAGGCGATGCGCCCATTCTTGAATCCCAATAGTTTGGAGATAAAGACGGCGTATGTGGAAGAATGGCTTCGGACGCGTAAGCCGATGGATTATCTGCAATTCCAGCGCATTGGTTACTACAATGTGGATTCGGATTCAACTCCAGAGCATTTGGTGTTCAACCGCACCGTTGGATTGACCGATGCTTGGAGAAAGATGAACAAGTAACGTCTCATCATAGATGGCAAAATCATATTTTGAGTCGCAGGATTTCAAGGAGATTCTGCACGCATACGAAGAGCAAGCGGGGAAGCATAAGAGCCTTTATTTGGATGCCGAAGACTTTGCCGACATTGCTGACTACTATTTGAGCTGTAACCAACCCGATGATGCAATGGACGCCATCGAGATGGGGTTGGGGATGCACCCCGACGATGAGGCGTTGCTGATTGTGAAAGGAGCCACTTGTATTTATGAGCGCGAATATGACAAGGCTGAGGAAGTGTTGCTAAAACTTGACCCAAACATTCCCGATGTCGTGTATCAGATGGCGCAGCTCCAATACACTAAATACATGAATCTCCCTAAGGCTGAACAGATTTGGCGCGAATGGATGCGTATAGATGAGGGCGGACACCCTTCACCGCAGAAACAGCGTGAGAATTACATCCACATCATTTCATCATTGGCTGAGTTGCGCGAGGATGAAGACATGGAAGATGACAAGCAGCAAGAAACTCGCCAAGCTGTAGAGAAATGGATTCGTGAATACATTGACACGTTCGCTCCATTAGGAAAATACGAGGAAGATGCGCAGTTAGCAGATATCTGTAAAGATAACAATCTTCCCCAATTACTATGCGAGGTGCTGACGCAGGTTCTTGAGGAGCAGCCTTACCTTCCACAGGGATGGGCAAACTTGGCTTTGGCTCATTTTGTGCAGAAGAACTATGAACAGGCGTTGGAAGCCTGTGACTTTGCTTTGGCAATAGACCCTAACGACATGCACGCCATGTTGACAAAGGCGCATTCAACAAACTGTTTGGATGACAAGCAGGGCGCAAAGGTTCTTTTTAAGGAGTATTTGGACAAAGGAGGGGATATCATACAGATTATTCCTTATGCTGAAATGCTCTTCTTTACAGATGAAAAGGAAGAGGCTTTGCGCCAGTTAGAAAGATTAGAAAAAGTTTTGGATAGGCGACGGGTGGAATCGGAAGACCGTTATGAGACGGTTAAACGTAACCATGCTAAAGAAAAAGAACGGTTGGCTATCGAGACGATGTTGTTTAACGAAGGTATGGAGTTATATGCCAAAGCCTATTGTGACATTGGTGAGTTGTGCCACAACCATGGCTGTTACGAAGAGAGCCTCGCTTGTAACAAGAAAGTGCTTGAAGTAAGTCCAAACAATGTTGATGCCTATTTTATGATGGGTGTGAACTATCTGTCGTTAAACCTCTATGAAACAGCATCTCACAACTTTTCTTTGGCTCTTCAATATGCAAGAGATCAAGTGATGGTGGGTGTGGATATAGCCTTGACATTTGTCTTGAACGGCTTTGAGACATTTGCTCTTGAAGTGCTGGATACCATTACAAAGATAGCTTCTCAAAGTAACAGCCGATATGTAAAGAAGATTCCTGTTGCCAAGTCTCTGACTTATTTGAAGTTGGGAAACGCTGATTTGTTCTTGGAAAATTTCAAAGAGGCATGTGAAAAGACTCCGCGGTTAGTACGAAGTGTGTATGAGGGCTACTTTCCTGAAGAGTTGCCTGTAGGCGAATGGAGTGAGTATGTGGAACAGGATTTGGATGCTTTCGTTAAGAAATTCAAGAAAGAAATCCCAAATATAAAAGGAAAGTAGTAACTTTGCATTCAAATTAGTAAAAACGTTTTCATCATTATATGGTACACAATAGATTTAGAGGTTTAGGCATTGCGCTCATTACGCCTTTTACAAAGGAGGGCATGGTGGATTTTACAGCTTTACGCCGACTGCTTGATTATCAGTTGTCCAATGGTGTGGATTTCATTTGCCTTTTGGGCACCACTGCTGAGACACCAACCCTTTCAGAGGAAGAGCGTCAGCAAGTGAAAGACCTCGTGGTGGAGAAAGTGAACGGACAAGTGCCCATCCTCATGGGGTGTGGTGGCAACAACACTGCAGCCGTGGTGGAGCAGATTAAGCATGGAGACTTCGAGGGTATTGATGGTATTTTGAGTGTGTGTCCATATTATAACAAACCTTCTCAGGAGGGGCTGTTCCAACATTTCAAAGCTATTGCGGCAGCTGCTGAGGAGCGTAATCTGTCGGTGGTACTCTATAATGTGCCAGGGCGTGTGGGTGTGAACATGACTGCTGAAACTACGTTGCGATTAGCTAACGAATGCACAAACATTGTGGCCATCAAGGAGGCTTCTGGCAACTTTACTCAGATTGATGACATCATCAAAAATAAACCTGCTCATTTCGATGTGATTTCTGGCGATGACGGCATAACTTTCCCACTCATCACATTAGGAGCTGTGGGTGTCATCTCTGTCATTGGAAATGCGCTCCCAAAGGAATTTAGCCGCATGGTGCGATTGGCTCTCAATGGCGACTATAGTAACGCGCTCACGATTCACCATCAGTTCACAGAACTTTTCAAGCTCTTGTTTGTCGATGGTAATCCTGCTGGTGTGAAGGCAATGCTCAACGCAATGGGACTCATCGAAAACGAACTCCGTTTACCATTGGTGTCTTCACGAATCTCTACAATGGAGAAAATCTCCAGCATCGTGAAGGAATTAAATATCAAGTGCTAAAAAAGAATTATCGAAGCTCAAAGGCAATAAGTCTTTGACTGACGATATAAAGTAGATGCTCTGCGTACCGCAGAGCATTATTTTTATAGGATGTCCTGCACGTTGCTCTGTCTCAAGCAGAACTTGCCGACACGCTCCACAGGGAGGAATCGGACGTGAACAGACTTTCCCATCTTTATCGCGTGAGGCAATACAAATGCGTCGAACTGCCAGTTCTGGATAACGCGAATTGGCATAAAAGACTGCTGTGCGTTCGGCACAAAGACCAGAAGGGTAGGCTGCATTCTCTTGGTTGCTTCCTGTCACGATAGTGCCGTCTTCCATCTCTACGACCGCACCCACCGAGAAGTGAGAGTATGGTGAGTAGCTACGATATGTGGTACGACATGCTTCTTCCATCAATTTGTGCTCAGCGGCTGTAAGTTCCTGCACTTGTTTGATGCAGATGGGGATTTGGATGGTTATCTCTTTCATGTCTGCAAAGATATGCAATTCAGTTGTTCCAACCAATCTTTTCTGCCACATTTTTTGTTGTTTCGTATCAGGACACTCGTTCTGCGCCTTCTCATTTTAAGTGCCTACAATCTTTTCGTATGTGTGTAGCCTTGCAAAAAGACCATTTCTTTTGGGTGTATGGAATAATTGTCGTACTTTTGTCACCGACATTTGGACAAAGTATAACACACATTCAATAATTTATGGCACTCAAAGCATTAAACGCTCGCACGGCTCCAAAGAGTCATGCACCCGAAAGGATTATCCAGTTTGGTGAGGGAAACTTCCTGCGCTGTTTCGTGGATTGGATTGTTTTCAACATGAATCAGAAGACAGACTTCAATTCCTCAGTTGTTGTTGTTCAACCCATTGAACGTGGCATGGTTGATTGGCTCAATGGTCAGGATTGCCTCTATCACGTCAATCTGCAAGGTCGTCTGAATGGCGAGAAGGTAAACTCCCTCACACGCATCGACTGTATCAGCCGTGCGCTCAACCCTTACAGCCAAAATCAAGCTTTCATGGCATTGGCAGAGCAACCCGAAATCCGTTTTGTCATCAGCAATACTACGGAGGCAGGCATTGCTTTTGACCCAACGTGCAAGTTCACTGATTCACCTGCATCTTCTTATCCAGGCAAACTTACTCAGTTGCTTTATCGTCGTTTCAAGACCTTTAATGGCGCAGCAGATAAGGGATTGATTATCATGCCTTGTGAATTGATTTTCTTGAACGGACACCATCTGAAAGAGTGTATCTACCAATACCTCGAGCTTTGGAAGGATGACTTCGGTGCTGACTATGCTGCTTTCAAAGAGTGGTTCACAAAATATAATTATGTGTGCGCAACGCTTGTTGACCGCATAGTACCCGGTTTCCCACGCAAGGAGATTGCTGAAATCCAAGAAAAGATTTGCTATGCTGACAATCTCGTTGTACAGGGCGAAGCTTTCCATTTGTGGGTCATCGAGAAGCCTGAAAACATGGACATCAATGTGCTCAAGACTGAGTTCCCTGCCGAAAAAGCAGGTCTTAACGTGCTCATAGCTCCCAGCGAAAAGCCGTATCACGAAAGAAAGGTGACTCTGCTGAATGGTCCTCATACCGTGCTTTCTCCTGTTGCCTACCTCTGTGGTATCAATATCGTGCGCGATGCCTGCAATGATGAAGTAGTAGGCAAGTACATCCACAAAGTGCAGTTTGATGAACTCATGCAAACGCTCAACCTGCCAATGGCTGAATTACAGCAGTTTGCCACTGATGTGTTAGAGCGTTTCAACAATCCATACGTTGACCATCAGGTGACGAGCATCATGCTCAACTCCTTCCCAAAGTACGAGACGCGCGACCTTCCTGGCGTAAAGGTGTATCTGGAGCGCAAAGGCGAGCTTCCTCAAGGACTTGTCTTTGGTCTTGCTGCCATTATCACCTACTACAAAGGTGGCACTCGTGCAGATGGTGCTCCTATCGAACCCAACGATGCACCCGAGATTATGCAAATGCTCAAAGACCTTTGGGCAACAGGCGACACACAGAAGGTGGCCGAAGGAGTACTTGCTGCCGAGAACATCTGGCATGAAGACCTCAATAAGACCATACAAGGTCTCACGGAACTCGTCAAGAAAGACCTCGACCTCATTCAAGAGAAAGGCATGCTTGAAGCTGTGAAGACGATACTTTAAGCCAATCTGTTTTTCATGAAGACAAGCACGGGACTATGCTAAAATGAACTGCCCCCAAAGGTTTGACAAAAACTTTTGGGGGCAGTTCATTTTCAATATATCCCTCATTGTTTGAAGGGTACGCCCTTATGTGCGTATGTCTCAGTTTGTCTTGAGCTTCATCTTAATTATGGTCACGGGACGGAACAGGTCAGTAATCTTACAATCGTTGGCATTAGATACGCTTAAGCCCATCCTTCCTACTTTTAACTCGTTATCAGTATTTTTATATACATAACCTTGAGGAGCAGTCTTTGAGTCATATACAACAATACCAAAATTTCCCTTGTTTTTGCGCATAATATTTGCTTCTTCCAAAGTCATCACTCTCCATCCTTCAATGCCATCTACACTACACAAGGGAAGTAACTCTTGAACCTTTGTGTCCAATTCTACTTGCATGGAGGATATGGTTCCTGCAATACCTAATTCCTTTTGTGTGGGAGATAGTAAAAGAACATCCCATACACCATCCACTTCCGTACCATCCACTGCCAATACAAGGCAAGATTGGTATGTTGTACCAGCCGTAGGTATCTTATCCACTTCCAATACGTCTGTGGGGGGGGTAGGTATTACAGGCTCACTTGGTTGTTGTGCATTCGGACCGAAGTTGAAGGAAATGGTCTTTTCATCCTTCCAGCAGTCTCCTGTGAGTATGCCAGAAAGGGTAACTCCCAAATCCGTATATGTACCCACAATGTTGATGGGAAGCCCTGCCTCCATTTGTTCTGAACTGCTGTAGGTGTAACTTTGCATATCGTTTTCTGTACCTTGTAAGCTCACTTTCATGATGACAGGTGAACTCATAGCTGGAAGTAGGTAAATAGGCGAGGGTAGTATCCATGTTCCATCCTCGTTTTTCTCCAAGGACAACGTTACCTCTGTTCCATTGCCTGACAAGGTGGTGCCTGTCATACCCTCATACAACGGAGAGAGGCTTAAAGACACGGAGTTCGTGGATTGCGGAATTCCTTGTATGGTCACATTTTTCAACTGCATCACAACTCGTTGCAAAGTTAAAGTCACCATATTCTGTTCGCCTACCTCTAACTTCACATTCTGTATGGCGGCTACTTGCAGATCGCTGTGGTGTTGTCCGTTCCTAAGCGTGAGCGGCATACTTGGGGTAGCTTCCTCTATGGAGGGCAACACATAATTCTCTTCCGATGCTCCTGCAATAGCCTGAATGTTGTAGGTTCCAGCAAGAAGGGGCATGCTGATAATTTCGTTCTCGTTGGCAATGACCTGCATTGCTTCACACTTGTTTCCCTTGAATACGTATACTCTCACAGGGAAACAAACATTTTCCCCATTCGTTGGTAATGTGGCTCGTACCATCAGTGTTGCATTGGTTTTAACTTCTTGAATATCTTCTGTATAAGCATACTCTGTTCGCTCGCATGAAGATACAAAAATATTTATAACTACCGCTGACAAGATTCCCGAAACGAGTGCAGCAACTCCTTTCGTCTTCATGGAGAGTTTCTCTCTTGTTTTTCTTGGCATTAGATTTGTATGAGGCTCTACTGATAAATAATCTATCACTACGCCTGGGTCGCAGAACCTCATTTAGAAACCCGATTGTAGTGTTTGTTTCTACAAATTTGGATATTTTTTTTGAAACTCACAAGTTTTCATTCATATTTTTTGAATTAACAACAAAAAAGACGTTATATAAAGCCAATATGTTCTGAAGTGCCCTCGAAAAGTTAGATGGGTTAAGTTTTATTTAGTTTTAGTGGAAAAATAGATATAATAATAGAATTTGTCTTTAAGTTCAATCAACGCGGTGTTATAATC
>CAMWJL010000099.1 GCA_947174565.1 uncultured Prevotellaceae bacterium | reverse complement strand
ATTTTAGCGAACACAATTCCGTCCCCTTTTTGTCTTTCACAATGAATCTTCCGTAAAGGACAACACCGCCATCCGTTTTCATCCCAACAGGAAGTAAACTTTTTACCGAGTTTCCCAAGTTTATAGTTCTAATTTGGATGACGACATCATATTTTGTGTTTTTTGCATCCGCAACCAATTTCAGCCCCACGCTCTTCTTATTAAATCGTTTGATAAAATCTTTGTGAGCAATTTCTTGGGCGCGTTCCCATTTTTCAACTTGTTTGTAACCTTTCTGGTCTAAATACTCTTCGAGAGGCGTGCCTTTTCCCTCTAATTCAGCCTTACTATAGTCAAACGTAACAGATGCTTCTCCGGGAGATTTCAATACGGAAACGTTGCCGGACTTAAGCGTAAAAGAATTCTTGGCCAACGCAGGAGCCAAAAAGGAAAACAAAAGCAATAAAGTCAATGCTTTTTTCATTGTTTGGATTTTTTAGACTTAGCCTATAAGTCCCCGAATTCGGCTAAAAAGTATTGATTATCGCAAAACCATGATACAAAAAACGTGAGACCTGCACCAGCTGCTCGTCCCACTTTCCAAGGCGCCTGAGATTGCCCAAACTGTCAGAACGAGCAACCTTAGACCTCACGCCGATATATCATATAGAACACCTCATGCAACACAAGCATTATGATATAGCCACATCATCCTTCTTTTGGAGGAAGGAAGAATGCGCTATATATAATAAATGTGTACATTGAGGGTAGCATATAACATACCCATGAGCATCTACCGTTGCCATGTTCATCGACAGTTTCGGATAAGTTTCTCAGGCTTTTCGGAAAGTCAAGAACAAAGCGCGTGATAAACGCCTTTCCATATATGGCATCCCCACGGCACCTGTCTGCCGTTGCAGACGAGCCTTTCCCACCGCCCGAAAGGCGGTCTCGGCGTGAAGATGTTGCAAAGATAGAGACTTTATCCCTAATCTGCAAAATCTTTTTGTACTTTTTGACCTAATATGCCACTAAACGAAAAGAAACGAGCCCTAACTGCAAGCAGGAAGAACTCGATTTCATCTTGTTTAGAGTGCAGATGGGCGCAACGGGGCTTCCCAGATACACTTTTGATGGTACAAAGTTACATATTTCTTCTAAACGGGCAATGATTTAGAAGAACTTTTTTGTCCAATTAACTATTTTTGTAACAACTGAGGGTGTTTTCTTCGTACCAACAGGTAAAATTATACCAAAAGGCGATGAGGGGTGTTGCCTCTTCCATGCACGGCTGCTTATTCATAACTTGTGAACAATTATTCATAAGTTACGGATAATTATTCATAAGTTATGAACAATTATTCCAAACTTATGAACGACTGCCCGAACGGGTGGTCGGATGCTCCGCTGTTGGAAGATAAGCGTTTGTGGCTGTGGCTGGAGGATGAGTGCAGGTGTGGGAGAGGCGTTGCCGTGCGTGCTGCGGTCAACAACCTGTGGTTCAACGCTTGGCAGAAGGCAGAAAAGCGGGCTTTCCTTTGTTTTTGTACGCGCTTACTCGTACCTTTGCACTCCGTAAACAACAGACAAGATGATTTCGATTGATAAATTAGGGGTGGAGTTTTCCGCCACCCCACTCTTTTGGGATGCGAGTTTTGTGGTGAACCCGAAGGACCGCATCGCCTTGGTGGGCAAGAACGGTGCGGGCAAGAGCACGATGCTGAAGATTATTGCGGGGATGCAGGAGCCGACGCACGGGCAGGTGTCGCGTCAGAAGGACATCACGATTGGCTACCTGCCGCAGGTGATGGTGCTGGCCGACTGCCGCACGGTGATGGAGGAGGCGGAGACGGCTTTTGCCCACATCAGCGAGATGCAGGAGCGGCTGGACAGGATGAACGAGGAGATTGCGCGGCGCACGGATTATGAGAGCGAGGGGTATATGGCGTTGATTGAGCGGTTTACGCATGAGAACGACCGCTTCACGATGATGGGGGGCACGAACTATCGCGCGGAGCTGGAGCGGACGTTGCAGGGATTGGGATTTCAGCGCAGCGACTTCGAGCGACCCACGTCGGAGTTTTCGGGCGGATGGCGCATGCGCATCGAGCTGGCGAAGCTGCTGTTGCAGAAGCCTGACCTGCTGCTGCTCGACGAGCCGACGAACCACTTGGACATCGGTTCTATCCAGTGGCTGGAGCAGTTCTTGGCTCAGCGGGCGAACGCGGTGATGCTGGTGAGCCACGACCGTGCGTTTATCAATAATGTGACGAACCGCACCATCGAAATCACGTGCCACCGCATCAACGACTACAAGGTGAAGTATGACGCGTATGTGAAGCTGCGCGACGAACGCCGTGAGCAGCAACTGCGTGCCTATGAGAACCAGCAGAAGGAGATTGCTGACATCAAGCAGTTCATCGAGACGTTCAGGTATAAGCCCACGAAGTCGAACCAGGTGCAGTCGCGCATCAAGATGCTGGAGAAGATTGTGCCCATCGAGGTGGACGAGGTGGATACAAGCTCGCTGCACCTGAAGTTTCCGCCCTGTCTGCGCAGTGGCGACTACCCCATCATCTGCGAGGACGTGGCGAAGAGCTATGCCAAGACGGTTTTTTCCGACGTAAACCTCACCATCAAGCGTGGGGAGAAGGTGGCGTTTGTGGGCAACAACGGCGAGGGAAAATCGACGTTGGTGAAGTGCATCATGGGCGAGATACCGTTCGACGGCAACCTGAAAGTGGGTCACAATGTGCAGATTGGCTATTTTGCGCAGAACCAGGCGCAGTTGCTGGATGGCAACGTGACCGTGTTTGACACCATCGACCGCGTGGCAAAGGGCGACATCCGCCTGAAAATCCGTGACATCTTGGGCGCATTCATGTTTGGCGGCGAGGCCTCGGACAAGTATGTGAAGGTGCTTTCGGGCGGCGAGCGAAGCCGACTCGCCATGATACGGCTACTGCTGGAGCCTGTGAACCTGCTGATTCTCGACGAGCCGACGAACCATCTGGATATGCAGTCGAAGGATGTGCTGAAACAGGCCATCAGGGACTTTGACGGCACTGCCATCATCGTGAGCCACGACCGCGACTTCCTGGACGGATTGGTCGATAAGGTGTATGAGTTTGGAGGCGGCAAGGTGCGCGAACACATCGGTGGCATCTACGACTTCTTGCACAAGCGGCAGATTGAGAGCCTGAACGAGTTGGGGCGCAACCTGAACAGTGTGGGCAGCCCTTCGGCAAAAGCCAATACGAAGACAGAAAGCACTCCATCAACCAACGGAAGCACCACGATGCACGATGCCATGCGCGATGCGAATCTGACCACCAAGGCACAAAACCTCCTTTCCTATGCGGAACAGAAGGAGCACAACAAGCTTGTCAAGAAAGCGGAGAAAGCCGTGGAGGCAGCGGAGCAGAAAATAGAGAAACTGGAACAGCAGATAGCCGCCATCGAGACGAAACTTGCCACTCCCGAAGGAGCATCAGACGTAAGCCTCTTCACCCAATATGGGGACTTGAAGGCGCAGCTGTCAGCCGCAGAAGACGAATGGGCGAAAAGATGTGAGGAACTGGAAGCGGTGAAAAAGTGAGAAGCGAAAGACAAGAAATAAGGGGTGAGAGGATACCTCATGGCAGGCATTCCTCTCACCCCTTACTTTTTCTCCACCCATATCTCCACAGGCACAACCCCGTCACGGAGCATGCCTAACACCTCAGCGGCTTTATTGCTCAAATCGACAAGGCGACCCTTGCTGAAAGGGCCACGGTCTTTCACCACCACCTCCACCGCCTTTCCGTTCTTCTTATTGACAATGCGCAGACGAGTGCCGAAAGGAAGTGTGCGATGGGCACAGAACAGGGCGTTCTTGTCGTAGCGTTCGCCCGAAGCCATCTTCCGCCCATGGGTACGGGCAGAATAGTAAGTCGCCAATCCCGTCTCGCGGAGCTGCCAACGAAGCGTGTCGGTCATCACCGAGACAGCCGACGACACATCGCCCTGCGCCTGTGCATACGCACGACACAACGGGGCTGCCGCACCGAGAATGAGGAACAATAGGCGAAGACCGTGACGTAACATATAAACGATGTTTTCTGCGAGTTGCTTTTGCAAAGGAAAGGAAAAAACGGCACTTCCACAACTTTTTACACCAAAAACTAAAAAAGTCACGCTTTTCTTTTGCGGAGTCCAAATTATGTCGTACCTTTGCACTCGCAAAAGCGAAAGAGAGGTTTTCCCCTCGGAAACGCATTGCGCTACATATCGCGGGGTGGAGCAGTTGGTAGCTCGCCAGGCTCATAACCTGGAGGTCGCATGTTCGAGTCCTGCCCCCGCAACTAAAGCAAAGATGATGGTAATTGAAAATTGATACAGGCAAACGCAACGTTGCGAGCCACGCTACGGCAATCAATTCTCAATTACCATTCTTCGATTACAATCTCAAAAAACCATCGTGCCGAAATGGTGGAATGGTAGACACGAGGGACTTAAAATCCCTTGGGCATTGCGCCCGTGCGGGTTCGAGCCCCGCTTTCGGTACTAAGCGAGCCTTGTGAGTCAACGATTCGCAAGGCTTACTGTTTCACCATACACCAGCGGAGATTCCCTGTTGGCGAAACTGGCTTTGCAAACAGGAAAGCAACTCAACGAATGATTGACATACAAACAAAGAAAGTGCCCTGTCGGCACGGAGCTGACAGGGCACTCTGTATGAATGGTATGTTTTTCTATAATTAGAACAACTTGTTAGGATATACGCCATCCGCCACGAGCTGGGCGATGCGCTGCACAGTGGCTTCGCGGTCGGCTGCATAGGTGACACCGAACCATACGGAAGTGGTGTCGAGCACTTCAACGGTGGCAGTGCCGTCGTTGATGAGCTTATTGACCATCAGTGGGATGAAAAACTCGGCTTTGAGGTTCTCCATGTTCTTGGGGTCAGAAAGGAACTCCTTGAAGTATTCTTCGCTGTACTGGAAATAGTCGGGAGTGAAGCCCCACATATTCATTGAGACAGGCACGTTCTCGTCGAGTGGCTGCCATTCGCCCTGCTCGTCCTTGTAGCAGATGGCATTGCCCTTGTCGGCCTGACGCATAATTTCGGTGCGCTCCACCACATCGGTGAGGTGGCGGTTGTCGTCATACATGCACACGCCACGAGCCACAGAACCGTTCTCGGACAGCGTGTTGCAGCAACGGAAGCCTACCATTGCGTATTTGTTCTTCGAGCCTTCGGGCAGTTCGGAAAGGAACTTGCCGACAGACATGAAAGCATCGCGACCATAGAAGTCGTCGCAGTTGATGACAGCGAATGGCTCTTTGATAACATCCTTGCCCATCAGCACGGCATGGTTGGTGCCCCAAGGCTTTACACGACCTTCGGGACAAGTGAAGCCCTCGGGCAGGCTGTCAATGCTCTGGAAGCAGAGTTCGCAGGGCACAACACCTTCGTACTTGGAGAGAATCTGGGTGCGGAACTGCTCTTCAAAATCCTTGCGGATGACCCACACAATCTTGCCGAAGCCAGCTTTCACTGCGTCGTAGATGGAGTAATCCATGATGGTTTCACCGTTTGGTCCAAGACCATCAAGCTGCTTCAAGCCACCGTAGCGGCTGCCCATTCCCGCAGCAAGGAGGAATAATGTTGGTTTCATAGTTGGTTAGTTTAGTTTTTTGTTATTCTATCACCACGCGTGTCCAGCCGTGTACATCGGGTTCGATGCCATACTGGATGCTGCGCAGTTTGTTGTAGAGTTTCTCTGAGATAGGACCAGGCTTGCCGTCCTTGGAGATTTGGAAAGTCTTCTTCTCTTCAAGGTCGTCAATCTTGCCAATGGGCGAGATAACGGCTGCCGTGCCACACGCACCAGCTTCCTCGAAAGTGGCAAGTTCCTCCTCGGGAATCTGACGACGCTCCACCTTCAAACCAAGGTCTTCAGCCAACTGCATGAGCGACTTGTTGGTGATGGAAGGAAGGATGGATGTGGATTGAGGAGTCACATAGGTGTTATCCTTGATGCCGAAGAAGTTGGCTGCACCACACTCGTCCATGTACTTTTTCTCCTTTGCATCAAGGTAGAACTCGCAAGCATAGCCGAGGTCGTGCGCCATCTTGTTGGCACGGAGTGACGCTGCATAGTTGCCACCCACCTTGTAGATGCCAGTGCCGAGGGGCGCGGAACGGTCGTACTCACGAATGATAACGTAGTCGTTGCAGGAGAAGCCGCCCTTGAAGTATGGACCCACAGGAGTGACGAAGATGATGAACAGATATTCGGTGGAAGGATGTACGCCCACCTGTGCGCTGGTGCCGATAAGGAGCGGACGGATGTAGAGCGTAGCTCCTGTCTCGTAAGGAGGAATAAAGCGTTCGTTCAGACGCACCACCTTATCGACCATCTCATTGAACTTCTCGGTGGGAAGTTCAGGCATCAGGATGCCACGACAAGTGCTCTGCAAACGTGCTGCATTCTCGTCTGAACGGAACACACGCACCTTGCCATCAGGGCAACGGTAGGCTTTTAAGCCCTCGAATGCTTCCTGTCCGTAGTGCAGACAGGTGGCTGCCATGTGAAGGGGTATGGTTTCTTCTGAGCAAACTTCGATTTCGCCCCACTTGCCGTCACGGAAATAACAGCGCACATTGTAATCTGTTTTGTGATAGCCGAAACCAAGGTTCGACCAATCAATCTGTTCCATATCTTTCTGTTGTTTTTGTGATTGTTTCTGTTTCTGCCACAAAGTTACGGCTTCCCCTTCAATAAAAAAAGAGATTTGCCCACTTTTTTTCTTTATGGGCAAAACGCTTGGATGTTCCTTCATAAAACGGAGCTTGCCAACAGCGTCATTGCCGACAAATGACGGGTAGCAAGCGCATGGGGAGGGAACGTCTATTCTTTCTGCATATCCGCAATAACCAACTTGATTTCAGCATAGGTGTAGTCAGCAGGAAGGAGGTTCTTCACATCACTCAGGGTATAGGCTTTGTTGAAGGACTTGATGATGCCACGAATCATCTTCTGGTGTTGGCTGCTCACCAGTTCGGACACCTCCATTTCGCCTTTCTCAACAAAGTGGGCAAGATGGTTCTCAATGGTGCCAACCGTCAATGAGCGTTCCGTGGCTATCTCCTTGATAGTCTTTCCATCACGGAACAGTTTGTAAGTCACCGCCCTCGTATCCACCTTCTCCTTCTTAGGCTTTTCTTCCTTGGAGGCTTTGGCTTTGCGAAGTTTCGTGCCTTTCTCTTTATTCTCCTCTATGGCAACCTCGTCCAAGGCAGCTTTCGCCTTGGCCGAGAGGTAATCGCGGATGGAGAAACCTTGGTCGTGCAGACGGGAGAGAATGCCCACTTTCAGTTTATAGGAGAGCATGAAGGCATCGAGGGCGTTGTTGTATTGGGCGACCACCTGCTTGTTGTTGATAGGGACTTTGGTGCATGACACCACTGAGTCGAACAGTTCGTGCAGTTTCTTTTCAAAATACGCCATCGCCGCTTTCAACCGCTCTTGCAGTTTCTCGTCGTTGGCAAAAGCTGTGCCGCACTGCTGCATCAGGGAGGTGTATTGGTACTGGAATCTCTGTGCCACTTCCACCACCTCGGCATCCAGTTTCGAGAGTGCCTCCTGCAACAACGTCAACAACATTGGTGCGGAAGCATAGAGATGTTCGTTCACCACACGCATGAGGTATTCCGTATCCTTCTTCAACAGCAGGAAGTTGAAGAGTTCGTTGAGCAACGAATAATAATACTCCCACATCATCTGCGGCAGTTTTCCCTCTGTTTGCTGAGCTTCAAGCAGTTCGCGGTCAATATAGGCATTGACCGACGCATCTGTGATAACCGAACCTGCCGACAACGGACGAGCCAGCACCATTCCTTCGAGGGTTCGGCAACGGCTCAGAGCCACATACACCTGTCCATGCGTGAACGAGTCGGTGATGTCCAGCACGGCGTGGTCGAACGTCAAGCCTTGGCTCTTGTGAACCGTTATCGCCCATGCCAATCGCAGGGGGTACTGCTTGAACGTGCCATCCACTTCCTCACGGATTTCCTTTGTCTCCGCATCAATCACAAACTTCGTGTTCTCCCACGTCAGTTGAGGCACATAAATCGTCCGATTATCCTCCTTGCAGTGTACCACAATGAGTCGTTCATCTGTCTCGTCATCCCATATAAAGCCCTTCACCACACCAATCTTTCCGTTATAGTATTCTTTGCCAGAATTAGGGTCGTTCTTAATGAACATCACCTGCGCCCCCTCTTTCACCACCAAACGCTCATCAGCAGGATAACTGCTCTCGGGGAAGTTCCTGTGAATCTCAGCCATGAAGGTCATCTCCCGTGTCGTCAAGGCCGCCAACTGCTGCTCGTTGTACGTTTGCGCCATGCGGTTGTGCGTGGTCAGACGAATCCAATCCTCCTCTTTCGGAGGGGCGAACGCTGGCACATATCGGGCATTCAGCCGCTGCAACACAGCACTATCGACCTGATGGCTACGAATCTTTCCTAATATGTTGATGAAGGTCTCGTCCTGCTGCCGATAGATGTGCTTTAGTTCGATAGTCACATACGCTGTCTGCCGCAATGCCTTACTGCCAAAGAAATAAGGGGTGTCGTAATAGGGAGCCAGCAATGCCCATTCTCGCTCTTGAGCCACAGGAGCCAACTGCTGCAAGTCGCCAATCAAAAGCAACTGCACCCCACCGAAAGGTTTGTTCTTGTCACGATATTTCCGCAATTCTTGGTCAACTGCATCCAACACATCACACCTTACCATCGAAATCTCGTCAATCACCAACAGATCCAGCGTCCTGATGAGGTTCTTCTTGTCCTTGCTCATGCGGTAGTAGGCCTGCTTGTCCTTGAAAGTCATCCCTGGCACAATCGGACCAAAAGACAACTGAAAGAACGAGTGGATTGTCTGCCCCTGCGCATTGATTGCCGCCACACCCGTAGGAGCCAGCACAACCATCCGCTTCGGTGTCCGCTCCCTCAGTGTGCGCAGGAACGTCGTCTTGCCCGTTCCTGCCTTACCCGTCAGAAACACCGACACGTTCGTGCTCGTCACAAACTTCCATGCCAAATCCATTTCGTGGTTCTGTACGCTGCCATTCTCTGCCACCTGCGAGGAAAAAACATCCTCCATCGCCACACGCTCCATATAATCCATATTCCTATGACCTTTTAGCTTTCCGAGCACAAAGAAACACATTATCCATAAAAAAAACAACCAATCTTTAATCTTTTTCATACCTTTGCCCGTCTAACACCCATAATCCAATCGAAATAGCAAACCAATGAGAAAGAATCTCCTTACAGCATTAGCACTCCTCCTCATAAGCGGAGTAAGCCAAGCAGAAGACATCACCATCCAATACAATGGCACCACCGCCAATGTGAAACAAACCGTCAAGGACAGCGTGAGCGTACAGGTAGATGGTTCTCACGTAAGCATCCAAAGCACTTTTCGGACGCACAAACTCACCGTTCTTATGAGCGGAAAGAGTGATGACGGACAACTCATCCTCAAGACCGACGGAAAGGCGAAAGTGAAACTGAAAGGCTTGAACCTGACCAGCCAAGAAGGCGCACCTTTGTGGTTGAAGAATAAGAAGAAAGTGGAGATAACAGCAGCCAAAGGTACAGACAACACTCTCACCATCGCTGCCTGCAACGACACCGCCAACCATAAGGCTGCCGTCATCTGGGCAAAAGACAAAGTGAAGTTCTCTGGCACAGGCATCCTCAACGTGCTGGCAAAGGGAGACGGGTGCAAAGGCATCCGCTGCAAGAACGACATCACCATCGAAGAACTCACCCTCAACGTGGAAACCACTGGCAACAACCTCGGAGAGAAAGCCCATCCATTCGGTGAAGGCTTCGGGGGATTCCCGATGGGTGGGCATGGTGTTCCTAATCAGCAGGGCGACAGCATCCCGCATGGCAGATTCGGTGACATTGGAGGTCCTCCAGCCTTTGACCCCAACAACATCTCAGAAGAGGACAAAGCACACTTTGAGGAGATGCGCAAGAAATTCGAGGAGATGATGAAGAACGGTGGAGGCTTCCCAATGGGCGGATTCGGTCCTCACACGGAGGGCGACAGCATCGGTCATCACGGCTTCCGAGGATTTGATCCTCCCCCGACGGGAGACGGCGGAGGCTTTGCCAAGCACAAATACAACGGCACAGCCAAGGGCATCAAGTCTCAAGGGAAAGTCATCGTACACAGCGGTCATGTAAGCGTCACTACCTCATCGCCTGGTGCTGAGGGCATTGAAGGTAAGGAAGGCGTGATACTGAACGGAGGCGATGTGAACGTACTTGCCATTGACGATGCCATCAATGCCAATGCCGCCATAGAGTTCAACGGAGCCAAGGTTGTGGCTCGCAGCATCACAAACGATGCCGTCGATGCTAACCTCGTCGATTTCTTCGCAGGTGGATTCGGTGGCTTCTTCGGCGGAGGCAATCAGGAGCAGCCGAGCGACCCTGCCATCATCATCACTGGCGGCACCGTGTATGCGTGGAGTCAGCAAGGTATGCCCGAGGAAGGTCTCGACTGCGACTTCTCCCCTATTAAGATAACAGGCGGAACGGTCTTTTCCGTCGGGGCAGGCA
>CAMWJL010000098.1 GCA_947174565.1 uncultured Prevotellaceae bacterium | reverse complement strand
TTACATAACATTCTGAAAGCCTTTCTGCTGATGGTTTGTCTTGTATGCCCTACATCTTTCTTGATGGCGCAGGAAGTACAGCAAAGTCCTGTGGAGATGGAACAGAATCATATTACCATTGCAGTGAATGGATTCAACCTCCGTGTAAAGAACGCTGAAGGACGGGTTTTGGAGATTTTCAGCTTGACGGGTGAAAAGGTTTATACCCAACACATCGAGAGTGCCTCGAAGGCTGTCAATCTTTCGCAGATGCAATCGGGCTATTACCTCGTAAAGATAGGAAACTTCACCCGCAAGATTTACCTGCACAAATAATCCTCCCCTATTTCCATTCCATTACAGATAGTGGTACACATAAAAAGTGAAAGTTTGACTTCCCAAACAAATAGAAGCAACTTTCACTTTTTCATTCACTATATTAAACCATCTGATACACACAACGTCAAACTAAAGAACAAAGCAACCCCATGGCTCAGATAGACGAACATGAAATCCTGCGACATCTGCGAGACCCTGACACCAAGCGCAAGGCCTTTGAACAGATGGTGAACGTCTATTCGCGCAAACTTTACTGGCAGATTCACTACCTGCTACAAAACCACGAGGACACCGACGATGTGCTACAGAACACGTTCATCAAGGCATGGAGAGGCATTGACAACTTCAAAGGCGAAGCAGCCTTGTTCACTTGGCTCTACCGCATCGCCTATAACGAGTCCATCACCTTCCTGAAACAGCAACGACGCATGGCTTCAATTGATGATGACGATTTCGTGGAGCCAGTCGGGTTTGTGGCAGACGACTATTTTGATGGCGACGAAACAGAATCCCTGCTGATGCAAGCCGTATCAACCTTACCACCAAAACAGAGACAAGTGTTCTGCATGAAATACTTTGAGGAACAGAAGTATGAGGACATCTCCACACTCGTAGGCACCAGCGTTGGAGCACTCAAGGCATCCTACCACATCGCTGTGGAGAAAATCACAACATTCATCAAAAGCAAAGAGTAAACACATACAAACAACACCATAAGGTTATCCCACAAAAAAATGCCTATAGCATTAAACCTTGGGACACCCAAGCGAGTCATAACAATAACAAACAACTAAAAACCAAGAATATGAGTACAAAAGAGACCCGAAAGTTCAACCTTGATGGCGGACGATACCCGTTCAAGGTATCGGATAAATACTTCGACCATCTGACTGCTCGTATCATGGAGCAAATTCCAGAAGAACAGCCCCAACAGACAACCTCGACACGTGTAATGCCCATACGGAGAACCCTATGGTTGACCACACTTTCCATCGCTGCATCGCTTGTGTTGATTGTGACCATTGCACTGAATGTCATCCCGTCGCCCTCACCAGAACAGGCAAAGGGGCTGACGGCTGAATATACCAACAACGACTATTACGAGGACCTGATGACCTACACGATGGTGGACAATATGGACGTGTACTACTACCTCGCAGCAGAAAATGCTGATGAATAAAGAATTTTCCAACCCTTTCAAAAACAAAAACGACCATGATGAAAAAAATGACAATATGGATATGGGCATGGATGCTGTGTCTATGCGCTGATGCCCAAGCACCCAATGCTGGCAACCGTCCTCCACAACGCCAGTTCAGTCCTGAACTTTACATGAAACAACTCAACGAATTTGTGTCACGAGGTGCATCGCTCACTGATACGGAACAGGCGAAGTTCCTGCCCATGCTTGCCGAAATGCTTGGCAAGCAGCATGAACTGAAAAAGCAACAACGCGAACTCCTCATGCAGAGTTGGAAAAACAAAAACATGACAGAGACCGACTATGAGAAGATGGTGAATAAAAACATCGCACTGGATTTGGAAAGCAAGAAGATAGAACAGACCTACTACAAGAAGTTCCACACGGTACTGTCATGGAAAAAGGTGTATGCTGTACGTCAATCATTGCAACGCTTCCAAATGGAGGCGCTCAACCACTTCCTGCCTGGCAAAAACAAACCGCGGCAACGACGACCAATGGAACAGCAATAAGAAACAAGGCACACATTTTTAGATAATTTAGAGGTTAGAATTTGACCAGACGGAGCAAAAGCATTAACTTTGCAAACAGATTGGAACATTGGTGGGACAGAAATATCCCACCATGTTAACGTTAAAACCCATTTACCCATAAAAATCGGAAGATAGATGAGAAAGCTAATCATAACATTGTGTGTGGCAACGCTTCCCATGATGGTGCATGCCCAAAGCGAAGGTCTTTTTACCCGCAAGAAAATGAAAGCAGCCAATGCCGACATGACAGTCTATAAAGCCAAAGGAGCTGTGCCAGAAGAGAATGGAGTCGTAATGTTTAAGGACGTGATTGCCGCCCCTGGAAAGACCAAAGATGACATATTTGCCAAGGTAGCCCAATGGGCAAGTTTCCGCTATGAACCTAATAGTGTGATGGGGGTATATACCGATTCCAACTTCTTCAAGAACCTCGAGTTCTCAAAAGTGAAGGAAGCCAATAAGCAGAGTGGCAAGATTCAGTGTCAAGGTGCAGAGGAACTGATTTTCTCCATCAAACCATTAGCTAAGAACTATACACAGGCTTTTTATCTGTTGGATTTGGACGTGCAGGACGGTCAAGTAGGCTTCAATCTTCATACTCTGTCATTCAACGTTGATCAGGGCGAAGGTCAATTCGTCCGTGAAACAGCCGAGGACTGGATTACAGACAAGGAGTGCCTGAACAAGAAGGGAGAACTGAGACGTATCCCTGGCAAGTTCCGTATCAAGACCATCGATTTGGTAAATGAATTGAAGCAGGAAATTGCGACAGCTATCAACCAGTGAGCAGATGAATCAGGAGGACGTAGATAGAATCATAGCCGAGGCAGTAGCTGACAGCAAGCGGAAAAGCCATAAGAAGTGGCACAAAAGTAAATCGTCAAGCGACGGCATCAACACGGCACGCACCCTGTTGAACTGGACATTCATGATTGGCTTCGTAGCAGCTGTCATTATCTATTTCGTGTGGCCAGAGCAACGGATGTTGTTCTTCTGTGTAGGCTTTGGAGCTGTAGTGCTCAAACTTGTAGAATTCTACCTACGTTTCATGTTTTAGAGACGAATAGAAGATTTTGAAATCAAGACACTCATCCATATTCATTCTCCTTTTTGTGGCGTTTATGACGCTGCCGTGTCATGCACAGCGCATCATCTCAGAACTGGAAACCAACTCCGATTTGGAGATGGATTCACGTCTCGACTCTGCATCGACTAAAAATACCCAAAAGATTGTGCCTAATGACATCAGAGCATGGACAGTGGACGAACGGTATGGCAACATCACCGACACCTATGTCGATACGCTCCACCACATGTTCATGAACACTGACCTACCCGAAGGTGTGGAGGGGCATTACAACACATTGGGCAATGTCGGTTCGCCCCGTATGTCACGCATTTACATGGAACGTCCCTTCATTCCCGACTTCATGTTCACCTCTCCCTTCGACATGTTCGTCGTACCAACCGAACGGTTTCGTTTCTACAACACCAAGTCGCCTTTCATGAACGTGACCTACAACTGGAATGGATCGAAGACAAACGGCTCGGATCATGTAAAAGTGACCTACACCAACAACGCTGGTAAGCGATTCAATTTTGGCGGCATCTTCGACTACCTCTATGGACGCGGCTACTATGATTCCCAATCCACTTCCTACATGAATGCCTCGGCATGGGCTTCCTACATCAACGACCGATACAATTGCCATTTTTACTACCAGCACAACTTCATGAAGACGAAGGAGAATGGCGGCATTCTGGACGAAGAGTACATCACTAACCCCGAGGCTATGGACAGGTCATACACGTCGAACGACATCCCTGTCCTGCTTTCGCAGACATGGAATCGCCAGGAGCATGACCTTATCTTTTTCAACCAACATTACAACATCGGCTTCTACCGCGACGAAGAAATCGACTCAACCCATACACAAGAGGTGTTTGTGCCCGTAAGCAAGGCGTTCCATACCTTTAAACTGGAAAAGATGATGCGCAACCATCGTGCTTATCAAGAGACGGAGAATTATCATTCCTACACTTATCTGCCAGGCGACTCCACACAGGACAATACCAAGGCACTGACGGTGCGCAACTTGCTGGGGCTGTCTCTGTGTGAAGGATTCAATAGATGGGCACTCTTCGGGGTAAACGCCTATGTAGGTTATGAATACAAACGATTCATCCTGCCCGACTCGACAAAGCGTGGTGGCTACTACACGAACAAATTCGGTAATATTGCCCAACAGTATTACCACGAACATAACGTGTTGGTCGGCGGGCAGATAGTTCGCAAACAGGGTCATCTTGTTCACTACAACCTCGATACAGAGTTTGTGCTGGCTGGTACTGACATTGGACAGTTTGATATAAACGGACATGCTGAAGTGAACATTCCCCTTTTGGGTGACACTGCACAAGTGGCACTCAATGCTTCACTCAAAAACTTGGCGCCCAGCTTCTATTTCGGCAACTATCACGGCAAACATGCGTGGTGGGATAAGTCAACCGACAAGGAGTTCAGACAACGCATTGAAAGTATCATAGACATTCCTCATACCAAGACAAAAATTACAGTAGGTGTGGAGAATATCAAGAACTTCTGTTACTTCCAAAACACAGGCATCGTGCTGAACGCAGACACGGAGAATCCCGTCATCAGCAACAACGTATCCTCCATGCAGTATGGCGAAAACATCCAAGTAATCAGTGCTAATCTGCGCCAGAAAATGAGGTTCGGTATCCTCAACTGGGAGAACGACATCACCTATCAAACCAGTACCCACGAGGATGTGCTCCCCTTGCCTACTCTATCGCTTTATACCAACCTATTCTTGCATTTCCGAATCGCTCAAGTGCTGAACACCGAATTGGGTGCTGACATGAAGTATTTTACCGAATATTACGCCCCCGACTATTCACCCGTCATCGGCATGTTCATGAATCAAAACGCACTAAAAAAGACAAAAATTGGCAACTACCCGATGATTTCGGTTTATGCCAATTTTGATTTGAAGCGTACACGTTTCTATGTGATGTACCACCATGCCAACCAGTCGGACGGTCGCTATTTCTGGGCTCCAGGCTATCCTATGAATCCTTCCAGCATCCGCTTTGGTTTGAGTTGGAACTTCTTTGATTAAAGATTGATGCCGTAAAACAATAGTTCCCGTCCGACTATAGTTCCCGCTGTCGGCAAAACATGCCAGAGAATTTCTCGTCAATATCCTCTACAGGATTTTCAAAAATGCCAAACACACTGGAGCCACTGCCCGACATACAAGCATACACAGCCCCCAAATCATACAGCTTATCCTTGATAGCGGCAATCTCTGGATACTTGGCGAAAACGCTTGGCTCGAAGTCGTTCACAACAGTGTCTTTCCATGTATCAATGGGCTGAGACAAAAGTTCGGGCAACTGCTTCTCGGGACGCTGCACCTTCACCTTCGCATAGGCATCCTTTGTTGAGACAAAAACATCGGGCTTTACCAACACCAAATGCCTATATTTCAAGTTGATGTCGATAGGATGAAACACATTGCCAATACCCGTTGCAAACACAGGAGTATTCTGAATAAAGAAAGGACAGTCAGCACCTAACTGCGCACAATAATCCTCCATCTGCTGTGTGGTCAATCCCAACTTGAAACGGTCATTCAGCGTCTTCACCGTGAAAGCCGCATCAGCAGAACCGCCACCCAAACCAGCTCCAGTAGGGATATGCTTATATAGCCCAATGCTGACAGGAGACAAATCAAATTCCCGTTTCAGCAACTTGAAAGCACGAACTACAAGGTTATCCTCGGGCGAGCCGTCCAACAATGTGCCCGTTACTTTCAGGCGATAGCCACATTCAGGCACATTGGTATCTAACTCTTGAATCTCCAAGATGTCTTGCAGACCGATAGGATAAAACACAGTTTCCAAATTATGGTAGCCGTCAGGACGCTTCTCCACGACGTTCAAACCAATGTTAATCTTCGCATTAGGATATACTATCATAGTTCCATTTTTATAGTCAACGTGACAAAGATAGACAAAAACAAGCACAAGGCAAAATAGATACAGATTTATTTTGCCTTGTGCTTGTTTTTGTACCTATATGGTACGGCAGGATATTACTTGTTCACCTGAAACTTCGTGATACCCTCCTTGATATAGCCCACAATCTGATTCGCCGCAGCAAGACCAGCGTTGGTGTTGGCCTCAGCTGTCTGAGCACCCATCTTCTTGGGTGTAGAGAAGTAGCGACCCTCAAACTTGGCAAACTCTGCATCGGCATCAGGCTTGATGTCGGTGATGTATTTGAGGTCAGCACGCTCTGCAAGAAGCTCAAGAAGCTCAGGCTCGTTGATGACTTCCTTGCGAGCTGTGTTAATGAGGATGGCATTCTTCTTCATGCTGCCCACCAGTGCCTTGTTGATGCTCTGCTTAGTCTCAGCCGTAGCAGGAATGTGGAGCGACACGATGTCACAAGTCTCGAAGAGTTCTGCCTGAGATGCAGCAGCATGAACGCCAGCAGCCTCGATAGCCTCTGCGGGGCAATAAGCATCGTAAGCCGAAACCTCCATGCCAAAGCCCTTGGCGATGCGAGCCACGTTGCGTCCCACGTTGCCGAAAGCGAGGATACCCAGCTTCTTGCCCATCAATTCAGAACCAGCCTTGCCGTTGTAGAAGTTACGAACGGCAAACACGAGCAGACCGAGCACCAACTCAGCCACCGCATTGGCATTCTGACCAGGGGTGTTCATCACCACCACATTATGAGCCGTAGCAGCCTCAAGATCCACGTTGTCGTAACCAGCACCTGCACGAACCACAATCTTCAACTGCTTGGCAGCATCAAGCACTTCCGCGTCAATTTTGTCAGAGCGGATGATGATGGCATCCACATCTGCCACAGCCTCCAGCAACTGCGCCTTCTCTGTATATTTCTCCAACAATGCCAACTCGAAGCCAGCACCTTCAATAATTTCTTTAATACCAGCAACCGCAGGAGCCGCAAACGGCTTCTCTGTTGCAATTAAAACTTTTGCCATTATTCTTTCATTTTAAGAACCAGGGAATTGAGGTTTTCTGCCATTAGGAACAGAGAACTTCAATTCCCTTTTCTTATATTCTACATATATTAGTGTTGCGCCTCAAACTCCTGCATGCACTTCACAAGTGCCTGAACACCCTCGACAGACATAGCGTTGTAGCAAGAAGCACGGAAACCGCCTACATCGCGGTGACCCTTCACGCCCACCATGCCCTGACTGGTAGCGAACTTCAAGAACTCATCCTGCAAGTCCTGATACTCAGGCTTCAAGACGAAAGTGATGTTCATGAGCGAACGGCTATCCTTCTCTGCTGTACCCACAAACATCTTGTTGCGGTCGATTTCAGCATAGAGAATCTCAGCACGCTGCTCCGCCAACTTCTGCATAGCCACCACACCACCATGAGCCTTCATGTAGCGGAGGTTCATCAAAGCAGAGTAAATAGGCACCACAGGAGGTGTGTTGAACATAGAACCCTTCTTCACATGAGTGCGATAATCAAGCATAGTTGGAATGTGGCGTGACACCTTGCCCAGCGCATCGTCCTTCACAATGACAAAGGTGAGACCCGCCATAGCGAGATTCTTCTGAGCACCACCATAAATCATAGCGTACTTGCTCACATCAACAGGACGGCTGAAAATGTCAGAAGACATATCCGCAATCACAGGGATTGGAGAGTCTATGTCTTCGCGAAGCTCAGTACCATAGATGGTGTTGTTAGTCGTGATGTGGAGATAGTCAGCATCAGCTGGAATCTCGAAGTTGCGTGGAATGTAGGTAAAGTTCTTGTCGGCAGAAGAAGCCACTTCCACCACCTCACCAAATGCCTTGGCCTCCTTCTCAGCCTTCGTAGCCCAAACGCCCGTGTTCAGGTAAGCAGCCTTTTTCTCAAGGAAGTTGTAAGGAACCATACAGAACTCCAAACTTGCACCACCACCGAGGAAGAGCACCGAGTAACCCTCTGGAATGTCGAGGAGTTCCTTGAAGAGTGCCACAGCCTCATCAACTACTGGTTGAAAATCCTTTGCACGGTGGCTAATCTCCATGAGAGAGAGTCCTGACCCATTGAAATCAAGACAAGCCTGTGCAGTCTGCTCAATCACCTCACGGGGAAGGATTGAAGGTCCTGCATTGAAATTGTACTTTTTCATCTTGTTTTTATTGTTAGATAAATGTGTATCCCTGCTTATGCGTAATAGAGAAAACCTAAAAGCTCTTGCCTCAAATCTTCTTTTTAGCAAAAAATCGTTGCAAAATTACTAAATATCCGCGAAACTTGTTTCATGCTGTCACATTTTTATGCTTTGAGGTATAAAAAAGGACGTAAGCCAATCTAAATTGGTACGTCCATGTTGCAATTCCGCCAAATAGAGCCGCCGACACACTACAGCCACTTCTTCCACCTGAACCACCAAAAGGAGAGAGCGGTGCAAGCCACACAAGCGATGATGGCAATCGGGAACCCCATTTTCCACCCCTCCATGCCGTTAATCAGGTTCATGCCGAACATAGAAGTGATGAACGTCGGGAAAAGGATAATCATGTTCAGCGACGTGAGCAGCCGCATCACCGTGTTCATGTTGTTGTTGATGATGTTCGCGTAGGTATCCATCGTCGAGTCGAGGATGTTGATGTAGATGGCAGTCGTCTCACGTGCCTGGTTCATCTCAATGTTCACGTCCTCAATAAGTTCAGCATCCAACTCATCCACAGGCAGACGGAACTTCAACTTGCTCAGCAGCGACTCGTTGCCACGGATAGACGTGCCAAAATATGTGAGCGAGTCCTGCAAACGCGAGAGGTTGACCAAATCCTTGTTGTCAATCTGCTTGTCAAGGTCACGCTTCGCCTTCTCAATGATGCCATTTACCTGTTTCAGATACTTCAAATACCACACCGACGCACTCAGGAAGAGACGGAACACCAAGTCCGCAGCATCAGTGAAGCCCTCAGCACGGCGCATCTGGTGGTTCACGAAATCGAGCATCATGCGCGTCTCCTGATTGCAGATGGTGATAATCTTGTCCCCCTTCAGCACGATACCCAACGGGATAGTTGTGTAAGGACTCCTCGACGACACGCTCTTCAAGTGGGGAATACGCAAGATAATCATCAGCCACCCCTCGTCCATGTCATAGCGCGCCCTCTCATCGGCATCGGCCACGTCCTCCATGAAGTAGTCGGGCATGCCCAGTTCCTGCTCCAAAAACTCCCTATCGTCATCCACCGGGCACGTCACCTGCACCCAGCAGTTTGGCTCCCAAGCATCAATGTGCTTGATGCCGCCATTAAAATTCCAGAATGTTCGCATTGTTTTCTGAATCTTTGCTTGTTTCGATGTAAGAACAATAAAAAGGTGGGGCAAAGACTCATCAACAACTCCGCGTGAGAGGTGAGTCTTATCCCGAGCACTTTGTACTATTCGCCGGATAATCGTCCATAGTCATTTTTAATTAGTTACTACGCTCTTCTCGCTTGCGATTCCACCGCGTTTCCTCGCAAAATCGGCTGCAAAGTTACGAAAAAATTAAAAACACCAGCACAAAACCCTCATTTTTTCTTTCCATCCACTCATCTTTCTTCCGATTTCGTGCCGTCCACTTTCGTGTTTCGAGGCACATCCACCCCCTCCTCACACGCCCCACACTCGAAAAAGCCCAAATAATTTGGCTTTTAACGCACGAAGTCGTACCTTTGCCGCCAATTTCAAGTTGTTTTGAAACAAAAGCAAATGGTCATTATCAATTCAGTCAAGGAACTCAAGGACAAGGTTTCTGCCCTGAAACGCGAGAACAAGACTGTTGGCCTCGTGCCAACCATGGGCGCGCTCCATGCCGGACACGCATCATTAGTGAGCAGAAGTGTGGAAGAGAACGACACCACCGTGGTGAGCGTGTTCGTCAACCCCACCCAATTCAACGACAAGAACGACCTCGCCGCCTACCCACGCACCATCGAGGCCGACTGCGCCCTCCTCAACAGCATCGGAGCCGACTACGTGTTCGCCCCCTCCGTCGAGGAAGTATATCCCGACCCCGACACACGCACCTTCTCCTATCCCCCCACCGATACGGTGATGGAAGGAGCATTCCGCCCGGGCCACTTCAACGGAGTTTGCCAAATCGTGAGCAAGCTCTTCATGTTCGTAGAACCCGACCGCGCCTACTTCGGCGAGAAAGACTTCCAGCAGATAGCCGTCATCAAGGCAATGGTAGCCGACTACGCATCGCAGAACGCCCCTTGGGCCCAGCACCTCGACATCCGCCCCTGCCCCATCATGCGCGAAGCCGACGGGCTGGCACTCTCCAGCCGCAACACCCTCCTTGCCCCCAACGAGCGCGCCATTGCGCCCAACATCTACAAGGCACTGCAAGCCAGCCTCGCCTACAGCAAGACCCACACCGTGGAGGAAACCAAGCAGCACACCATAGCCGCCATCAACGCCACACAAGGGCTTGAAGTGCAATACTATGACATCGTCAACGCCCTCACCCTCGAGAGCGTCACCTCGTGGGACGATGCCGACCACATCCAGGGCTGCATCACCGTCTTCTGCGGTGCCACCCCCATCCGACTCATCGACAACATCAACTATAAATAGCAAGGTCATGCAGATTGAAGTACTGAAATCGAAGCTGCACTGCGTCAAGGTAACAGAAGCCAACCTCAACTACATGGGCAGCATCACCATCGACGAAGACCTGATGGACGCTGTAGGCCTCATCGCTGGCGAGCGCGTCTATATCGTCAACAACAACAACGGAGAACGCTTCGACACCTATGTCATCCGCGGTCCTCGCGGCAGCGGATGTATCTGTCTCAACGGTGCAGCCGCCCGCAAGGTGCAGGTGGGCGACATCGTCATCATCATGTCCTATGCCCTGATGGACTTTGAGGAAGCCAAGACCTTCACCCCCAAGGTCGTCTTCCC
>CAMWJL010000097.1 GCA_947174565.1 uncultured Prevotellaceae bacterium | reverse complement strand
AACTTACATTGTCTATTTTTTCTAAAATGGCATTCTGTGAATTAATATTAGAAATGTTACAATATAGAAATTCTTCCTGAGCAGCATCACATTGAGGTATTGCTTCCTTATTTGGATTTTCAATTCCATGGGAAAAATAGTCAACGTGTTTCTCGTATTCGTCTTTTACACGACCATTAGAGCGCAATACAAACCTAGGATTGGCATCAATACCAACAACAATACGATATTCAAGAGACACTGCCTCTTGTTTTGCTGGTTCAGATGTTTTCACTGAGTTACTTCCGATAAAATTTGAAGATGCCATTTCAATATAAGTACTTAACTTGACAAATCTAATTTTTTGCCAGCATTTTCAGGTTTTGGTTGCGTTCCTTTGTATTTAAATACGTCCTTTAGCGGTCCATCATTTGTTTTTTGCACCTCGACCTTAGTTGGAGTCATCTGGGTCTGACTCGCGGTATGCTTTGTGACAGGCTTACTAGATGTCTCTTTTCCTAAATTATGTGATGGTTCAGATGATGTTTTGATGGAGGGACTTTGTGTAGTATGACCACTTCGTGTAAGTTCTCCAAATTTATGTTGAGATGAATTTGAACCTTGCGATGGAGGTGTTGTTTGATGGCTTTTGCCAGTTATTTCACCGAATTTAGGTGTAGAAGTCGCTTGGGAAGTAGTTGAAGTATTGACGGATTTTTTCTGAGTCAATTCACCGAACTTTGTATTTGATGTGGTTTTTTGGACAGTCTTTGCATTTTTTGCTACTTTCGTAGCTCTTGCTACTTTTACACCTTTCCCTGCAAGCTTTGCTGCTGCGGCGGCATCTCCTATTCCTGGAACAGCTGCTAACAGCGATAATCCTGCATTTATTTTGTCACCCCTTACTGCATAAATCGCAGCATTGGTAAGGTCAGCTATAGCACCGACTCCTGGTGCAAAACCTGCTACATCAAGAACAGTTTGAAGTCCATCAAGAAGTCCATCCTTATCAGCTAGTAATTCTTCTTGTTCTTTTTCTTTCCACTCATCTTCTGTCTCTGCCGTCTTCCTACTTAAATCTGCCTCACCCGTATGAACTTGTCCATCATCTACTATTGTTATTATACCCCCATAACAGCATTTACAATAGGATGATTTTAATAAAGCCGCATCTCCTTTTATAATATAGTCATTTTTTCCATTTTGCCATTTGGTTTTGGTACCTGGTACACATGGCATTGGAGTTAAACTTCCATGGTTTGCCGCAGTTGCTGAACCTGTCGGAGGATAACTTGTTGTGTGACATTTCCCGAATGGAGCAATGTTGTACATTGAGGTATGATCAGAAACATTAGCTACAGGCTTATCAGTAAGAAATCCGGTTCTATCAGGATATACCGTCAACGTAGATGTTTTATCTCCACACGAGCATTTAATCTTAGCTCCAGATGTTACATATGAATCATCCATAGAAGATAATATGCTATTAAGAATGCTTAATCGAATTCCAATAGTAGTTAAATGGCTTCATCTTTGATGGATTCTTTAAAAGATCGTCCATTTTCCAAAGTTTTTCCCTTAACATAAGGGTAGAAACATTCACATTGGAAGAGTTTGAGCAAATCCATTTTGCGATGTTCATTTCTGCATCAGCGAGATGATTCTGCTCGAAAGTTGTCAAAGACCATCCCCAACCGAGATGTTTATTAATCTCAGTTAGTACGTTACTTATGCTTTCTATTTTAGACGCATCTCCATTTGTTAGTTGACGAACGTCCAAAACTAATTGATCGACCAAATGCCTCATATTTTTTAATTTACTTTTACGGTTCCTGCTTTTATGTCAATACGATTTCCTGCATTCATTGCCATCGAATCGTTTGCCTTTTGTTGGTGAATATCCGAATATTGCAATAATTTTTCTTTTGCCTCTATCCTTATATTTTCTGCAGTTATCTGAAGTTGATGAGCAACTTGCTCATCCTTATTATCATCTACCTTAATAAATTGATTTTCGGTAACGGTTAAACTATCATTATGATCTATCGTTGTTGTTCTATCATTACCAGCATGTTCACGTATGTCATTCTCCGCAGAACGTAGCATATCATTACCAGCGGTAATAAAGACATCATTATCCGCAGATGCATTAATGTCATGTCCTGCGTGCATTATGATGTCGTTTTTTGCATAAAGCTCTATATTGCCTGTAGATTCCAATTTAATGAGTTTCTCATCAGTTGAGAATGTAAGGATATAGTTTTCTTTCTCGTTATCATAAATACGGATATAACCATTGTCTCCTTCATCATGGATTTCTATGGTATGTCCGTTTCTTGTTCGTATTGCTTTAATTTGGTTGCTACTGTTGTTGTTTGGTAACCATTTCCCATCAGGATCGCCAACTCCATTATATAACGTTCCTTTTACATAAGGTCGCTCTGCATTTCCACCCTCAAAATCAATCATAACTTCTTCTCCAATTTCAGGAATGAAGCTGAACCCTTTGCCGCCACCTGCGTATGGTTGTGACATTCGTAACCATGGAGTCATCATTCCATCATCAAGTTGTGCTTGCCAATCGAACTGAACACGAACGCGCCCCAAATTATTTGGATCTTCATTATCTCTAACTTTTGCTCTGCAAGATTGTGCGATAGGATAAACATCACTATTTGAATAAGGAGGAAAATCACATGCAGATGGAATTCCCACAAAATGATTACTATAAGTTTCGTCAGCAGAGAAATAATGTACAAGTTCGGTAATTAGAATTTCATCCTGATTTACTTTACTCTTTTCATTAGATGCACTATTTGCGATGTAATTATCAACAATAAGAAGAGTGCTTCCTATTTTCAGTTTTGAGCAGTAGGTATTGCCAGAATAAGTAAGCATTCCGGCCTTCTGTCCACGAGCCTGTGTTTTTGTTGATACATTAAGTATAGTTTCACGTCCATCACTGTTTGCAAAACCACCAGAATGAAGATTCTGAAGTGTCGGCTTGACATAGCAGTTTTGAGAAGCTTGGAAAACTTGTTCACTTAATGTATTATATTCTTTTTGCATTTCCTCGACACCTTCTTTTTGATTAGCATCGTAGGAATTATATGATGAAGCAACATGGTTAAATGCAACATGTTGCATGTTCAAATCAACGTTATATGAAGGAATATCTTGGCTTGGATAAGCCAACTTTACACTTTCTCCTTCTGGAAGATTACCGAACACTATACGTTCGCCATCATTATATAGCCATTCCCCATAGCGTCGCGCAAGACGCTGTAGGAATTGGTAGTTTGTCTCGTTATATTGTACACAATAAGGGATAGTATCAGTAAAACGAGAATCCACCTCAGAATCAAGGTGGTCGGAATAATCGTCAATAACATCATTTATGATGTCATTTAGCGTTTTGTCTTCAAACGATTTACATGTTTGGTTGTCACTTAGCAATGCATCCCAGCTATAGGCTTGGACATTGATAACGTACTCAGTACTACTCCTACTGCCCGATGCTGAAAGAATAACACCTTTGAAGTTAATGTCCGCAATGGTATCAGTCTCTGCTTTAAGTGATTCCCTTTCTATACTGTCAGTCTCTAACGAAATTGTGATCTCCTTACCAATGATATGTCCACAAATAGTAAACAATGCCTCATTCATGTTCTCTTCCGGTCCTTTATGCATGGTAAAAGAAAGAGAGTTAGGTGACAATAGACTTTGCGACAAGGTAAAATTATCCAGTCGCCATGCGGAACCATCTAAAGATATACAAAATCCAGTAGACTTCGTACCATCAATGGCAATTGCAATATTCTTTATGGAGATTGACATAAGTTACTTTATTTCTAAAGGGTTGCTAAGTTTTGGATTTGCGATGCCATAGAAGCCCAATCGTTCGTAAAAATTGCAGAATCCATAAAGCCTGTTCCTACACGAATAACCTCTGCACTAATGGTAACAGTAGTGTACATAAGCTTACTGTCTTGGTCATTAAAGTAATCTCTCAGTCCTATACAATAGGCATTCGTAAATTCAACAGTTTTGAAACGTTTTCTATTGTCATTCGAGAATACACAAAACCTAAATGAACCAGAATGAACTTGGGTCTTATTAAACATCCATTTGTAAAAGAACTGGTCATCATCACATGTAGAAGGCATTACGAATCTAATAGTCCCTCCTTGTGTTCTGGTTGTTGGCTTACCTGTATCATCAGTTGACTGTCTAAAATCATATTCGCATTCAACTACCCCATAGGTCTTGCCATTTATGTTTATTTGTCCTTGAAGTGCCATGGAATCATGAAATGGTAGATAATTGGAAGCGACCTTGGAGGATCGCCTCCAATTATCGTAAGTTCATAACGCTTAATTACTTGTCAATAGTCCAGCTGTTGTTGTGTACAGCGTTACCTACCTGAATCTCCTTAGCGGTGATCACGAACTCCTCATACTGCTGAATCTCATTCTTGTCATCATAAGTTTCAGCATACTCAACAACGTAGCCGTTCTTGAAGTTGAGACGCTTCATCTCACCACCATCCTTGTCAGGGTAAGAGATTACACCGTTCTTGCTCATGTATGTGTCACACATCCACTCAAGAATCTCGGTGTTACCATCGTTCTTAGACTTTACCTTAACGGTGATCTTACCACCACGGGTACGACCTGTAGGCTGACCTTCTACATCGGTCTGCTGGTTGAGCTCGTAACGTACGTACATTATCTCACGCTCCTGGATGCCATCTGCATTGATGGTCACGGTTTTTGTTTCTGCCATAATCCTGCAAAAATTTAATTAAACAATTTATTTAATAGCAATATGCTTATGCCTGTTTTGTATTCTGTTCCCAATCTACACCAGCATTAGTACTCTTACCAGTAAGCTCGATAAAGAAGTTCTGTGCAGCGAAGAAAGGTGTTATCTCTACATTGATTGTAATATCCTTAGTCTTTGGATCCTGGTCAATCTTCAAATTGGTATATTTCTCAATGATACCACCAGATCCCTTGTAGTCGCTAAGGAAGTTGTGGATGTCAGAAGTAATTTCTGACTTGATCGCAGGTGTCCAAATCTCCATCGCATGGTCGTTACAGTAGTTCTGGAAAACCTTACCGATCCAATCGAAAACACGAACGATTGAGTATTCCTGTAATCCTTTTGATGCACCATTATAAAGGGTATGATTAGAGAATGCCATTGTACGACCATCCTCTTCAACCATTGGAATTACACCCTGATCAATGAGAGCTGCAATTTCAGACTTGCGCAAATCCATACGAGCACCCTTGACATTATCAAGTGTACCATATCTCTTACCAGCAGCAGCCTGAGCAATTACAATATCCTCAGTATTTGACATACGACCTGCAAGAGCTCCAGAAGCTGGTATGTACAAGTCATCGTCCTCACCAGCAAGTTCTGACTTCTTTCGACCAAGAATGTAATTAGCTGTCATTACAATATTTCCAAGGTATGGATCAGTTCCCTGAAGACTTGCGTCATCAAGCTCCTCCTTAAGCATTTCGAAATTCATGCTATCCTTGAAGTCTGTAACCATGATAACCTTGTTTCTATATGCAGTCTGTGCCCACATGCGGACAGTTTCTGCATCACCAAGATAGCCAGGAACGACCATCATACTATAGTTGTTCTTGAGATTCAGACGGTCAAAGTATTTTTCGAGCTCATCACGTATTGCCAAAGTGTCTTCTGAATCATGATCACCAAGCTCCTCCTTGTTTACATTCATAAGTGTAATGCAGTCAACCTTACCCTGGCCAGCATTCGCAAAGAATGAATCCAAACTTCTATAGGTTACTTCGAGATTCTTGATTTCATCATGAATGCAGAAAAGATTCTCGCTGAGGTTGCGTTCTGCCTTTTCGCATTCAGATTTGCAAGAGTCGATAATCTCCATTGGATCATTGCCTCCTGCTTCAAGAATGTCAACCCACAAAGATAACTCGTTCTGAAGACGCTTGCGAGCATCCTCGTAAGCTGTATCTGACAAGAACACATTCTTAACAGCCTTGCGACGTGGATCCATATTTTCAACACCCTTGATGAGACCCTTCAACAGTTGGAATCCACCAAACTTATCCAAACCGCTCAAACTACTTTGGAGTAATTCGGCAGGATTAGCAACTTTTGCTCTTTCCTGAAGTTCCAAGCCTTCACCAGAGGTTGCTACTTTCTGTTCTTCTGTTGCCATATATATTATAAAATGTATAGTTAAACTTGTTATTCTGCATCCTCCAATTCTGCGAGAAGGGCTTTAAGAGCATTCTTCAGATCGCCACGTGCTGCATCGTTTTTAAGAGCATTACGTAGAGTCTTGTTCTTCTCCAACTGACGAATAACAGAATTGTAAGCATCGATTTTTGCCTTCTTACCACTCAGCAACTCACTCTGTGCAATAAGCTGCTCATCTTCAAAGTCCTTAATCTGTCTAAACTCGAAGTCTTCGTAAACAGCACCTCCCTCTTCTGTTGAAAGTGTTACACCTTCCTTACTTGGCTGGTAATGCTCGAAAACATCCTTCATACTTTTTGCCTTGAAACCTTCTCGGTCTTCATCGGTGTTAGGGGCAATGTCAGTAAACTGGTCTGCGTATAAAGTTCTATTCTGAGGGAACTCTATAACACCATCCTGTGCATTTTCCTCTACAACCTTGGAAATTACAGTTTTTCTTGCCATAGTTTTATTATTTAATTTATGATTAATTGATAATTCTTCTTTTGTTATCTTGGTTGGTTCATGTCTTTTTTCAAATATTCTATGAAACAACTGTCTAATTACATGGAACATCTCTTAATCTGGAGTGTCAATATCCCAACTTATCTCTTTTGTTGCTTCGTTATATTTCATAATTACTGTGTCACCAGCATTAACATCGCCAGAAATAATCAATTTTGAAAGTGGACGACGAATCTCCTTGCGTATGATTCCTAAGATTGGACGTGCTCCATAATGAGCATTGAATCCGACCTTGGTTACATATTTCCTTGCAGAATCGTCAATCTCCAGTTTTATATTCTGCTCTTCAAGCATCTTCAAAAGATTCTTGATATGAATGTCAAAGATGCGGTCAATCATTTCTTCCGTGATAGGAGAAAAAGGAACTATTTCTGTCAGACGAGCCAAGAATTCAGGTCTAAACTGTCCCTGCATAACTTCAAGCATCTGATCGTGAGTAGGAACTTTACCTTCTCCAAAGGACTTGAATATATAATCACTTCCGATATTTGAGGTGAATATTATCAATGCATTTGAGAAATCACCTACACGTCCGAGGCGGTCATGCAACTTACCTTCATCAAGAATCTGAAGGAACAAGTCAAATACAGACTTGTGAGCCTTTTCAATCTCATCAAACAGAACGACAGAATAAGGATGCTGTCTAATCTGATTTACGAGCAAGCCGCCTTCCTCATAACCTACATATCCTGGAGGCGCTCCATAAAGAAGGGCTACAGAGTGCTCTTCTTTGTATTCAGACATATCGAAACGCAAGATTGCTGTTTCGTCATTGAAAAGGAAATCTGCAAGGGACTTTGCCAGTTCAGTCTTACCAGTACCAGTTGGGCCGAGGAAGAAAAATGATCCCATCGGCTGTCCTTTCTTGTTAAGACCAGAGCGTGATTCAAAGACAGCATCGAGAATACTCTTGATTGCATGGTTCTGACCAACTACTCTTTTATGTAGAATCTCTTCTGCGCTCGAAAGTTTCTGGCGTTCTTCCGATTGAATGTTACCCATCGGAATGCCAGTCATCTTTGATACGACATCTCTAATAGCCTCCTTCTTTAAAGCTTCAACTTTCTTAGCTTCATCTCCTTCTATCTCGGCTAATTCATTCTCTACTTTTACCGAAGACATCGCGCGATCAAGCAAATCGATTGCGGACGAAGGAAGGTTTCTATCTGGCATATATCTCTTAGCCAAACGAACGATTTCAGAAGGAACGTCATTCTCAATTGGAAGGTTGTGGAACTCTTCATAAGATGTACATTTGCTTTGCAGGATCTCAACAGCAACGTCTTCTGATGGGGCCTCTACAGTTATCTTCTCAAAGTAAGCAGTAAGTTCCTTGTCCTTCTCTATATCTTTAGTGTAACCATCGACTGTTGTTGTACAAATAACCTGAAGCTGATTTTTTGACAAAAGTTTTTTAATATTAGGAAGTATTCCATTTAGGGTTGATTGCTTATCCTCAATACGATGGAAATTTTCAATAACAAGAATAGGTTGAGTTCTTGTAAGCAAACTCTCGGTAACAGACTTAAAACGATCCTCTATTTCGCCTTTATAGCTTACACCTTGACTTAGAGAAATTAAGTCAAGTTCATAAGGTTCAATATTCGCGAGTGATGAAGGTAGTTTTTTCTCTTCCGCTTTTTTGAGGAGTCCCCAAATAAGGCTACTTTTTCCAACACCTGTTTCACCTACGACAAGGATGTTTGCACGATCCTTTCTTGCGAGCACCTCAATGAGCGAACGTATCTCTGAATCAAAACCGATGATGTCAGAAGTTGGAAGTTCCTGCATCATAGGAATACAATACTCAGTTTGAACACTATTGGAAGTATTTGTTTTAGCAACAGGAGATTCTGGAGAAACTATCGGTGTTACATCGCCTGAGATTGCGCTTAATATCTTTTCGGATTTAAGTGGCATCGTTTTAAGCTGTTCAGCCGAAAAAGCGACACCAGGACTAACTAATGCCGCAAGTATATGTTCTGCACTCAAAGAGTCACATCCCATATTCTCGCAGAAAGAGAGAGCTTCTTTCACTACAACTTGCGAATCGCGAGACAGTTCAATGCCTTTCATTCCGTAAGGAGACTTATCGCACTGCTGCATTCGCACGTCACACCAATCAACCAAATAGTAATAGTCCTCATCGAGAGTATCTTCGATAAAACTTGTCAATCCTGCACTTTTATGAAGCAAAGCTCTGAAAAGATGAGCTGGCTCAATCTTAGGCGATTTGTTGTCATTCGCAAAAGATTGCGCAATGTGCAACAAGTCGAAAGGAAGTGCTTCCAAATGTAGAGAGTACTTGTCTGCCATTATTTTGATATTTGCAATTATATTATTTTTTCAAGAAAAGCTGTTGGAATGTATGCTGTTACTGCTGTCAACAAACCTTCTATTACCAAACCCACTCTTTGTTGCCCATGGTAACGTGCTACTATACCAGTCACCCCGATAAAATCCCCTTCGATAATTCTTACCTTCTCGCCTTTTTGAAACTTCTCCACTTCCTCTTGCAGAATTAAAGTATCTGCTCCTTCATTCTCACAGATAATTTGAAGGCTCCTTATCTGACTGTCTGGTACAATCATAGGTATCTTTGTTTTATGCGCACCAGTGTGAATGTGCTTATAGTAAAAGCGTAGGTAAGGGAGATTAACATTGTCATAAACAAAAAACTTGATATCTTCCTCTGTTCCATAAGCGAAGAAAATGTTGGGAAGGCGAGAAACCTCAATTAGCTTCCTTTTACCGTTTATGACTTTTTCTGTGGTGATGGTTGGGTAGAAAGCGGTTCCGTTATGTGATACAATATAATCGTATGCTTTCTTTTCCCTTCCATAAGTTGTACGAAGTGCAAACCAATGAGGAATATCCTTTGGGTTGGTGGCTCGTAATGGTGCATTTCTGGTGGACACCCCTATTTGTGAGCATTTGCCTGAATTTGGCAATTTTGCTTCGGGGAAGACACTGGAGGCAAGTCCAATGTTGTTAGAAGAGCTGATGTCTTCGTATGTGTTCGCATCTGTAGATGCCTTCATAACGATGCCCATAACTTTTTCTAGACAGAACAAAGTGTGTGGACATAAAAAGACGTGGAATCGTTCAGCTGTCCATTCCACCCTCTGAGGCTCTAGCATTGCCTATTGTTGTTGAACAGACAACGTCAGAAGCCACGCCGTATGAAGATTCACCTACAACACGAACCTACATATACGAAGAAGTACCCTAATGAATACTATCCCCCTTTGCAGGAACGCGTCGGCTGCGAAAAATCACACCCGGGACATCTACCGTTGCTAAGTTCAAGACAACAATTGTGAATTTGCTAGATTACAGAGAGTCTTAAACAGAGCGCCTGATAAACGCCTTTATGTCTTGAAATCTCGTTTTACCCACCCATCCGTCGCAACTTTCAGGTTTCCCCTATCGAATACGACTCGGCGTGTCTTCATCGAGGTTTCTGTTCAACGGCAGCGAACACGTTCGCCAGTGCTGTTTTAAACGTCGATAACGAGAAATCAAGTGCAAAAGTAGCAAAAAAATCTAAATTATAAGCAGAAATAATCGAAGAAGTTTGTTGGAACTGTAATTTTTATGTAAATCATGCCGCGCAATGAATACAAAAGTGGCGTATTTGATGTGTCTGATTGCTCTTCTTGGCACAATTGAACAAAAATTGGCAATAACACATATCCTTTTCTCAGGATAGTATTCACTCATGGTGGCTTGTCGCCAACATTGAAGCCCCTCGTCTTTGACGGTTTGTGATTAATCAGTATAATCTGCAATGGCAATTAGTAACTTCTGTGTTTACAACAAAACTTCAAAATTGAAATCTAAACTATCCTCAACGTAGTTTGATTAAACCACATTCTTTCTATAACATTCAGCTCTATGCGGCAAACATTTTATCCCTCAGAGTTCCTTTTCTCCTATAATTCCTGTTAATACCATTCTAAATTCAACCGCTCCGAACAGTGTTAAACAAATGTTAAACCACTGTTAATAGATGTAAAATGCAATTTCTCAAAGTTGAGCTTATCTTGATGTCTATTTTTTAGCCTTGGGATATGGTTTTTAAGCACCCTTAAAGTTTGGGAACATAAAGGTATCACTAAGGAAATAAAGTGAGTGTTATGTATTGATTATCAGCATAAGGTAACTTTTACAAGAAGTCAAGCGTGGGCTTCTGCGTTGCCGTCCGACACCAATAGGGCAATGCGAGAAGCCTCCAGTAGTAGGACGGTAACAGGTACAGACTCCTACGCTTTTCCGTTTCAATTAACAGCCAACGAGGGGAGGACCGAGGCATCATAAGAACATGAGAATTGTCAAACAATGAAAAAGTTAGCATTAACATTCTCCTTGGCCCTGCTCGCCTTTGAC
>CAMWJL010000096.1 GCA_947174565.1 uncultured Prevotellaceae bacterium | reverse complement strand
CGCAATTCTGAAAGGGAAGGGTTTTCCCGAGAGTTGCTACAACAAAATTGGGATTTGGTGTATTTGGCAACACAACAGATTCTGGTCGTGATATTCCTGGTTCGAGCCCGGGTATCCCAACCAACAAAGAAGGCTTCAGAGATTCCTCTGAAGCCTTCTTTGTTTTTGTCTGTCCTCCTTTTTCCTGCCTTGCTGTCTGAGACTTCATGTCCAATAAGCTCAGAGAGTAAATGGCTTTATCATCATCTCTTTTTCGGATTTTTGTTGAATGCATACGTTGCGCTGAACAGCAGGTATGAGGGGAGGGATATGGCACGAGTTTCGCGGACTCCACGCTCATTGATGATGTATGCCACGCTCTTGTACTGGCGGAGGATGTCGATGGCTTCCAGTTTCAAAGTTATCTTGTCTTCAAGGATTGACTTCGACAGGGTCATGTCCCAATCACACATCAGCTTGTTCAGCTCATTGTTGGAATATCCCTGCCGCTTTCTGAGGCTGCAGTCAGTATCCAGATCTATACCTGCGGGCAGATGAGCTGTGAGTAAAAGATATCCCTTGAAGTCCCATGTGTCACGGTAGCCCATGTCGGCTCTTCCATTCAATGGCTTTCTCCAAGTTGCACCCAAATCGATTCTGCCCGACACTTTCTTATAATGGCTGTAGCATCCAATCCCGACAGTATTCTCCAGTTCGTTGTTGTCTATCTGCAGGAGCTGTCCCGTCACACCGTCGGATACGAAGTTTTTCATCCGCCTGTACTTGTTATCCAGATTATAGTTGAAACGTGCATCGAGATTCGCAATCTTGAAAGGTTGTGCCCCATCAGTGCCGATGGACAAATTCCATGTGCCATTCATGTTGTCCGGCTTGTTGGTATAGACACCTCCCTCATAACGATAGGTGTTCACTATCCTGTTGATGTAATTTATGTAGGACAGGTTCTGGTGCAAATAGCTGCCGCGGCGTTTTAATGGAAGGAGCCAGTTAATGCTTGAACTCCATGTCGCAGGCGATTTCAGATGCGCATTGCCTTGATAGATGTTCATCCTGTCCGATGTCAGCGGAAGTGTTATCAGCTGGGTGGCATCGGGAAGGGAGTGTTGAAACGATGTTGAGACTTTGAACGACCAGCGGTCATTATACAAGTTGCTTTCCTTCTTCTTGCGCTCAAATGAGATGGCCGGCTCAAAGAACACGGGCGACTGTGCCAGGCAGGTGTCAACGGTGTACCTACTGTAGTCGGTACTTCTGTCAACGAAGGAGACGGGAAGTGTTATGTCACAGGTGGTCTCTATATGTTCTTTAGTATAGTAAGCGTAGCGAGAATTGAATCCCAGAGTATATCTGTGCTCCGTCATGCGCCTGTTATAGCTGTTCTCCGCATCAACTGCAGACGACATGGCGTCCGTTATCGTCTCCCTGTCCTTATCGTGGTTGAAGCGGTATTTGAAAAAGAGTTTCAGGTCTGTGGCATACAGCAGACGGGACATCTTGTATGACACGTCCGCCTTCGCGCCCACATGCGTGTTGGGGCGGTCAAGGTCTTCCATGATGTCATTTTGGCTTAGGGCTGTTTTCCATGTGAGGTAGCGGTTGAAGCGGTCGGTCTCGTTGTCGCTCTTGGAGTAGTCAGCACCTGCGCGGAAATCGATGACATCCGTCGTATGCAGCTTCTTGGCAATGTTGAAGTCCTGCGATGCCCCATGCTCCTTCGTGCTACTCTTTATCCACTGCTTGCGCGCGCTGACCATGGATGGGTCGTTGAGTGCCATGCCCCTGCTGAACAGGGAATCGAGCACGGCAAGACCCTGCGGTCTTGTATCAGCTCCCGACTCATAGGAGCGTTCGTCGCTCTCGCTTTTCCTGCTGTTGAAACGCAGGTTCGTGATGCTCTCCATCCAAAACGGCAGTTTCAGCGTGAACTTGTTTGACAGCGATGCGCCGATGTTCCTGCTTGTCTGCGCGCTCTGCGATGTGCTGAACGTGCTGGCATCGCTGTGGAATGTCTCCTGAAACTCATCCATGCCCTGTTCCGACCTTTTGCGGCTCAGTTCGGCTGTCAAAACGTTCTTGCTTTTCTGATGCTCTGTCTGCAATTCAGCAGCCAGCAGTTTACTGTTCGTCCTTCCGTTTCGTGATAGGGTGTTAGCCGCTGTGCCACCAGTCGAGTAGTCGCCCATGTTCAGATTGTTCATGCCTCCTGCTACCGCAAACCGCGACCCGTTGGTGAAGCGAAGTCCGAACAGGTGAGCCAAGTAGGCATCCTCCGTACCTGCGCCGACCTCCACGTTTGCCATGTAGCCCGTGCTGTACTCCTTCTTCAGGTTCACATCCATCACGAAATCTTTCTCCGCCTTGTCGTCATGCAGCACCACCGCCTTTTCAGGCATCTGTTCATACACCTTGATTTCCTTCACGGTGTAGTAGGGCAGGTTCTCCAGCATCAGCTTGCTGTTGCCACGGAAGAAGTCCTTGCCGTTGAGCAGCAGATTGTCCACCTTTCTGCCATTGACAAAGATTTCCCCGTTCCTGCGCAGTTCCGTGCCGGGCATCTGTCGAATGAGCGCGCTGAGCATGCTGCCGTTCGCCACGTTGAACGCGTCGGCGTTATACACAATGGTGTCTCCCCTGTAAAACATCTTCACCTTCGTGGCGGTCACCTCCATATCGTCGAGCAGCCGGTCGGTAAAGCTGCCCCTCCGCTTGAGGTAGATAATAGGCAAATCAGCAGTCCTGTTCTTGCCTACATATTTCAGCGAATGCGTGCTGTAATGCGTCGGATAGTCGGGATGTGCCACCTTGATGATGCACGAGCGGAAAGACTTGTCTCTCTTCACATCAAAACGAAAGCTGTATCCTGTTTTCAGCACACTGTCCAATATCACGCTGTCCTGATTCATCAGATACACTGTGGCATTTTCAATCACCGCATCTGTGAAACCATCGCGGATGCGACCATACAGCATAAATGTGTTGCTCTGTGCATCTACAGATGAAGACATTGCAAGACACAATGTAAATATCGCAGAACGAAGTAGTTCCCAGTTAAAATGACAAAGGTGCTTCATGTCATTGAAGTGTTTGGCGGATAAATCCGTTGGTTAGTAAAAGATGGGTTGGTTGGGTCTATACCATGCTATGATAAAAAGACTTTGCGCGACAAATATACGCATATTTACATGAAAATCATCATGTAAGCACGAAAAGATTTACCCCCCTATTTTTTAACGGAATTTAACCGTATAAATCACTTTTTGTATGGAATTTATCGGGCATAGGTGGGCTGCTGGTGTCTTTCCGTCTGTCGAGTTGTCCTTTCGGGTGCAGGACAACTGTCCTTCCTCGTGCAGGAAAGATTTCCTTGTGGGTGCAGGACGTTTTTCCTTCTCGGTGAAGGAAAAACGCCCTTTCGGGTGGAAGGGCGTTGAGGATGTGGGTGTTCAAATGATGGAGAGGTTCGTGTCAGGCATGGGGGACACGGAAAGTGTTCAGGGTTGCCACTATGTGCGCCACCTCTTCGTCTGTCATGGTAGGGTTGAGTGGCAAGCTGAGTTCCTCGTGGGCAAGCTGTTCGGTGACGGGGAGGGAGAGCTGGTTGTACTCCTTGTAACACGCTTGCTGGTGGGGTGGGATGGGATAGTGGATGAGAGTTTGGATGCCGTGCTCGCTGAGGTGCTGTTGCAGGGCGTCGCGGTGGGATGTGAAGATGGGGAAGATGTGATAGACGTTGTTGCCTTCGTCCATCAGGGTGGGGAGACGGAGGGCGTCGTTCTGTATATATTTATAATATGTACGCGCGATGTCGATGCGTCGTTGTGTCTCTGCATCGAGGTGGCGCAGTTTCACATCGAGCACGGCTGCCTGTATCTCGTCCAGTCGGCTGTTGCGTCCTTGCAGGGAGGCAACGTACTTCTGCGAGAAACCGTAGTTGGCGAGGGAGCGAATCATCTTTGCCAAGTCGTCGTGGTTGGTGGTCACGGCTCCGCCATCCCCCAATGCGCCGAGGTTCTTGCCGGGATAGAAGCTGTGGCAAGCGGCGTGGCCGAGCGACCCTGTTTTCTGCTGTCCATAGTGGCATCCGTGGGCTTGGGCGTTGTCTTCGATGAGCAGCAACTGGTGTGCTTCGCAAAGGGTTCGGAGGGTCTCGTTGTAGGTGCAGCGTCCGTAGAGGTGTACCAGCATGAGGGCTTTGGTGCGGGGAGTGATGGCTTGTTCAAGTGCCTCGGGTTGAAGGTCGAGCGTGGTTGGCTCTACATCGACAAACACGGGGGTGAGGTGGTTCTCGGTGATGGCTAAGACCGTGGCGATGAAGGTGTTTGCCTGTACAAGAATCTCGTCGCCATCGTGAAGAAGTCCCAGTTCCTTGTAGGCACGCAGGGTGAGGGTCAGCGCGTCAAGTCCGTTGGCGACACCGATGCAGTGTGTGGTGCCGATGTACTGGGCGTAGTGCTGCTCGAATTGATGCACGGCTTCTCCTTGGAGATACCATCCGCTATCGACCACTTGGGCGATGGCTTGCTGTATCTCGTCGGCATGAAGGTTGGTCATTGCCTTCAAGTTCAGATAGGGTATGGTCATAGTTCCCATTCGTAGGTGTCGTAACAGATTGTGCGTCCGCCAAAGCCCTCTTTCTGTGCCACAAGCCCAGTGTTGAGGCAGGAGCCGTCGCCCTCGGTGGAGCGTCCGAAATCGATATAGGGGATGTGGGGGAAGTCGTGGTGGATTACATGGTGGTGGATGGCATCCACCGCACCGCATTCCTTCCCGATGGCGTTGGAGGAGCAGTATTGTCCGTGCAGAACCTGCTTGGTCAGATAGAAGGTCATGCCTGCCACAACCTCGCCATTGAGGAGGGCGTTGTATTGGAGGATGTTGTCGGGGAAACGCTGGTGTAGCAGCTCTATTTCTTGGAGCGAATGGACGGGATGCACCTGGTGTCGCTCCATCAGATTGGCTTCAAGCACTTGCCAAAAGGGGGCGAAGTCGTTGGTTCTCAACACCTCAATGCCTGCTTCCTGTGCTCGTCGCAGACGTCGGCGGCGGTCTTTGCGCCACCACTGTTCCTGTTGGTTGAAGATGACTGTGCCCACGTCGCGTGTGATGATGCGGGCCTTGCAGACCCAAAACAAGGGGTAAAGGTCTTCTTCTGATGCCAACTGGTGGTAGTCCCATGGAACAGGCTTGTACACCACTTTCTTGATGCCTTGCTGGCGGAGGTAGGTGTTCAGTTCTTCAAACAGCGTGATGACATCGGCTGCTGTAACACTCGCATCCATGAGCAATCCCCCGAACGTCAGTCCTTGGTGCGAGTACAGGGTTGTACCGACGATGTTGGCTGGCAGGATGGAGTGTAGATGATTCCCCACGAAGAAGAGCAGTGAGTGGTCCTCGAAGCGGTCGGAATGATAGTCCATGTAGTTGCGGTGGAACATGAACGTGGCGTTTCTGGCTTTAGCCACATACTGGTTCCACAGCGACTGGTCGGCAGGTGTGTATCGTCTTATGTCAAACATTGCATGTACTGGATGAAGTCATCATAATCGTAGATATAGTCATCTTCGTCAAACAGCTCGCTGGCGAGCACCATGCACACCGCACCGCTGGAGAAGTCGTCTAAGGTGCGCCATGTGTTGGGCTTGATGAGCAGTCCTTGCCACGGGTGGTTGAGGAGGATGGTCTTGCGCTCATCGCTGTTGTCCAGCGTGACAGTGAAGCTACCACTCATGGCCACCACCAACTGGTAGAGTGCCTTGTGTGCATGCCCTCCGCGACTCTCTCCGCCTGGCACGTCGTAAGTCCAATAAACCCTCTTGATGTCGAAGGGCACGTTCTTCATCTGCTCTGCAACCGTGAGATTGCCGCGCGGATCGGTAATCTTAGGCAGTTCGATGATTTCAAAGTCAAGTTTCCTCATCTTGTTTCTCCTGTCTGCGCATAGGCGTGTTCTATCTTCCTTTTGCAGTCCTCCATCAGCCATTTGGGCGTGCTTGTGGCTCCGCAGATGCCGACGGACTCGATGCCTTGGAACCAGCGGAGGTCTATCTCTTCGGGTTCATCAATCATGTAGGTGTGGGGATTGACTGACAGGCATTGGTTGTAGAGCACCTTGCCATTGGAGCTTTTCTTACCGCACACGAAGAGAATGACATCGTGGCGAGAAGCAAACTCTTTGATGTTGGGGATGCGGTTGGCTACTTGGCGGCAAATCGTGTCGAAGTAGCTGAAGTGTGCGCCATCCTGCATGTGCTCCTCGATGTAGCGGACAATCTCACGAAAGCCTTCCAGCGACTTTGTGGTTTGGGAGAAAAGCTGTATGTCGTGGCTGAAATCGAGTTTCGTGGCATCGTCCAGATTCTCAATGACGATGGCTGTACCCTCGGTTTGACCGACCAAACCGATGACTTCGGCGTGTCCGTTCTTGCCGTAGATGACAATCTGCCCCCCTGCCTCGTATGCCTTGCGGATACGCTTTTGGAGGTTTAGCACCACGGGACAGGTGGCATCAATGAGTTGGATGTTGGCACGCTGGGCTTTGGCATAAGTCTGTGGAGGTTCGCCATGCGCACGGAGGAGCATCTTTGTGTCGTGCAGCATGTTGAGGTCGTTGTGCCCCACAGTGGTCAGCCCTAACTTCTTCAGACGCTCCACCTCGCGTCCATTGTGTACAATGTCGCCTAAGCAATAGAGCGAATGGCTCTTTGCCAACTCTTCTTCTGCCTTCTTGATGGCTGTCGTCACACCGAAGCAGAAGCCTGAACCTTCATCAATCTCGATTAGCATACGTTGCGGTTATGCGGTTGTGGCATCGCCAGCTTTCTCTTTGTATCTTTCTAAAAGCCAAGTGCTCTGTTCCTCGCGTGTGAGGTTGGAGTTGTCGAGCACCAAGGCATCCTCGGCCTGACGGAGTGGGGCTACATCGCGATGCGAATCGATGTAGTCGCGCTCTTCCACGTTCTTGAGGATTTCGTCGAAGTTGAGGACATCGCGCTCGGCTTGCGTCTTGGCTTTCCCCAGCAGTTCGTCGTAACGGCGTTGGGCACGCACACGAGGCGAAGCTGTGACAAACACCTTTAACTCGGCTTGTGGAAAGACAGCGGTGCCGATGTCGCGCCCGTCCATTACAATGCCTTTCTCCTTGCCCATTGCCTGTTGCTGTTCGGTCAGCAAGGTACGCACAAAGGGGAGTGCCGCAATGGGGCTTACATGGTTGCTGACCGCCATATGACGAATCTCATCTTCCACTTTCTCGCCGTTCAAATAGGTGTCGGGACGACCTGTTTCGGGGTTGAATTTGAAACCAATATGAATCTTCCCTGCGTCAATGGCTGCTTTGAGTTCTGCTTCGTTGATGCCTTCGTCGGGGAAAAGTCCGTTGCGCATGGCAAACAAGGTGACGGCTCGGTACATGGCTCCCGTATCTACATATACATATCCTATATCTTTGGCAAGTTGTTTCGCCATGGTGCTCTTTCCACAGCTGGAGTGCCCGTCGATGGCAATGATGATTTTCTTCATAATGATATTGCTGCATTTATAAGAATGGAGGATGCGGCGATATGGTACTTGCCATAGGCCACTCCCACCTTGAACTTCTTGACGTTGAGGCCTGCGCCGATGCTGAACCCTGCCCAGTGGCTCTTGTCCTGCACCTTCATCTCTTTGGCACGTCGGAAGTTATAGCCGAGTGCCAACCATGTGCTCTTGGAGGGCAGGATGTCCATGCCCGCCACGAAATGCTGGATGAACGCCACATCGTCCCAATGGGTGATGTCGTCGGCTGTCAGCGAGAAGCGCAACGGGGCATTCGCAAAGTCTTTACTGATGCCCAAGGCGAGGTTGAATGGCAGAGATTTTTTGTCGCCATCTTCATAAAGCGAGGAGATTTGTCCGCCCAAATTGCGCCCTGTCGTGGAGAACGAGAAGCCGTGTTCTTCGTCGAAGTAGTTGAGGGCGAGGTCGGCTCCTAACGCCGTGCTGGAATAGTTGGCGTAGTTGCTCAAGAGTACCTTGGCGGTGATAGCACCGCTCCAACGGTCGCTGAGCAGGTAAGAATAGGAGGTTTGGATGTTGATGTCTTTGGCGGTGAAGTTGCCGATGACGTTGCCCGTCTCGTCGGTCTCGTCCATCTTTCCGTAATTGAGCATTTGCGCGCCCAAAGCCCAAGTGCCGCGTTCGCTGACGGCTCTGGTATAGCCCGCAGACAAGAGCTGGCTGGAACGAATATAAGAGTTGTAGCTGAAAGCAATGCTGTTGTCAGACACGTTGGTGAGCATGGCGGCGTTGGTCCACATGAGGGTGGCGTCGTCTTCCACAATGCTGATGTTGGCACCTCCCAATGCTGCTGAATGGGCACTGGCAGGGATGTTGAGGAATTGGTATCCTACTTTCCCGTCCTGTGCTGCAACGTGTGTGGATAGGAGCAACAGTGCGCTGATGAGGTAGAGTCTATTTGAGTGTCGCATAGTAGGTGTCCAGCAATTTCTTGGCTGCCACAAAAGAGGTGATTTGTCCACCCAGCACATCGTTCTCCATCTGACCGATGGTGCTCTTGATGACAGGGTTGTAGTAGAAGCTGTTCTTCAAGTGCTCGTTGATGCTCTCATACATCCAATACTTCGACTGCTCATTACGGCGATACTGGAAGTAGCCGCTTTCTTTCACTTGGTCGATGTAGCGGAATACCATCTTGAGCACTTCGTCGATGTTCAGCTCGTAGAACCCCGAGTAGCACATCACTTCGGGCACAATGCCGCTATCGGGGACAGGGAACAGGTGAAGGGCGTTGCGGAAGTGTGAAGCCGCCAACTGGGCTTTGTCCACGTTGTTGCCATCAGCCTTGTTGATGACGATGCCGTCGGCAATCTCCATGATGCCTCGCTTGATGCCTTGCAGTTCGTCGCCAGTGCCAGCCAACTGAATGAGCAAGAAGTAATCCACCATGGAGTGACATGCCGTCTCGCTCTGTCCCACACCTACGGTCTCCACGAAGATGTTATCGTAACCTGCGGCTTCGCAGAGGATGATGGTCTCGCGAGTTTTGCGAGCCACGCCTCCCAAACTGCCTGCTGTGGGGCTGGGACGAATGAATGACTTCGGATGCACGGACAGTTTCTCCATGCGCGTCTTGTCGCCCAAGATGCTGCCTTTGGTCTTTTCTGACGATGGGTCAATGGCGAGCACAGCTAACTTCCCACCATAGTTGTTCAGGAGGTGCGTGCCAAACGTGTCGATGCTGGTAGATTTTCCTGCACCGGGCACACCGCTAATGCCGATGCGGACAGAGTTGCCAGCGTAGGGGAGGCACTTCTCTATCACTTCCTGGGCAATCACCTGATGTTCGGGCAAGACGCTCTCAATCAGCGTGACAGCTTGGCTCAGCATGCTGACGTTTCCCTTCAAGATACCTTCTACATACTCGGCAGGCGTGAAGAGCTTCTGCCGCTTCTTCCTCATCTGCTTCAGATAGGGATTGACAATGGATGGTTGCTCCACGCCGGCGTTGACTTGCAGGCCTGCGTATTCGTTGCTGTTCTCTGGATGTTCCATCTTCACGTTTGCTTTTTTGCTATTTCTCAAAATTCACGGTCACTACTTCCTTGGGATGAGCTGGGTCATTGCTGATGATGAGCACTCGGGGTTGCGTCTTCGACATGCCCAAGAAATGTGTGTCAATGGTGATGTCCATCTTCACTTCCTCGCCTGGTTGCAGTTCCGTCTTGTTGATGGCGACGGAAATGGCACGGTTAAACGCCTGAATTTTGCTGAGTTTCAGCACGCCATCCCCCTTGTTGCTAATCTTCACGTATCCCTTCACCTTGCTCTTCTTCCCCAACTTGCCCATGGAGAGTTCCGTAGCAGAGATATGGAAGTGAGGCTTCTTGTCGAATTGCTGGGCGAAATGGAGGTCAGGCAGCAACACTGCCGACACGGCGATTTCGTTGTCCGTGCCCACCTTGTCGCCCGAGAAGCGTGCCAAATAGATGCTTGTTTGGTTCAGCCCGAGGTCAGGCAGCTTGTCGCTATGGAGTGTGAGTACAATCTTGCCGCGCCGACCGCGAGCTATCATCTCAGGCATGTACTCTGCCGTGATGTAGGCAGGCAAGTGCATCAGTTTGGGCGTATAGACATCGTTGCTTTGATTCAATAGCTCGATTTCCACGGTGGTAGAGTCCCCCACGTTCACATCCGTAAACTCGACATTGTTTGTGCTCATCAAGATGTCATCAATGTGGCATGGAAAGAACTCCTCGATGGCACTCGACTCTTTGTTGCTCACCAACGCCTTCATGCGGATTCTTACGGGCTTCTCGCTGCTGTTGGTATATACGTCGATGTATCGGTCGAAGTGTCCTAATTGCTTGGCATCGTAAGTGATGCGGATTTCTCCCCCCTCTCCCTTCATGATGCTGTTGGTGGGCCATTGGGGCGTTAGACAGTCACATCCTGCATCTACCTCTCTGACCAATAGTGGCTCCCTGTCCTTGTTCGTGAACTTGAAGACAGCCGTGATAGGTCTCTTCCACAGGGTCGAGCCTGCATTCACAAGGTTCTTCTCAAACACAATCCTCTGTGCCTGCACGCCCAACGACAGCATGAGTCCCAATGCACAAGATATAACGTATTTATTCATTTTCATATTGTTGTCTTGTCTTACCTCTCGCCTTTCATGATAACCGCTACAAAGTTACAAAAATATTCTGTGTTGTGCAAAGAATCTGCCAAGCAAGTGGTTAAAAAGTCCTTCATGTCCCCGCTGATTGTATGCCTTGCAATAAGGTCGGAGAACAGACAGGCTCCGTTCTGCATGAGAGAACGGAGCCTGTTCTATTATATATATGTGGTGATGAAGCGGATAGCCTTACTTCACATAGACCTTGAAACTCTTCTTTCCAACCTTTACTATCACGATGCTGTTGGATCCGGCTGCGAATGTTGCTGTGCCGCTATCGGCAGATGCCTTGCCGAGCAGACGACCGTCAACGGTGTAGCATGATACAGGTGTGCCGTCCGCAAGACCTGACACCACCACATTGCCATTGTTCGTTTTGAGAGCGATGCCGAGTTCAGGAGTTTCATCAACACTGACTTCAAGTTCTTCTGTCCAAGGCAGTATCGTGCCGAAACCTCTCCAAGGGTTGGCGGATTTGTAGATGTCAAGCAGTTCTTCGGGGGCATACAGAGTGGCCTTGTAGATGGGAGTACTCCAGTTAAACAAAGAATAATCTTCTATCACGTTTTCCATCTTGCAAATGACGGTTTTAAGAGAGGAGCAGTCATAGAAGCATTGATTTCCCAAGCTTGTCACTGACGATGGAATCTCTATCGACGTGAGGGACGAGCAATACTGGAAGCAGTAATTTCCCAAGCTTGTCACTGACGATGGAATCTCTATCGACGTGAGGGAGGAGCAGCCATAGAAGCACAAATCTCCCAAACTTGTCACGGACGCGGGAATTCGTGTGTTCTTACATCCTGCCATCATCGTGTTTT
>CAMWJL010000095.1 GCA_947174565.1 uncultured Prevotellaceae bacterium | reverse complement strand
TCGGGCATTGGGGAAGTGTGTTTGTGTACGTTGCGGTACTTCTTGCCCCTACCCAACAATAATTCATGAACAATTCGCGCTTTTCACTTTGATGATTAACCACCGTTGAATCCCAGACGTTTAGAGCATCCGAGATACAACGGCGGTACAAGAACACTGGTTTTTACCTTTTGAAAAGAGGGTCAATCTTTCAAACAGCCTAATGGTATAATTTTAACTCCGTCAGGACGGGTGTATGCCATCTGCCCCCCCGTGAGTATTATTAAAAGGTCGGGGTCACGAATGGGCATCTGCTTCTCTTTCTCATTATGCTTATGGATAAGCCTCTTCAACTCCAATAGGTGGCTCGCGCCGTCCTCAATCTCTTTACTTCCCAACTTACACTCTACCAAGGCATAGCGTCCATCTTCAAGATGCAGTACGAAATCAGCTTCCAAGCCATATCGGTCATGGTAATAAGACACATGACTATACAGACCTTGTGTATAAGCTTTCATGTCACGCACACACATTTGCTCGAAGATAAATCCGAATGTTTTCAGTTGTGTAGTCAATGCTTCTGGTGTCAGTCCAAGAAGAGCCACGGCTATTGACGGGTCACAGAATCCGCGTTTAGATGAGCTTCGGATAACTGTTTTACTACGTATCGCAGGACACCAGGCATCTATATCTTGAATGACGAAGAGGCGTTCAAGGGCGTTCACATAATCATTGAACGTGTCAATGCCGCATTCTATTTCTTCAGATGACACCACATCGGCAAGCATGGTCGTCTTTTTAACAAGTGATGAAATGTTACGCGCATACGACCGCAATATCATCATGGCAAGTTTCTCGTTGCGACGCTTGCCGTCTATCCGAGAAATGTCTTCGCTACAAACGGTGCGGACATAGTTACGGGCTATCAACAACTGGGCTTTTTCCGAACGTGCCATAAGAGTACCAGGCCATCCTCCACGGCATGCTGCAAAAATCAAATTCTCTATGCTCATCTTTGATTGACAACCGTCTATGTCATAATTGGGATTATTGAACAACTCCAACAGTGACACCTCACCTGTTGATTCCCCCGATTCCCAAAGACTCATGGGTAGCATGCTCATCTTGGTTATGCGACCATTTCCCGAATGATGAATCTGCGATTTATCAACGGCATTAGACCCAGTGAGGATGAATTGTCCCGGTTGGCTGCGTTTGTCAACCATCGTGCGGATAGCATCCCATAGAACAGGGGCATCCTGCCATTCATCAATCAGTCTGGGAGTGTCCCCATGAAGTAACAGGGAGGGCTTAGACATTGCTGTGGCTAAATATTCATCACGCATGTCAGTGTCCTGCATCCTAATGACACTTTTGGCGGTCTGTTCGGCTGTAGTCGTTTTGCCACACCACTTAGGACCTTCTATCAATACGGCACCGAACGCATCAAGAAGGTTTTGTAGCATGGTGTCTGCTGTTCTACTTAGATACTCCATCTATTCGTTCTTAAATCTGCCCGCAAAGATAATACAAATATTTGGATTGTGCAGACAAATCTTGCTTTTTGAGGCTTTTTATTCGGTGTTTTTGAGGTGTTTTATTTGGTGTTTTTGAGAATAACCAGAGGACTCATCGCCCAACTGGCTTGACGGTTCTCACGCTGCAAAGGTAGTGCTGTCGGGCATTGGGGAAGTGTGTTTGTGTACGTTGCGGTACTTCTTGCCCCTACCCAGCAATAATTTATGAGCAATTCGTGTTTTTATCTTCAACATGAATTGCTCATGAATTATTATTGGAGCAAATTATTGGTAATTGTTGTTAAAGAAGCCCCCCTTTGTGTGTGGGTTTCGGTCGCAAGCGACCTTGTTGTAGCAAACAATAATTGGCAATAATGCGCAATAATTTAACCCAATAATATAGTTAAAAATTGAGAAAACACCAACCTCTTATGGTAGCTTGTCGATGTCGGCGGTGGTGTAGATGTCCATGTGGAGGTGGTAGCGTTGCAGCTGATTCAGCGTGTAGTGGGGGGTGGGAGAGTCGGGCGGCAACGGGAGGTGGGAGAACTGCTGGAAGTAGAGCAGGCAGGCATCGCGCCACCATTGGGCGTCCTGTGCCTGACGGCGGAAACGGCGCAGCTGGGCGGCATGGCGGTCGGCTGGCACATAGGGGCGCATGGCTTCCCATGTGGCGACGAAGTCCTGTGCCTGACGGATGCCGCGGTCGTAGGTGTAGCAGAGGTTGTCCCAGAGCGAAAGCCCGTTGTGGAGCGTGTAGTTCCACGGCACATGGTGGAACCACAGCAGCAGGTGTTCGGGGCAGGTCGCCATATTATTATATAATGTACGCAAAGGCTCGGGGTACTGGCTCACGTTGTTGGAGCCGATGTTGCCTTTGAGGCATGGCTCGCAGTGGTCGGAGCGGTTGAAACCCAGCCCGATGGAGTCGGCGCGGTGGTAGAAGCGTGGCAGCCAGTCCTCGCGGCATCCCTTGGGCGCGTACCACGGCTCGGGGCCATAGTGGTGGTCGCCAGCGAAGATGTGGTGCAGGCCTAATGGCATCATGTAATCGACCACGGCCTCGCGGCTGCGGAGCAGCAGCTGGGTCATGGGGGCGACGAAGCGGTCGTCGGTGGTGTTGTAGTGGCTGCGCAGGAAGTCTTGGGCGATGACCTTGGACGGGGTTTCCACGTCGTTGGCGAGTCGTCCGAAGGCATACCAGTTCGCCATGGCGAGGTCGTTGGCTGTCCAGTTGGGCGCATCGCCGATGTTCGCCACGCCGGCGATGCCGACGAGGTTGGGGAAGAGGGTGCGGAGCGTGGGCTGGTCGCAAGCCGTGGCACTTTCAGAGGGGATGGCGAGGGTGTCGAAGAACTCGCGCCACATGGGGGCGAGGAAGCAGGTGTGGATGCTCTCGCCCGTGTATTCCTGTGTGATTTGGAACTCCACCATCATCTTCGTCTTCCGCAGCGCGAAGAAGAGGGGAGAGACCGCCTCGCGTGGCTGGAAGTCGATGGGGCCGTTCTTGATTTGGATGATGACGTTGTCGTCGAACTGCCCGTCGAAGCGGACGAACTCCTCGTAGGCCTGGTTGGCGCGGTCGCCCTCGTAGGCGAGCTGGGCGGCTGTCTTCTGCGTGTCGGTGTGGCCCTTGGCGGCATAGACGAAGGCGCGCCACATGACGATGCCCTTGTGGGGGGCGAGGGCCTTGGCGAGCATGTTGGCTCCATCCACATGGGTGCATCCATAGTCCATCGGGCCAGGCTCTCCCTCGCTGTTGGCCTTCACGAGGAAGCCGCCGAAGTCGGGCATGAGGCGGTAGATTTCGTTCGCTTTCCGCTGCCACCACTGCTGCACCTTGGGGTCGAGGGGGTCGGCGGTGGCGAGGTCGCCTAATGCCTTGGGCGAGGCGAAGTTGACGGAGAGATAGACCTTGATGCCGTAGGGACGGAGCACGTCGGCTATCTTGGCGGTCTTCCGCAGCATGGGGGTGGAGAGGGCTATGGGCTTGGCGTTCACGTTGTTGAGCACTGTGCCGTTGATGCCGTAGGACTGGTTGATGCGCCCGTACTCCTCGTAGCGTGCTTTCAGTGTCTGCGGCATTGCGCCTTTGCCCGTGGGGATTTCGTCCCACTTCCAGATGGAGCGTCCGGCATAGCCGCGTTCGACCGTGCCGTTGGGGTTGTCCCAGTGGTTGAGCAGTCGCAGCTCGAAGGTCTGTGCCCCTGCGAGGTGGCAGAGCACGGTGAGGATGAGGGTGAGGAGGGTCTTCTTCATGGGGAGTGAGTTTTTTAGGGGTAAGTGGTGAGAAGTGAGGGGTGAGAGGAATGTTTTTTGGGGGTGGTGAGGATGCCCGTTTGCCTGACATTCCTCTCACCCCTTACCACTCACCTCTTTTCTCTAATTTCTAATCGCAGTGGAAGATGTCGCGCGTATAGACTCGGTCCTGCACGTCGTCGAGGCAGGAGTCGTATCGGTTGGCGATAATCGCCTGTGCCTGAGCCTTGAACTGGGCGAGGTCGTTGACCACCTTCGAGCCGAAGAACGTCGTGCCGTCGGGCAGGGTAGGCTCGTAGATGATGACGGTGGCACCCTTCGCCTTGATGCGCTTCATGATGCCCTGGATGCTGGACTGGCGGAAGTTGTCGGAGTTGCTCTTCATGGTGAGGCGGAACACGCCGATGACGACCTCCTTCTCCACGTCGGCATTCCAGCGGATGCGGTTGGTATAGCTGTAATAACCAGCCATTTGCAGCACGCGGTCGGCGATGAAGTCCTTGCGCGTGCGGTTGCTCTCCACGATGGCGGTCATCATCTGCTGGGGCACGTCCTGATAGTTCGCCAGCAGCTGCTTCGTGTCCTTGGGCAGGCAGTAGCCGCCATAGCCGAAGGACGGGTTGTTGTAGTGCGTTCCGATGCGAGGGTCGAGACCCACGCCCTGAATGATGGCGTGCGCATCGAGACCCTTCACCTCGGCGTAGGTGTCCAGCTCGTTGAAGTAGCTCACGCGCAGGGCCAGATACGTGTTGGCAAAGAGCTTCACCGCCTCCGCCTCCGTCAGCCCCATCTGCAGCACGTCGATGTCGGGCTTCAACGCCCCCTCCTGCAAGAGCCGCGCAAAGGTCTCGGCAGCCTCTCGCAGCTCCTCGGCGTGCTTCACCTCGATGCGCCGTGGCGAGCCGACGATGATGCGTGACGGGTACAGATTGTCGTAGAGTGCCTTGCTCTCGCGCAGGAACTCGGGCGAGAAGAGCAGCTTCACGGCATGGCCATACCGCTGGTAGAGGCTCTCGGTGTATCCCACGGGGATGGTCGATTTGATGACCATCACGGCCTCGGGATTCACCTCCAGCACGAGGTCGATGACCTCCTCCACGTGCGACGTGTCGAAGTAGTTCTTCACGGGGTCATAGTTGGTCGGCGCGGCGATGACCACAAAGTCCGCCTCGGCATACGCCTTGCGCCCGTCGAGCGTGGCGACGAGGTTCAGCTCCTTCTCCGCCAGATACTGCTCGATGTACCCGTCCTGGATGGGCGACTTCCGCTGGTTGATGAGGTCCACCTTCTCCGGCACCACATCGACTGCCGTCACCCTGTGGTGCTGTGCCAACAGCGTGGCGATGCTCAGGCCCACATAGCCCGTGCCTGCCACCGCCACTTGTATGTCTTCAAACTTTCTCATGATTGCTGTTTATTTCTTGCTCCTCACCTCGCGCAGGTATTCCGAGGGCGACATGCCATACTCCATCTTGAAGTTCTCGGTGAAACGCTTGGGGCTACTGTAGCCCAGGGCCGCGGAGATTTCGGCTATCTGCATGGTGTCCTGCTCCAGCATCTGCTTGCCCCGCTTCATGCGGATGGTGCGGATGAACTCGTTCGGGCTTTTGCCCGTGATGTTGACGAGCTTCTTGTAGAGGTAGGTGCGGCTCAGGTTCAGCTCGTGGCCCAGTGCCTCCACCGAGAAGTCGTTGTCGGCAATGTGCTCCTCGCAGATGCGCATGGCATTCTGGATGAACACCTCATCGACCGACGTGATGGTGATGTCCTTCGCATCCACATCCACCTGCTCGCGGAACTGCTGCTGGCGGCGTTCCTTCTTCTCGATGAGCGACTTGACGCGCAGGCGCAGATTCTCAGCGTTGAAGGGCTTCGTGATGTAGTCGTCCGCCCCTAACTTCAGCCCCTCCATCTCCTTCTGCTGGTCGGTCAGGCCCGTGAGCAGGATGACAGGGATGTGCGACCAGCGCAGGTCCGTCTTGATGCGGCGGCACAGCTCCATGCCGTCCATCTGGGGCATGGTCACGTCGCTCACCACCAGGTCTATGTTGTCCTGCTCGGCCAGCACCTCCAACGCCTGCACCCCGTTGCGCGCCGTGAACACCTTATATACACCGTTGAAATAGTCATGCACGAAACGGCACATGTCGGCACTGTCGTCCACCATCAGCATCGTGAAGCGATGCCCGTCGGTGCGCACCTCCGCGTGCTGCTCGTCAAACTGCGCCGACACCTCGGCAGCATTGCTGTCATCCACCGTCTGCGGCATCTCCGACTCGCTCTCCTCCCTCGTCTGCACCCCCTCGGCCCTGCCACTCTCCGTCCTCATCCCCGTGTCCGCCTTGGCAGCCGCCTCGCCACGTTTGGCAATGGCAGACTCCATCTGCGACACCATCGTCTTCATCAGCGAGTCCATCTCCTCGCGGTGGCGACGCTCCATGTCATGCCGCAACGCCTCCATGCTCCGCTCCGCCTTCCGCTTCGTGCTCTGCACCATGACCCCGGCCGCCACAGCCACCAAGGCCATGCACACAAGGATGAACCACGCCCAAGCGGGCACACTCGCTATCGTCGTGCTCAAAATCATCACCGCCGTTCCTGCCGTCAATGTGTTCATGTCGTTGCAATATATATATATAATGTGGTGCAAAGATAGTGAAAAAGAGCGACACCGCACCACGCCCACCTCGTTTTTTTCTCCCTCCCCAACCTTTTCCACCACAGGCACACATCCTGCACCCGTCCAAGCACGCACCCTGCGTGAAATAACACACGCACCTTGCGCAAAATAGCATGCGCACCCTGCGCATGTTATTCCACGCAAGGTGCGCACAAAGAGTCCTGCACCGTGTCCGCAAAACCCCACTCGCCCTCCTCAAAACGCACCATCCACCATGCCCCACACCTCACGCCCACCGCCTTCCTGCTCCGCCGCGCAGCCACCCCATCCCGCAGGGCACAAAAAAACCTCGGAGAATGGAATCGAATTTCCAATCTCCGAGGTCGTCACTATTTACTAACTAACTCTGTTTTTATTTCGGAGGAGTATCGCAGTCGTGTTATCGCAACAAAACTGCGCCTTTTCTCCTACTTAATCTAATACCAAAAAAAATAATTCTTTTGATGCTATTCACCATGTATGAAAACTCACGTTTCATCATGTGAACCAGTGTCCCGCCGATTGTTTATACTCTGTTTCCTAATGGCTAAGACCCAGTTCTGTGTTGTTGTTGTTAAGTAGATATGTTAGCCCCTCACGGGGATTCAAAAACAAATTAAGGATATGAATAATGAGAATATTAAAGTGTCTCGTCCAAGTCAGGTCAACGCTGCGCAAGAGCATTGTTGATGTCGCCCGAAAAGCGGTTGTCCTTCCAGCTGCCGGCAATCACCCTGCCCGTAGCAGTGGTGTATGTGCCCACACCGTTGCGCATATCTTCCTTAAACTGACCCGTATATGTCGCGCCCGAAGCCCACACAAACGTGCCTTGTCCCTCAATGTAGGAGTTGCAGAACTGACCCTCATACACATTGCCGTTGGCGTAAGTATATTTGCCAAGCCCCTCCTTCTCGCCGTTCAGCCACTGGCCAGCATAAACGTCACCGTTGTTATGGTAGTAAGTGCCGTATCCGTTACGCATATTGTTCTCATAGTGACCAACATACTTGTCACCGTTGGCAGCCGTGAAGACACCTTCACCCACACGCACATCATCAACCCACTCGCCCTCGTAAGTGTCACCGTTAGCCCAAGTCAACTTGCCGTGACCGTTACGCTTGCCATTCTTCCACTCACCCTCGTAAGTGTTGCACTTGTCAGCATAGAAAGCAGAGCCGAAACCATCCTGCTTGCCGTTCTTGAAGTCGCCCTGATACTGGTCGCCATCAACCCAAGAATAGCGTCCATAGCCATCAATCTGACCATCCACAAAGTTGCCTTCAAAGCGGTCGCCGTTCTTCCACTCGTACACTCCCTTACCGTGCATCTTGCCATCCTTCTTGTGGCCGATGTATTTGCCTCCCTGCTTCAGGTTTGGGTTCTTTTCGCCCGAATCCTGAGCCATCGCCTGGTGGTAGAATCCAAACGAGAGGAATGCGATAACTGTCAAGATGAGTTTCTTCATGAGTTAGCGTTTTTAGTGAAATTGTTCTTAGTGAATCGGTTGTTACGGTTTCTTATCGGTTGAGCGTGTCGTTTTACCGTGTCGGCGTTGTGCGCTCGTGGATATTTTTCTAATTGACGATGCAAAGTTATCGGGTTTGCCGTCTTCTTGCAATAAAAAAGGCGGAAAATGTTTCCGAGAATACAAAAAAGGTCTCTTTTTGTATGTAAAGGAACACTTTGCACGCAATTACGCATAAATGAGTGATAAAAACGGACATTTTAGCGTGTGCTTTACGATGCGCCATTGTCCGTTATTGTTTCCTTCGAGGGGTCAAAAGCGTCCCTGTCGGATTCAATTACGGGGATTTCGCTGATGTCGGTGAGTTGCGGAAGCGGATTCTTGTCGCTCTGCTTGGCACCCAACTTCTGCAACTTGGCGCAAGTGGTGAGGATGCTCTGCCCCGTGGGAGCGAGTTTGCGCGCCCCATCCTCGTATGCTTGGGTGGCGCGATTGAGGGTCTGCCCCAAGGCTTCGTACTTCTTCATGAACTGCCCCACGCGGTCGAGCATCTCGTTGGCAAGGGCATACACCTTCTCGTGGTTCTGCGCTTGGGCAATCTGCGTCCACGTCAGGTTGATGATGCGCAGGGCGGCAAAGAGGGTCTGCTCGTCGGCAATGAACACGTTCTGCGCCATCGCGTTGCGCCACAGGTCGGGTTGGGCGTGAAGTGCCGTCCAGAGGGCGGCGGAGTGGGGCACGAACATGATGACATAATCCATGCGAGCCTTGGGAGGCTGGATGTAGGCGGAATAGTCCTTGGCAGACAGGCCCCGCACATGGTTCTTCAAGCTGTCGATGTGGAGTTTAAGGAAGCGTTGGCGGTCGGTCTCGTCCGTGGCGTTGGCATAGTCGATGAAAGCGGAGAGCGACACTTTGGAGTCGATGATGACCTCGCGCCGCTGATCCAGGTGCAGGATGATGTCGGGGCGCATGGTCGTGCCGCCCGGTGCGTGGACGATGTTGCCAGCGGCATCGCGGATGTATGGCTGCGTGTCGTAATGGATGCCACGCTTCAGACCTTGACTTTCCAGCAGTTCGTCGAGGATGGTCTCGCCCCAGTCGCCCTGCACACGGTTGCCGATGCGGAACGTGCGGTTCAGCTCGTCCGCGCTCCGCTTCGCCGCCTCGCTCTGGCGCATCATCAGCTCGATGTTGGCTTTCATCTCGCTGCTCATGGCGGTCTGCTTCTGCGTGCTCTCGCGAAAGGCGTGCGTCATGCGGTCGGCATTCTCCGTCATCGCTAACTTCATCTTGTCGATAGTCTCGCGCAGGGGGTTGACAATCTGCCCAAGCCCGATTTGGCTCGATTCGGCAAACTCCCTCTGCCGTTGTTTCAGCATCTCGTCCGTCGCCAATTTCATCTGTGCCTCCACCTTCGCGATGCTCACGTCGAAGTGCTGCTGCTGCGCCTGCAACGTCTCCTGATAGGTCCGTTCCTTCTCTTGCAGCATCTGTTGGAAACTGTCTTCCTTCGCCTGCAACGCCTCCTGATAGCCTCGTTCCTTCTCTTGCAGCACCTGCTGGAAACTGTCTTCTTTCGCTTCCAACGCCTGTTGGTGCGCCTTTTCCCTCGCCGCCATCAGCGTCTCCGCCTGTTCCTCCTGGCTTTTACACTGCGCTTCGAGCACCCCGATGCGTGCCAACAACGTGTGGCGACGGCTCTGCAAATACAGAGCCGTACCCAATGCGCCCACCACGGCACCTGCCGCAAGCGTGAGCCATATAAGAATGTTTGTATCCATCATCTTTTTGTTATTATGAAAAGTGTACGAATGTGTTATAACCGCGCTTATGTTAAATAGCGGTTTCTCTTCCCCTGCCTCACCTCTTTTCTCGCGCCGCTATATTATATATATAATGTACGCGCGATGTATAGAACGTATGCGAGGAGGAGGACTGCGCCTTCCCAGCGTTCGAGCAGGTGCTTGGTGCGGAGGAAGAGGAGCAGGACGAGACCGAGGGCGAGCATGACGAGGTAGTCAAACATGAAGGGTGTCCACGCGTTCTGAATGGGCGTGATGGCAGATGAGACACCGACCACACACAGGATGTTGAACGAGACGGAGCCGACGATGTTGCCCACCGCCATGTCCGTCTCCCCCTTGCGGGCGGCGATGACGGAGGCGAAGAGTTCGGGCAGCGATGTGCCCACCGCCACGATGGTGAGGCCGATGATGCGCTCCATTTCCTTGGGGTTGACACCGAAGTAGTTGCCCAACTGCATGGCGATGCTGGTGCTGCCGTCGATGAGGAGGTCTGCGCCCCACACCATGGCGGCAAGGGAGACGGCGACGAGCAGCAGGGCTTTCCACAGCGGCATGGGCGTGGCGGTGGTTTCTGCGCTCTCGGCAGCCTTGGTGGCACGGCGCGAGCGGAGGATTTCCCAAGTGATGAAAGCGACGAGGGTAAAGGTCATGGCAATGCCCTGCCAGCGTGTGATGGTGCCGTCAGTGAAGGCTGCGATGAGGAAGAGCACCATGGCGAAGAGCATGAAAGGCACGTCGATGCGCAGCATCATGCGGCTGGACGGCAGCGGACGGATGAGGGCTGTGGCTCCGAGGATGAGGGCCACGTTGGCGATGTTGGAACCTGCCACATTGCCGATGGCGAGACCCGACGACCCTGCCCATGCCGCCTGTGAACTGACCAGTAGTTCGGGCAGCGATGTGCCGAATCCGATGACGGTGAGGCCGATGACCATGGGGCTGAGCTTGGCGCGCTGCGCAATGGCGACAGCACCGCTAATCAAGAAATCGCCCCCCTTAACCAGGAGGGCGAATCCGATGAGTATGAAAAGAATGTCAAGTAACATGTCTGAGGTTATTTCTCAATGAAGGTAATGATGATGTCCTTATTGGCCCCTACTCTATTGTCACGCATTGCAACCTCAAAATTACCATAGTTGATGATTGCGAAACTATAGGCAGTAGTGTACTTATAGACACTCATCCAATGGTTTGCGTCATAAGTGAAGTATGAGTTCTGTGCGCCTACAGGTATGTTGTTTCTGTTTGGCACCTCATTTGCAGGCAATGCAGAGGTAAGTTCTGCTTTCTTTGTATCTTCGTTGATGGTGACAAACTGCTTGGTGTCGGCGTTGCAGAGCCAGAAGTAGTCCTTGTACTTATCCACAAGCTTTCCCTTGGCATCGACTATCGGAAGGATGTACCAAGCCTGTCTTTTTTCAGCTTTCTGCCTTTGCTCTTCGTCACTTATATTGGGATAGTACTTGTCCTTGTAGAGGAGGTCACACTTTTCATTGATGGACAAAGCCCAGTCAGTAGCTTGAGCATGTGACGTGAGATATACCTTTCTCGGAATCAGAACGGTGTAGGTGACAGAAGTAGCATTGTATTCGTCATCGCCTGAGAAAGCAATGTTTACGGTGACAATGGCTTCATTGTTGCCTCTTGCATCAATACAGAGTGTCGCTCTATCCATAAAGCTGGCAAGTCCTGCGGTAGAGCCAGTACCTGCATCGTCAATTGTGATAGTGAAAGTACCTTTTCCTTCTCGGGGATATTCCTTACCATCTACATCCAATGCCGTTTTAAGTTGCGAACCTGATGGCACAACGAATATCTGGTTGCCCGAAAGTGGGGCGGGGGGGGGTGGGGGGGGGGGGGGGGGGGGGGGGCGGCGGGGGGGGGGGGGGGGGGGGGGGGGGGGGGGGGGGGGGGGGGGGGGGGGGG
>CAMWJL010000094.1 GCA_947174565.1 uncultured Prevotellaceae bacterium | reverse complement strand
TGGGTAGGGGCAAGAAGTACCGCAACGTACACAAACACACTTCCCCAATGCCCGAAGGCACTAACTTTGCAGCACGAAAAAATCGGGACAGATGCCCTGTCACTCCTGCCCTAACCGCTGTCGGACAGCCTCGAAGAGCAGGATGGCGGTGCTGACACTCACATTGAGCGAGTCGAGCTGACCGAGCATCGGGATGCAGATGTGGGCATCGGCGGCGCGCCGCCATGTGTCGGTCAGGCCTGTTGACTCTGTGCCCATCACGATGGCGGTGCCACGGGTCATGTCCGTGTGGTAGTAAGGATGCGAGTCTTGCAGCTGGGCGGTGAGGATGCGGATGTCGTGCCGACGGAGGTAGGCGATGCACTCGTCGGTGGTGCAAGCCACGCAGGGCACGGTGAAGATTGCCCCGATGGAACTGCGGATGAGGTTCGGGTTGTAGAGGTCGGTGAGTGGGTCGCACACCACCACGGCATCGGCTCCAGCAGCGTCAGCACTGCGGAGGATTGCCCCCAGATTGCCAGGTTTCTCCACCCGTTCGAGCACCACGATGAGGGGGTGCTCCTTCTGCGGCAGGTCGTCGAGCGAGAGACGGCGTTCACGCACCACCGCCACCACACCCTCGGTGCTGCCACGGTAGGCTATCTTCTCATACACGCCACGGCTCACCTCAAAACTGCGGGGAGTGGGGACAAAGTCGGCAGACACCAGTTCGCGACACCAGTAGAGGCTTTCCACCTCCAATCCAGCGGCGAGGCAATGGCGGAGTTCACGCTGTCCCTCTACCACAAAGAGACCTGTGCGCCTGCGCTCCGACGACTTCTGCTCCAACTGCAAAAGCGTCTTGATGCGTGGGTTCTGCGGGCTTGAAAGAAGGAGGTCTGCCATTAGTTCTCAAAAGGTTCAGTCATCAGTTCTTAAAGATGTATGTCAAACAAGCCTGTCGGCTGCGTCTGCAAGTCAAAGCCGACGGAAGTGATGTTGTCGAGCGGATTGAGCCGCATGCGATGGGTGAGGCGAAGGGTGTAGCGCTTGCCAGCCTCGATGCGCAGGGGCTTCTGCTCAGAGAAGAACTCCTCATAGAGCAGGTCGGCAGCGCACATTTGGTCGGCATGATGCGTGACGACGGGCAGCAGCCAGTCTTCCACACGCTCGCCGTCGCAGAGCACTTCGGCACGTACCACCACCTGCTCGTAGGCGAAACGCTTGACTGTGCGCACGCCCACTCTCAGACTTCCCTCCCACGGCTCGTCCACCACGGGCAGGTCGAAGAGGAGCGGTTTCTGCCCGTCCCACTGCGCATGGGGCAGGTCGGCATAGTCGCTGTGGAGGAGATTCCCACGGCAACCAACCAGTGCACTTGCCAAGCACAGGGCGAGGAGGAGGAGGGGTTTCACGGGGTGATTTTTCAGGGGAAAGTGGTGAGTATTCAGCGGTGAGAGGAATGTTGGGGGGATGAGGATACCCGTTTGCCTGACACTCCTCTCACCCCTTGCCACTCACCTCTTATCTCTAATCAGAGCGGTCAGGACTGCTTGTCCCGTCCGCCGCGGTTCTGTTTCTTCTTGCCACCCTTCTTGCGCTTCGGGTTGCGCGAGTCGAAGCGGTTGATGCTCTCTTGGTCGAGGATGTCGCGCGATGTGCGTGTCGGCTCAGCCTTCTCCTCGGCAAGGGTGGCTGGCTTCTCGCCGTTCTTGTTCATCTGCATCACGTCGAAGGCACGACGTGCCGAGATGGTCTGCTCGTTGGCAAGGAACTTCTTGTCGGTGGAGTATGTGATGCGGCGCGCCAGAATGTCGGCCTTGAAGAAGAAGTACTCAGCGTCTTGCGTCTGGAGCGTGATTTCGCGCGACGGCATGCGGCGAAGCGACTCGACATACTGGTCAACCTCGTAGTTCATGCAGCACTTGAGCTTGGCGCATTGTCCTGCCAACTTCTGCGGATTGAGCGAGAGGTCTTGAAAGCGTGCGGCGGCAGTGCCCACGCTGACAAAGCCCGTCAGCCATGTGGCGCAGCACAACTCTCGTCCGCACGGGCCTAAGCCTCCGATGCGTCCAGCCTCTTGGCGCGCACCAATCTGTTTCATCTCGATGCGCACCCTGAAACGGTCGGCAAGCACCTTGATGAGCTGGCGGAAATCGACGCGCTCGTCGGCGATGTAGTAGAAGATGGCCTTGTTGCCATCGCCCTGAAACTCAACGTCGCCAATCTTCATCTGCAAGCCCAGTTGCAGGGCTATCTGGCGGCTCTCCAGCATCGTCTCGTGCTCACGCGCCTTGGCTTCCTTATACTTGTCGATGTCGGCTTGGCGCACCTTGCGGTACACCTTCTTCAGCTCGATGCCGGGCTTCATGTTCGCCTTTTTCAGCTGGAGCGGCACGAGCCGTCCCGTCATGGTGACGGTGCCCACGTCGTGTCCGGGGCTTGCCTCCACCGCCACCACGTCGCCTTTCTCCAGCGGCAACTTGTTGACATTGAGGAAGTACCCTTTGCGTGGAGGCTTGAATTGCACCTCCACCATTTCGCAGGCGGCGGCGTTGCCCGGCACGTCTGCCATCCAGTCGTATGTGTTCAGTTTGTCGGCATGTCGGCTGCATCCCTTGGCGCAGATGTTGCCTGTGCAGTTGCCACATTTGAATTCTGTCATATCTGTGTGTCTTAGTCTTTATCGGTTCTTAATCAGTACGGTCATCTTCAGCACGAAGTCGAAGAAGACGATTTTGGCGTTCACGTTCTGCCCGATGTCGCGCTGTGCCAGTGCGAGTTCCTCCATGATGCCGATGACGTTGCGCTCGTTGATGAAGGGGGCGAACTTGACGGCGAACTGCGCCTCGGCGGCGTTCATGTAGTTCAGCTCGTCGTGACGACCGAAGTTGTAGATGAAGTTCTCGCGCACCATGCGCTGGCAGTAGTCGAGGAATGCCTTCACCCGTTCGCGTCCCATGCCCGCCACGCGGTCTGCCCACTGCTTCATTTCCTTGACGCGTCGGGCGTAGGTGAGGCGCATCAGCTCGACGAACAGCTCGAAGAAGTACTCCCCTTCCCTGTCGCTCGTGATGATGCGCAGGGCTTTTGCCATGTTGCCCATGCAGGAGCGTGCGATGCGCTTCGCCTCGGCTGGCAGGACGCTGTATCGGTCGATGAGAGCCTGCTCCACCTCGCTGTCGCTCAGTCGGGGCACGGCGACCATCTGTGTGCGGCTGCGGATGGTCTGCAACACCTTGTCGGGCTGCTCGCTGACGAGGAGGAAGACGGTGAGGGCTGGCGGCTCTTCCAGCAGTTTGAGCAGCTTGTTGGCACACTCGGCGTTCATGCGTTCGGGCAGCCAAATGACCATGACCTTGTATCCGCCTTGGCTCGACTTGAGGCTGAGCTTGCGCAGGATGGCGGCACTCTCGCTGGCGTAGATGAGGAGCTGCTGGTTCTCCGCCCCGATGGTGTCCATCCATTCGCTCATGCCGAAGTAGGGGCGGCTCGTGAGCTGCTCGCGCCATTCCTTCAGGAAGTCGTCGCAGTAAGAGTCCTTGCCGCTCGCCTTCTTGAAGATGGGGAAGACGAAGTGGAGGTCGGGATGCTGCAACTTCTCCGCCATCGCGCCTCCACCCAAAAGCCGCTGGGCGTAGGCGATGGCGATGGGCAGCGCGCCGTTGCCTTCGGGTCCGCACAGCATGAGGGCGTGGGGCACTCGTCCCTGACTGAGTTCGTCGAGGAGGCGTTGCTTCACGGTGTCCTGTGCTATGATTTGGTCGAAGGTCATGCGGTGTCGGGGGAAATCAGTATATCTCTTTGGCTATCTCGCGGATGCTGTCGGCTGCTCCGATGGAGTAGAAGTGGAGGCTGGGCACGCCGTGGCGTATCAGCTCGCGGCACTGCTCGATGCCCCACTCGATGCCCACCTGCCGCACGTCGTCGTCGGTCTTGCAGGCTTCGACCGCCTTAGACAGGGCCTCGGGCAGGTCGAGGTGGAAGGTCTTGGGCAGCACGCTGAACTGGCTGCGCTTTGCCATGGGCTTGATGCCCGGTATGATGGGGATGTGGATGCCTGCCTGTCGGGCTTGCTCCACAAAGCTGAAATACTTCTGGTTGTCGTAGAAGATTTGTGTGACGGCATAGTCGGCACCGAGGTCCTGCTTCTTCTTGAGCACCTGGAGGTCGAACTCCATGTTGGGGGCTTCCTCGTGCTTCTCGGGATAGGCCGCCACGCCGTAGGAGAAGGGCGCGGTGGGGTGCTTGATGGGTGTGCCGTCGATGAACGTGCCTGCGTTGAACTGGTTCACCTGTTCGATGAGTTCGGTGGCGTGGCTGTAGCCGTCCTTCACGGGTGTGAATCGGGCTTCGTCCTTCGCCTTGTCGCCGCGCAGGATGAGGATGTCGCGGATGCCGAGGAACTGGAGGTCGAGGAGCATGTATTCGATGTCCTCTCGGCTCATGCCGCTCACCACCACATGGGGCACGACCTTCACGCCATACTGCTGCATGATGGCACTTGCCACTGCCACGGTGCCGGGTCGGCGGCGGATGAAGCGGCGCAGATAAGTGCCGTCCGCCTGTTCCACATAGACGTACTCGCTGCGATGGGTGGTGATGTTGATGTACTCAGGGCCGAAGTCCTTCAGCGTGTCGATGGTGCGGAACAGGGTCTCCGTGCCTGTCCCCTTCAGCGGTGGCAGCACCTCGAAGGAGAATGCCGTCCGCTCGGTCTTATTGATGAGTTCTGATACTGTCATCGGATGCGTGTGTGTCTTGTTGTGTGTCCAGCTGGTAGTAGATGGCGGTGGTGCAGAGCAGGAAGAATGCCTTCACGACCACTGCGCCCACGAGGGGGATGCAGCTGCCGACATAGCTGAGGGCAACCATACTGACGAGGAAGAGGAGCAGCATGAGCGTGTTGCCCTCCGTCATGCGCCAGCTCGCTGCGATGCTCTCCATGATGCCAGCCTCGGGGTGCGCCAGCTGATAAAGACCAGCAAACACGATGCGCGGGGCGATGAAGAAGAAAGGCACGACGAAGAGGGCGAGGGACAGGGTGCAGAGGAGTCCCACGAGCAGGTTGACCACAAACGCCTTCACATAGAGCCACATGGGCATCTTGGCGGCATCGAAGGTGAGCTTCTCGAAACGTCCGCTCATCAGCCCCAGGCTCAGGTTGTCCATCGCCACTTCCACCACAAGACCGAGCAGGCTGAGAACGAGCACCATCAGGACGAGGCTCATGACGAAGCCGCTGCCACCAACCAGCCATGCATTCATGCCGTTGACGGTATCGCTGGCGGCTGAAACCAACAGCCCCACGAAGCTGTATCCCACGGTCATGATGGCGATGATGCCCACACAGATTCCTATGACCAGATACGCCAGCGACAGCCACAGGCCGTGCTGCTTGAAGCAAGCCCAGCCCGCCGCGAACGCGCTTCTCAAATCTACGGTTCTATTTTCCATTGCGTTACATTACTTTTAACAGGTTTTCTATGTGCAAAGATAGGGTTTATTTTTCTTTTTACACAGAAATTGCCAATAAAAAGGCGTGGCGGTTGTCCAAATTGCCGAAACTTGCTAACTTTGTACCCGAATTGCCCGAACGGCCCGACCATTCCTTCCACAGGCGGCCACACGGGCAGGAAAACGTAACCCTCACGAAAGAAAGGAACATCGATGAAGACAACGAAGATGCTCTGGGCGACACTCTTCGCCCTGACCACCCTGAGCGCACAGGCGCAGGTGGAGGAAAAAATGAAGGCAGCGCAGATGCGCGGTTTCGGCGCACGCAACACCCACGCCGCCCAAGTGGGCGCGGTGGCCGACAGCGTGGCAAAGGCGGCCGAAAAGGAAACGCAGAAAGCACAGGGCGACACCGAACCCTCGTTCCCCGGCGGCGAGATATTCCTCAAGGCATACCTGAAGAAGAAGCTGCTGCACTCGGGCGTGAGCGGCACAGGCGACGTGGTGGTGAGCTTCCATGTCGATAAGAACGGCAACATCTACGGCGCGGAGGTCACAAAGTCAGCAGGCTCCACGCTCGACACCGCCGCTTTCAACATCGTGACCGGCATGCCCCGCTGGCGACCTGGCCTGACCAAGGGCGAACCTGCCGACAAGCCTGCCAGCGTGACCGTCAGCTTCGGCCAGGACGAATAACGCGCCTACACATATAATATATACGCTCAGCCCCGCCGCTCCCCCGAGCGACGGGGCTGAGCGTTTTGGCACACCCTGAGCGTGCCTCCGTGCGCGCCCTGCGTGAAATCACACACGCAGGGTGCGCATGTTATTTCACGCAGGGCGGACGACTGAACAGGCGCAGGGTGGGCACGGAGGGAGGAAAATGGGGAATCTGCATGAAAAAACAGGGCAAGTGCGATGTCATGTCACGGAGAATCACTAACTTTGCCTTATTTTTACTCACCTTCGCGAATTTTTCCGCACAATGAACCTCACGGACACTTTACAGCAAATCGCCGACACCACGGACGTGACCGTCGGCACAGCCCTCCTCAAGATGCTCCTCAGCATGGTGCTCGGCGCCACGGTGGGGCTGGAGCGGCGGCACAAGGGGCAGATAGCCGGCATGCGCACCTTCGCCCTCATCTCGATGGGCGCGACGCTCGCCATGCTCGTCTCCATCTACATCCCGCAGGAGTACCTGGGGCTGAAGAACGGAGACCCCGGGCGCATCGCCGCGCAGGTCATCTCGGGCATCGGCTTCCTCGGCGCAGGGGCCATCATCCAGATGAAAGGCTCGGTGAGGGGGCTGACCACCGCCGCCGACATGTGGATGACCGCCTCCATCGGGCTGGCGGTGGGCGCGGGGATGTATGTGGTAGCCACAGCGGCGAGCCTGCTCATCATCGTGGTGCTCATCCTGCTGGAGGCGGCGGAGAAGCACCTCTTCAAGGGGAAGGAGCAGAAAATCGTGCGGCTGAAGGTCGATTACATCCTGAAGGACGTGAAGCCGTTCCACCGACTCTTCGCCGACCACCACGTCCACGTCTCCGACGAGTTCTTCCGCTACGACTACACGCAGAACACCACCACCGTCAACTTCATGGTGCGCAGCCAAGACCGCACCGACTTCATCGACCTCTTCGACAAGCTGCACGCCACGGGCAACGTCCTCTCGCTGACGCTCACCAACGAGGTGAACAACTGAGGGCGAAGCAAGGTCCATGTAACAAAACGCTGCCAAATTACCGAAAAAGTGCGTGCCAAATTACCGAAAACCAAATTATCTGCTTACCTTTGCAGGTACAAATACGCTGAATCACATGGATGGTTACAGACACAGGATTATGGATGGCTTGCTGGAAAAGAAGCTACAGGCAAAGGGGGCTGTGCTGATTGAAGGCCCTAAATGGTGTGGCAAAACCACCACCGCAGAGGAAATAGCGGCCAGCAAAGTCATGTTGGCAAGAACTGATGTGAAAAACAGCTTCAAGAGCTTATTGGAGATTGATACAGATATGGCATTGGCAGGTGAGACACCTATGCTCATTGATGAATGGCAGACCGTTCCAAAGTTGTGGGATGCTGTAAGATACACTGTTGACCACCGCCGAAAGATGGGGCAATTCATATTGACAGGCTCAGCCGTTCCCGACAAAGAAGCGGAAGAGGAGAGAGCGCATTCGGGCACAGGGCGTTTCGCCTGGCTGACAATGCGCCCGATGTCATTGTTTGAATCGGGAGAATCCAATGGCAAGGTAAGCCTTGGCGACTTGTTCGCAGCCCCGAAGAAGATATTGGAGAAAAACGAATTGAAACTGCAAGACATAGCATTCCTCATCTGCCGAGGAGGCTGGCCCATGGCTGTCGGGCTGCCCGAGGAGGCTGCGCTGGAACAGGCGTTTGACTATTACGATGCGGTCACCAAAGAGGATGTCACCAAAGCCGATGGCGTGAAACGTGCGTCAGCAAGGGTGCAGCGTCTGATGAGAGCATACGCGCGCCATCAGGGCACACAGGCTTCGATAGCCACATTGAAAGAGGACTTGAAGAATCATGACACGGCCACACTTGACGATGACACCATCTGCTCTTATCTTGAAGCCCTGCGAAAGATATTTGTCGTGGAGGACATGCCCGCGTGGAATCCCAATCTTCGTTCAAAGACCGCCATTCGCACAGCCGACACCCGGTATTTCGTTGACCCCTCCATTGCAACAGCCGCATTGGGGTTGGGGCCTGCCGACTTGATGAACGATCTGAACACGATGGGCTTCCTGTTTGAAACCATGTGTGTCAGGGATTTGCGGGTGTTTGCAGAGGCGTTAAGTGGCAAGGTGTATCATTATCGTGACAAAAGCGGTTTGGAATGCGACGCTGTCATACACCTTCGCAATGGGCAATATGGCCTGATAGAAATAAAACTTGGAGGCGAATCTCTCATCCATGACGGCGTGGAGACACTGACCTCATTGGCAGAACAGATTGATACTGCACGCATGAAAGCACCGGCGTTCAGGATGATATTGACCGCAACCGGCGAATATGCCTACCGCCGTCCAGACGATGGGATTTACATCGTTCCGATAGGATGCCTGAAACAATAATCTCATCCAACAAACAGACAACCAAGGGGGCAAGCGCGGCCAATGTAACAAAAAAGCAAGGGTTTGTAACAAAAAAACAAGGAGGGGAAGCCCGAACCGACTAACTTTGCACCCGAAACGACACGCAACATAAACGTAACTAATATCTAAAAACAAAACAAACTATGGCTAAAGAGTATTTTCCAGAGATTGGCAAAATCAAGTTTGAAGGCAAAGACAGCAAGAACCCAATGGCGTTCCACTACTACGATGCCGAGAAGATGATCATGGGCAAACCCATGAAGGAGTGGCTCCGATTCGCAATGGCATGGTGGCACACACTCTGCGCCGAGGGCGGCGACCAGTTCGGCGGCGGCACCAAGCAGTTCCCATGGAACGAGGCAGCCGACGCCGTGAGCATCGCCAAGCAGAAGGCGGACGCAGGATTTGAAATCATGCAGAAGCTCGGCATCCCATACTACTGCTTCCACGACGTGGATCTCGTGTCGGAGGGCAGCTCCGTCGAGGAGTATGAGGCCAACCTCGCCGCCATCACCGACTACCTGAAGGAGAAGATGGAAGAGACGGGCATCAAGCTCCTGTGGTCAACCGCCAACGTCTTCGGCAACGGCCGCTACATGAACGGCGCATCGACCAACCCCGACTTCGACGTGGTGGCACGCGCCATCGTGCAAATCAAGAACGCCATCGACGCCGGCATCAAGCTCGGCGCAGAGAACTACGTCTTCTGGGGCGGACGCGAGGGCTACATGAGCCTGCTCAACACCGACCAGAAGCGCGAGAAGGAGCACATGGCCACCATGCTCACCATGGCACGCGACTATGCACGCGCCAAGGGCTTCAAGGGCACGTTCCTCATCGAGCCAAAGCCCATGGAGCCATCCAAGCACCAGTATGATGTCGATACAGAGACCGTCATCGGCTTCCTCAAGGCACACAACCTCGACAAGGACTTCAAAGTGAACATCGAGGTGAACCACGCCACCCTCGCAGGCCACACCTTCGAGCACGAACTCGCCGTGGCAGTTGACAACAACATGCTCGGCTCCATCGACGCCAACCGCGGCGACTACCAGAACGGCTGGGACACCGACCAGTTCCCCATCGACCAGTACGAACTCGTGCAGGCATGGATGGAAATCATCCGCGGCGGCGGCCTCGGCACAGGCGGCACCAACTTCGACGCCAAGACACGCCGCAACTCCACCGACCTTGAGGACATCTTCATCGCCCACATCGCCGGCATGGATGCCATGGCACGCGCCCTCGAATCAGCAGCCAAGCTCCTCGAGGAGTCACCCTACAAGCAGATGAAGGCCGCCCGCTACGCATCCTTCGACAGCGGCATGGGCAAGGACTTCGAGGACGGCAAGCTCACCCTCGAGCAGGTCTATGAGTACGGCAAGAAGAACGGCGAGCCTAAGCAGACCTCGGGCAAGCAGGAGCTGTACGAGGCCATCGTCGCCATGTACGCATAAGAAACGCAAGGATTGACAGATACAGAGAACCCCCGTCCCCCACACACCGTGGGAGACGGGGGTCTTTTCATGGTGCAACAATACTTTTCCCTCATTTTCTTTGCCAAAAACAAAATATTTCCTCTCAAAAAATGCAGTAGGAACCAATAAGAAACAGCTACTATCAACTAATTAGTTAAATAAAAAATAATTCTTACAATTTTACTTGTGCGTCTCATGTGAAAAGCGTATCTTTGTAATATAATCATATTGCAATATGACAGAGACGGAGAGAATCAATAAAAAATTGGCACGAGATGGAAGAGTTGCCTATGAAAACGCTAAGAGCGAAGGCAAGGCTTTCATTGTCATTGGAAATAGTATCTATCGTATGTTAGCTGATGGAACCAGGCACAAGGTAAAAGATTTGCCAACCACGCGGGTAAAAGCAAAGCAAAAGAAGTTTGAGATTAAGTAATAATGGCCTCGAAATCACATAAGCGTCTCAGAATCTTTGCAGGGCCAAATGGCTCTGGTAAGTCAACTATTACGAAAGTGGTTTTGGATCATGTCCATTTGGGCGTGTATGTGAATGCCGATGAATTGAAGATAATTCTTCAGAGAGAGGGCAGGTTGGATTTTTCTGCTTATCGTGTAAACTTAGACCATGAGTGGTTTATCGCAAAATTTCGGAAATCTTCTTTGGCATCCAAAATAGACGATGTGGAGATTACCCTTTCATGTATAAGTTTTGATGGAAATCAAATAATATTGAAAGAAGGTTATGAGGTGGAGGATTATTTTGTTTCATATATTACTTCATATATATGGGAAGAGTTGCTTAAAACATCAAACAAATTTACGGTAGAGACAGTAATGTCGCATCCATCCAAGTTGGACTTTATGCGACAAGCACAAGAGGCTGGTTTTAAAGTATATTTGTATTTTGTGTCGTTAGCCGATCCAGAACTGAACAAGCACAGAGTCCAAACGAGAGTATCTCAGGGAGGGCATCTTGTCGATGAAAACAAAATAGAGCAGCGATATTACCGGACAATGAACAATCTTTACGAAGCGTTAAAGATTACTGATGAAGCCTATTTATTTGATAACAGTGCAGGTGAACCCAATCTGTTTGCAACAACAAAACATGGGAAGATATCTGTAGAATCAGAGTATATCCCAAAATGGTTTGCAACTTATGTAATTGAACATGGTTGAACGCCTGAAATCTGATGCCATTGCATTGGCATTCGACCAAATTAAGTCCAAATTTAGAGATTTGTGCCCTACTTTCCCTCATTTTCTTTGCCAAAAACAAAAAAGTCCTTACCTTTGGGCGAAATTAAAGACCAAATGACAAAGTACCTGACCACCAGCAAGACGGGAAAGACCTGTCTGGATAACTTCCAAGCATGTGTTGCTGCTCGCAAAGGCAACACTTGTGTTTTGCCGTATATGGGGGGGTAAATTAGGTTTTTTTACCAAACAATCAGCTTTAAGCCGACGCAGTTATCCCGAAAAGGAGCACCACGCCCCTTTTCGGGATAACTGCGTCCTTATGTGCGCGTACATCATGTATATATCATGTCCAGACGGGAAACCCAAAGTCCTCGTACATAAGGACAAGACCTCTTCTATAACTCGACATAACAAACAGTTAAA
>CAMWJL010000093.1 GCA_947174565.1 uncultured Prevotellaceae bacterium | reverse complement strand
GATTATTAGATGTTTTTATACCAATTATACTTAAATTGCTAAACAAACTTCTATAACATGGTTCAATTTAAGTACAACCAAAGAAAAAATACCCGATAATATATTGTCATTCAGAAATTGTTTGTACCTTTGTACTCAGATAAGTATCTCTAAGCAAGAGAGATGGACAATTTTTCAAACAATATGGCCTCAGCATCAACCTATGCTGGAGCCATATTTATTATAATGAGAAGACTATTCCACCAGACTTTGAAGGATGACAGCGTTGGCGCGGTCAACAACAGAGGTGTCGAGGGAGGCAAGGTATATCTGTGTGGTTGTTTCTGAACCATGCCCCATTCCCTCGCTGATAACGCTCAAAGGTATGCCTTGGGACTTAGCCGCCGAAGCCCAGCTATGGCGGGCTACATACATTGTCAAGTGAAAATCAAGACCGAGCATTGGGGGAATGCGCTTGAGACTGTGGTTGATGTTATAGCCGACATTGCGGTATGCACACCGCTCGTTGATGCCGGCTGTCCTGATGATTGGCAGCAGATAGTCCGACTCGTTCGCTGGGTATTTGTCAAGCACAAGCTGCATGTCCCTTGTCCACTCAATCGTGAGTTGCTGCCCTGTCTTACGACGGCGGTAAGTGACATAGCCGTTACGGAGGTCGGACTTTTTCAGATAGGCCATGTCAATGAAACTCATGCCACGCAGATAGAAGCTCATCATGAACATGTCACGGGCAAAGTCCAATGCAGGAATCTGAGACAAGTCCAATTGTTTGATTCTCCTGAGGACAGCCAATGGCAAAGCCCGTTTGACCGTCTTTTCAACACCTGTATAGACATGACGGAAAGGATTGCGGTTCTCAATGATTCCGCCTTCAACCGCCCGATTATAGACAGCCCGAAGAATACGGGTGTAGAAAGATATGGTATTCAGTGTCACGCCCCTCCGTTGATGCCATGCTTCATACGCTTCCATTATCTCTGAATTGAGGCTATCGAGCATGATGTCCTCATCCATAAACGCCTGACATGCAAGAAAGGCCTTGAAGCTATTAAGGGTCACTTTGTAGGTCTCCGCTGTTCTGACTTTTCCGTTTCGCCTTAGCTTGGCTATGATGCTCCCCATGAAGGCGAGCAATGAATACTCATGCGTGTAGCGGTGGAACTCGTCAACCACGTCACTGGCTGTGTAAGAGAACCCGTCAGCATCAAACTTCCTGCTGATTTTAGCCAGCCGCTCCATATCCCATCTGATACGTTCACGGATAAAGAGAAGATAAGATTGACGCTCGCTTTTGTAGGGCACTGCAACTGAGGAACGACGCCCATCCCATTCGGACGGAAAGATATGATAGTCGGTCAACAATTGGCGCACTTTACGCTCGTGGATAACTTGGTAATAAATAGTTCCTTCTCGGTCCGCGACTGTTGAAGGGCGGAATTTGACTTTGATTGATGCCATGTGTATGATTGTTTGAATGTTTCTGACAACAAAAATAAGAACCCGTACAACACAAATGCTGATACGGGTTCTTGCTTTTATGGCACAACCAAATTGTTCAAAATGTACACATCTTGCGCTACAAATCAGGTCTGAGTCACACCTATGGATAGGGTGTGAGTCACTCCCTAAATAGGGTATGAGTCAGACCCCATTAGATGGAAAAACGGTTGGTCATTTTGTATGATTTCGGGGGAGTGGGTGGCGCAGAGGGAGGAAGCATCAGGCGCAGAGGGAGGAAGCTTTGAGCGTAAAGGGAGGGAAGCATTGAGAGGTGTCGGGACGGGGGCATTAGCCCTGCTTCCTCTCCCGCCAAAGTTGCCACGAGTTGACGAGGTTGTGCCACACGGAATAGAAGCCGCCAGCCAAAGCGGTGACGGGGTTGAGGAAGGTGTAGCCCATCCAAATGGCAAACACGGTGTTCTTCTGCCCGAGGCTTTGTGTGCCTGCCACTGGTTCGCCATGCCGACGACCGATGAGACGACCGCATCCGAACTGCACCAAGCAGCAGATGAGCGATGCCAGCGCGATGCCCAGCATCGTCCAAACGCTCTCCTCGCTATGCACCAGTGCCTTTACCGACACGCCTATCGCCAGCGAAAGCGAAACGGCCCACAGGTTGAACGCCAAGTTGGTTTGGCGCAGGATGAAGGCATGGAAGCGAGGGAAAAGATGGCGCACAAACCAAGCCACGACCAAGGGCATGATGAGCAAGGGGAAGACCTTGGCGAGGATGAGCAGAAAGGAGATTTCAAAGGTCATGTTCGGAAGGATGCCTTCGTGCAGGAACGGCACCATGGCTGGCACCAAGAGCGACACCGCCATATTGATGAGGCAGGTGTAGCTCACCACCACATTGGCATTGCCGTGCAGCCGTGCCGTCACCACCGCAGCGGCTGTGGCGGTGGGGCAAATCATGCAAATCATGGCACTCTCGATGACCACACGCCCTGCCATCTCGGGCATCCACACCAGGAGCAATCCCATCGCCACGAAACTCACCACTTGGATGGCAAGCAGTTCCAGCATCCACGCACGCGGTTTCAGTTCCCTGATGCTCATGCGGCAGAAGCTCACAAACAGCATACAGAAGAGCAGCACGGGCTGCACATAGCTAATCAGCCTGTTCACGGCTGCATGAGTGCCATCCAAGGCAGGAATGTTCACATAGATGTAGTAAGCCGCCACGCCTGTCAGCATGGCAATCGGCAGCATCCAGTTCTTCACAAATCTGATGATGTTCGTCATAACACACCTTTTGAGGGTTGCAAAGGTAGGCATTTACTCGCTAATCCACACAATACGAAGGACTAAAAATCGTTTATATAGGGTCACATACAGACGTAATCAACAACAGTCATCCCCTCGCCGACATGAAGAAAAAGAACGAGACACCCATCCCCGAAGGACTGCACGAGGTGCTGCTCCACGCTTGCTGCGCCCCCTGCTCTTCTGCCATCATCGAATGGATGTTGCAACATGACATCCGCCCCACCATCTTCTACTTCAATCCCAACATCTACCCTCGCGAGGAGTACGACATCCGCAAGAACGAGAGCAAGCGTCATGCGGAAAGCTTAGGTCTCCGCTGGATAGACGGTGACTATGACCACGGGAAGTGGTTGCAACAAGTGCAAGGTCTGGAGCACGAACCCGAACGGGGAGGTCGTTGCCTGCAATGCTTCCGCATCCGCCTCACCGCCACGGCACTGCAAGCGAAAGCACTTGGCATCCAACACTTTGCCACCACCCTCGCATCCTCTCGATGGAAAAGCCTTGAACAGATTACACAGGCAGGATTGGCGGCTCAAGAGTCCGTAGAGGGTACACGCTTTTGGGCACAGAACTGGCGCAAAGGCGGTTTGCAAGACCGCCGCAACGAATTGCTGCGTGAATACAACTTCTACAACCAGCAGTACTGCGGTTGTGAATTTAGCATGCGCGCTGTTTGTGACAAGGAAAGCGTCTAACCCCCTTCATTCCTGTTGCTATTTCTTCTTTGCATCCAATGTGTATCGGAATGTGAGGACGGCATAGTGATGAAGGAAGCTTTCGCCCGACTCGGTGTGCGTGGTGGCAGTGATGACGCTGCTATAAGTCGTTTCCTGATTCAGGAGGTCGTGGACAGACAGGGTGAGGTTGGCGCGTTTTTTGAGGAACTTGTAATTGATTTGTGCGTGCAGAATGAACTGGTTGTTGTTCATCGCGTCGGAGAGGTAGCCCCGATTCACATAGAAGTTCGGGGCAAGGGAGAAGCTCCAATGGTCAAGATTGTAGCGAACATGCAGATATGTAGCGTAACGGAAAATGTTCTCCGACTTCTGTGCGGCATCGCTATAAGCATAGCGTTCCCAATCGAAATTAAAGGAAGATTCGACGACCCAAGAATCCGCTTCGTAGGTAAGCCCTAACCGCTCTCGCAGGTGCGAAAAGTTTTGGCGGTTGTAGCTGAGACCGGTCTGCTCATCCACCATTGTCAGGATGCCGTATGAGGCATTCCATTGCTCAGAGAGTGTGTTCTCTAATTGCCAGTTCTTTGCCAACGAACGGTCATAGTTCAGTTCCGCACCCCAACTGTTACCGCCACGAACGTTCTGTTTCTGTGCCCGATAGACACCTGTCTGCGAATTGTAATGCAGAACGGTTCCGATGGGGTCGTATGCCTTTGTGTAGTTCACGGCAATGCCGAACGCCTGACTGCCACGGGTCAGCATGAAGTTATAGCGCAGACCGGCATTCAAGGTGTGGGAAGTCTTCAGAGACGGATTGCCTTGGAAGATATACAGCGGATTGGTGTCGTCGGTATAGGCAATGCAGTCGATGAGGTCGGCTGGTCGCTCGTCGTAGGAGAGGTTGCCCTTCAAATTCATCTGTTTGCGAATGCGATAGGTCAGTTCCAACGAGGGACGCAGGAGCAGGAGGTTGCGCCGTGCCACAGTGTCGAGGGCGGCGCGTCGGTAGTCGGTTCGCTCGTGGCGATGCGCCAACGAGAAGACCGGTCTCAGGGTTAGTTTTTGAAGGGTCAGGTTTGCGTCGGCGCTCAGTTCGTTGCGCCATTGGTTGTCGGTTCGGCGGAAGCTGTTGCTCGGGTCAATCATGTCGTCTCGCAGGCGTTGCTCGTCGCGGAAATTATGGTCGTAAGCCGTTTGCCATTGGGCGTGGAACATGACCTGTTTCGTAAAGGCGTGGTTGAGACCGAGTTGTGCGGCAGCGTTCAGTTGATGGTGTGGTGCCTCGTGGTTTTGGCGGTCAGTGGTCAGCGCGTCGGTTTGGAAGTAGTGGTATTCGCCCACGGAGTTGCCATGCTCCTTTGTGTTTGAGTAGTTTACGTTTGCATTCGCTGTGATGGAACCTTTCGGCGTGTAGTGCGTCAGTTCTCCGTTGATAGAGCCTGTAAACATCTTGGAGAGTGACGAGGAACGGAACGTGGAGGTGTTGATTGGGGCGAGCGTGAGGGACTCGAACGTCTCTTGCTCGTTGTGCGTGTCGGTTTCGCCTTGTTCATAACGCGCATGAGCCGTCAAGAACAGGGTGCTCTTGGGATTTAGATTGAGAAAAGCCGAAAAGTCGATAGGAACTTTGAACTGGTGCTCGTAATTGCCCTGTTGGCTGTTGGTCTGCGTGGGCGTGGTGCCGGGGAGGAAAGTCTGCGTGTTCTGCCAACTGCTTTGTGGCTGGTCGGTATGGTTCGCACTGGCGGTCAGGGTCAGGTAGCTCTCACGTTTCACCTCGAAGGATGGTTGCCATGCGTGTCTGTAACCGACAGCCCCCATCTGTTGCCTTGCAGCCTCGGGAGTCGTCATTCCACTCCTACTGCCCATGGTGCATGTCATGATTTTTTGGGGTTCATCACCCACACGACCGAAGATCATCATGGGGTCGGTGTCGCTCAGTTTCATGCCATTGAACTTTGCACCATAGTGCTTGCTCGTGTAGCCTTCCGTTTCAACGTATCCGTACCACTTGTCCAAGAAGCCCGACTTGATGGTCACATCGAGCACTTGCTGTTGGTTGCCGTCGGCTACGCCCGTGCGCTCTTCCTGTTCGCTCTTGCGCTCATATGCTTTTATGTCCGCCACGGCTTCTACAGGAAGCTGGTTCAGCAGCATGTCTTCACTCAACGCCTCCTTGCCGTTCATCATGATTTTCAGCGGTTCGCCATTCCAAAGCAAACGCCCTTCTTTGATGCTTACGCCCGGCAGTTTCTGAATCAAATCCAACAGGCGGTCGCCATCCTCCATTTGGAAAGCGTCTGGGTTGAAGACCACCGTGTCGCCGCGCATATAGAAGCGTCGCTGACGGGCACTGACCGACACTTCCTTCAGCAGTATCTCACTCGGTTGCAGCAGAATGTCGTCAATGCGGATGGTGTCACCAGTATCTGAACCCCTCATGCGGACGATGCCTTCCTTGTAGCCAAAGAAATTGGCACGAAGTGTGATGCGTGCCATCTCTGTACAGCGGAACTGGAAACATCCGAGCGAGTCGGTAGATAGCACTTGAATCATTGTGGCAACATCAGGAACCACCTCCGTCACTTCCACGCGGACACCATCCAACGGTTCGTGTGTCTCGGCATCAAGCACACGGCCTTTAATGATGTCGGACGCATCTGCTTGTGTAGCCATCATGCCAAAGACGAGGGCAAGCAATGCTGTGATTATTGTTTGTTTCATTCCATTTCTTAGTTGCAACATGAGTCGATAATTTTTAGTGAATAAATCCGTTTGCAGATTGATTCAATATGGTAAACAAATGTTATACAAAGCCATATCAAATCTTTCCCGATGCAAATATACCTATATTTGTATGAAACTCCGCATATAAACGCAGAATAATTTACCCCCCCTATTTTTTAACCGTTTTTAACCGAATTATGCGTTTTTTGCACAGATTTGAGGCACGAAAACACATGGATTTATGTGGAACACACGTTTACCCAACACGCTAATCTGATTTGCCCAACAAATCTTCCAAACGAATAATCTCCTGTTTGTATTCCTCCGCTTTGAGAAATTCGAGTTGCTTGGCGGCTTCCTTCATCAACTTGCGGTTACGCTCGATGGCACGATGGAGTTCGTCGGGAGTCATGGCATTGTAGATGGTGTCTGCCGCCGACTCGGCTGCCAAAGAGGCATTCTCTTCAATGTAGGCCTTGCCCACATAATCAATCGGTTTGTGCTGATTGATAGCGATGTGCGCTTTCTGAATTTGGGTGGGGGTAATGCCGTGTGCTTCATTGTATTCCATCTGTTTCTTGCGACGACGATTGGTCTCGTCAATGGTCTGTTGCATGGTCTCTGTGATGGTTTCGGCATACATGATAGCGAGACCATGAACATTGCGTGCCGCACGTCCAATAATCTGTACAAGAGAGCGATGACCACGCAGAAATCCTTGATAATCAGCATCGAGAATGGCGACAAGAGCCACCTCGGGTATGTCAAGCCCTTCGCGCAGAAGGTTGATGCCAATGAGCACATCGTAGGTGCCAGCACGAAAATCATTGATAATCTCCACACGGTCGAAAGTATCGACATCGGAATGGATGTAGTTGGCCTTGATACCTACTTCATTGAAGAAGTTGGACACTTCTTCCGCCTGACGCTTGGTGGAAGTGATGACCAATGTTCGTTCCCCGACTTCGTTACGACGATGAATTTCTTCCAACAGGTCGTCCATGAAGTTCAACTTCGGACGCACTTCAATGGGCGGGTCAAGCAATCCCGTGGGACGAATCAACTGCTCAACCACCACACCTTCAGCACGTTCCAACTCATACTCTGCTGGTGTGGCTGACACATAGATGGTTTGCGGTGTCAGCTCCTCAAACTCTTCTAAACGCAAAGGACGGTTATCAAGTGCAGCTGGCAAACGGAAGGCGTATTCCACCAAGTTTTCCTTTCGACGACGGTCACCGCCCCACATCGCTTTCACCTGAGGAATGGACTGGTGGCTCTCATCAACAATGAGCAGAAAATCGTCAGGGAAGAAATCGAGCAAACAATAAGGACGCTCGCCAGCGGCACGACCATCAAAGTAGCGCGAATAGTTCTCAATACCAGAACAATGCCCTGTTTCCCGAATCCACTCCAAATCGTTCGTCACACGCAGTTCTATCTGCTGAGCCTTCTCCTTGTCACCCCGTTCTTCATAGTAAGCAATGCGTTCATGCAGGTCGTCTTCAATGGCATGAATGGCCTTTTGAGTCTGCTCTTTCGTGGTCATGAAGAGGTTGGCCGGATAGATTTTGTAGTCGGTGTAGGAGGTAATGGGATAGAGGGTGTGGACATCCAGTTCCTGAATATCTTCTATGGTGTCATCAAAGTAGCAAATGCGAAGAATCTTCTCATCATAAGCAAGATAGACATCAACGGTTTCACCTTTTACACGAAACTGTCCCCGTTCCAACTCGTCAGCTGCAGCCAAGTCGTTGTTGGTGTAAAGCATATCGACCAACTTGCGACGCAGAATCTCTTGGGGAAGGTCCTGATCTACATGGATGGAGAAGATGTTGTCAGCATAACTGGTAGGTGCTCCCATACCATAAATACAAGAGACAGAGGAAACGATGATGACATCTTGCCGTCCAGACAACAAGGCAGAGACCGCCGCCAAACGACTGCGGTCCAGTTCCTCGTTGATTGCCAAGTCCTTTTCTATGTAAGTGCCCGTTGAAGGGATATAGGCTTCCGGCTGGTAATAATCGTAATAACTCACATAATACTCCACTGCGTTGTTGGGAAAGAAAGCCTTCATCTCCGTGTAGAGCTGATGCGCCAAGGTCTTGTTGTGGCTAAAAATGAGCGTGGGCTTACCTACCCGCTGAATGACATTTGCCATCGTGAAGGTCTTGCCCGAGCCTGTCACGCCCAACAACACCTGTGCAGGCACGCCGTCCAACACACCTTGTGTCAATTGCTCAATGGCTTGCGGCTGGTCTCCCGTGGGTTGAAATTTCGATGTGAGCTGAAAATTCATAAAGCATCTTTCGTGAAAGTGCTGCAAAATTACGACTTTTCCTCTGCAAGGATTCATTAAAACGCCTTGTTTTTTCTAAAGAAAAGTGAAATAATGGCAACACTTTTATAGTCTTACACAAAAAAAGCGTACCTTTGCGGTCACAATTCTTAATGCACATGAGGAAAATCTTGTCAATCGGGGTGATTTCGGTTCTTTTGTTGAGTGCTTGCAACTCCTACAATAGAGTGCTGAAATCCACTGATTATGATTACAAATACGAAGTTGCCAAAGAGTGCTATGTGGCTGGGCAATACACCAGAGCGTATCAGCTGCTGGAAGAACTCTTCATGGTGATGAAAGGCACTGACCGCGCTGAGGAGTCGCTTTTCATGTTAGGCATGTGCTACTATAACCTGCGCGACTACGAAACCGCCTCCATGTACTTGGATAGATATACCAAGTCATACCCCAAGGGAGAATACACGGAATTGGCACGCTTCTACAGCGGAAAGGCTTCCTATATGGAAAGCCCAGACCCGCGACTCGACCAATCCCCTACTTACACGGCTATCAGCCAGTTGCAGGATTTCCTCGACTTCTATCCTTACTCAGACTTGCGCGAAGAGGTGACCGATATGCTCTTCGAGTTGCAGAACCGTTTGGTACAGAAGGAGTATGACAGTGCCAAGCTTTACTACAACTTGGGCGGATATATAGGAAACTGCACGAACGGTGGTAGCAACTATGAGGCTTGCATCATCACGGCAGAGAACGCACTCAAGACTTTCCCTTACACCCGTTTACGCGAAGACCTCTACATGATGATTCTTCGTTGCCGCTACCAGCTGGCACAGCGAAGTGTGCTGGAGAAACGCGAGGAACGCTATCGCCAAACCATTGATGAGTACTATGGTTTCAAGAATGAGTTTCCTGACAGCAAATACATGAAAGAGGCCAACCAAATCTTCAAGCACTCTGCTTCAAAGATACAATCAGAAACAACTGCATCAGCCAATTAAAAAGAACAAACAAATAAACACTATGGATTTCAAGAAAACAAATGCACCTACCACCACAGTGACGCGCAACCTGATGGACCTCTGCCGCGACACCAACAACGTCTATGAGAGCGTTGCCATCATCGCTAAACGCTCCAACCAGATTGCCACTGAGATGAAAGAAGAACTCAGCAAGAAGTTGGTAGAGTTTGGTTCACACACCGACACGCTTGACGAGGTGTTTGAGAACGAAGAACAAATTCAGATTTCCCGTTACTACGAACGTCTTCCCAAGCCTACACTCATTGCCACGCAGGAGTTCCTTGAGGACAACGTTTACTACCGCAATCCTGCCAAGGAGGCCGACAGAAAGCTCTAACCCATGATTCAACGAATACAAACGGTCTATTTAGCCTTGGTGCTCATCTTCTCCTTTGTGGGACTGATTTCCACCATTGGCGAATGGACGGTAGGAAATACAGCCGTCGCCCATTTCAGCAACTTCACCTTTGGCGCAGAGGGGCAGTTCAAGGCTCTTGATGCCACCAGCGGACCGTGGTGTTTGGGCATCTTGCTCATTTTGGTCACCTTTCTGTCAGGCATGAGCATCATGCTCTTCCGCAAGCGGATGCGACAGTTGCGACTCACCATCCTCAGCACCATCCTTTTGGTGGGCTATGTAGCAACTTATGCTGTATTCGTCTATTACTATCAGTTGAATTTGGAGCAGCTTGTTGCAGAAGGGGCTGGTGACATCACCCCCACCTTCCACCTCAAACTTATCTCCACATTCCCTGCGTTGAGCATCATCCTCAACAGCCTTGCCATCCAAGGCATTCGCAAAGACGAAGCGTTGGTTCGTTCACTTGACAGAATCCGCTAAAACAGGCTTTCTTTCCCCTCCTCATATATATAATAATGTGAAAGGAGAACTCAGCAGAAGAAAAAGCATTGCATCGAGTATTTTTCCTTAAAATGTTTTGCGAGTTCAAGAAAAAAGCCCTACCTTTGCACTCGCAATCAGGGAAATGAGCCACACAGGCAGAAGAAAACAAGTCGTTGTTTCAGAGCCGTGGCAAAGTACCGATAGCGAACAATAATGCGGAAATAGCTCAGTTGGTAGAGCACAACCTTGCCAAGGTTGGGGTCGCGAGTTCGAGTCTCGTTTTCCGCTCTCTCTCAAGAGAACAAACTATCTTTGACAACAGGAAGGTAATGCCCACGTGGCGGAATGGTAGACGCGCTCGTTTCAGGTGCGAGTGTTGAGAGACGTGCAAGTTCGATTCTTGTCGTGGGCACCATACGAATGGAGAGGTGGCGGAATGGTAGACGCGCTACTTTGAGGGGGTAGTGGGCTCAGCCCGTGGGAGTTCGAGTCTCCTCCTCTTCACTCAACCTCACACATTCATTTCATAAGGCTCAAGTGAGAGTGCTTAATTGCGGAAATAGCTCAGTTGGTAGAGCACAACCTTGCCAAGGTTGGGGTCGCGAGTTCGAGTCTCGTTTTCCGCTCAAATTTTAATGGTTCATAATAAATAAGGGATTTTCAGTGATTCCTGTTTGTGAAAATAGGAATCACATCATGTGCGGAAATAGCTCAGTTGGTAGAGCACAACCTTGCCAAGGTTGGGGTCGCGAGTTCGAGTCTCGTTTTCCGCTCATCATTTAGACATTCGTTTTTTCATAGCATTCTGTGTATCAGAGGCCGAGAGGTTTCTGATACTTTTTTATATCAAACCGAGACGACTCATAAGCGAAAGCGGGGGCGGAAACGTTATATCGTTTCCGCCCCCGCTTTCGCTTATGAGACAAGGAGCATGAAGTGTCAGTTGATAGGAGGGTGCAGCAGATATGAGCATCGCATTGTGGGGGTGGCGGAGGGAAATTTCAGGTTGGTTGGCAGGCTTCGCAGGAGTGGTTCACTTTTCGTGTTACGAGGCTTCAAGTGTGCTCAAATGAGGCGAAAAGTCCTTAACAAACGTTAAAAGTGAGGGCTTTGTGTTGAAAAGCCTATTTTACCCCCCCCATTTTGGAAAAAGCAGTATATTTGTCGCAGAAAAGACTTTATCGACCGAGTTCTGTACAATGAGGCCACTTTATATAATAACTTTTTTAACAATTACTTATGAGAAAAACTTTAACGTTTTTGTGTTCTCTGCTGCTGTGCGGCAACATGATGGCGAAGCGTCATTCTGTGGTTGTCCACACCAAAAGCGGAGAGAAGGTTGTCTATAGCATGATACAAGACGAACCTAAACTCTCGTTCGGGCCAGGCGTGTTGAAACTGGCTACAAACAAAGTGACGGTGGAATATCCGTTGGAATCGTTCGATTACATCAGCTTTGACGAAGAACTGCCGCCCACGGCTGTGGAAGAGGTCAAGGACGATGCGCAAACTGTACACTTCGCCAT
>CAMWJL010000092.1 GCA_947174565.1 uncultured Prevotellaceae bacterium | reverse complement strand
TCGCAAATCTAGTTTGTCCCCGTGCGTGCACCTAACCTTACCGCCTCGGGACCCAACACCGGCATTGCCGCTGCCGACGAGACGAACGTGGGGCTGGCGGGTGAGGGCTTCCACCTCGTTATCGAAGCCGATGCCGACCAGTATGTGGGGCAATGGAACACGCACACCTACTCGGGCAGCAACGTGGATAGGGCACGATTCAGCCAACTGGCGCATGAGACGGGGAAGGACCTGTGGATGAGCGAGACAGGCTCTGGCGGCAACGGCATTGGCGGCAACCTCAGCATGGCACAGCGGCTCATCGACGATATGCGCTACATTCAGCCCGACGCATGGATTGACTGGCAATACATGGAGGAGGCAAACGACCAGTGGTGTACCATCCGTGGCGACTTTGCCAAGCAAACTTATTATAAAGTAAAGAACTACTATGTGCGGCAACAGTGCTCGCGCTTCATCAAACGGGGATATGACATCATCACATCGCTGTGTCCGCAATCGCTGGCTGCGGTCAATGCCGCACGCGACACACTGGTGATTGTCGCCCTCAACGAAGGCTCTGCCACTACACACTACATTGACCTGTCGCTCTTCCAGGACCTGCCCACACGCAGCCGCATCCGTGCTTACCGCACGTCGGAGACAGAGGAACTCACCAATGCGCTGGGCAGCGTCAAGATAGACGGCAGCAACCTCACGCTGAAACTGCCTGCACAGAGCATCACCACTGTGGTCATCCCTGCCCGTGCGATGAAGGTGGAGGCGCAAGCACTGCTTCATGACGGAGGCGAGTACCTCATCGTTCCACGACAGGAAACTGCCCGTGCCATCACGGCTACGGACAGCAAGGTGACGGTGGAGGACGTTGACTACGGAGATGCGCAACGCTGGACACTGACCGACAAAGGAAATGGCACTTACAGCTTCCAGAACGCCCTGGGACTGAGGCTTACGGCGCATCGGAACAGCAACAGTTCGTCACTCACTGCACAAAAGAATCAAAGCAGCGAACAGAACTTCCGCATCGAGTCCATTGACTTCGCTAACTACAAGATTCTGTGCGCCAATCATCCCACCTATGCCTTCGACCTCTCAAACGCCTCGTCGAATGCAGGCACCACCGTTGGCACTTGGCTGTATGCCGATGGCACAACCACGCCTACACATCGCCAATGGATGCTATTCCCACTCACGACACCACAAGTGCCTGACTGCATTGAGGACGTACAGACAGATGCAACGAGAAGCCAGACGGTAACCAACCTGAATATCTACGACCTCACAGGCAGACGTGTGGCGAGCGACAACACGGGCAAAGCCAATTTGGCAAAGGGCATCTACATCATGAACGGCAAGAAAGTGGTTATCCCATAAGACTGAAAAGCACGTATCGCCATCAACAGTTTCTCCTGTTGATGGCGATACGAAGACTTTAAGCAAGCGAATGAGAAGAGAACCCGTTTTCAACGGGATATACTTATACAAAATGAGGCAGACGGATGAAACCGTCTGCCTCATTTTCTTATTGCCTTTTATTTCAGCGATTTAGTGTCTTTGTCTTCTCACTGACACACGCGGTGCGCCACCCGATGAGGGGCGACTGGACTTCTCGGTCTTGCCCGTGGAGGATGCGGAAGTACGGCGAGCGGTTCGGGCAGCAGATGACGATACGGTGCTGGTTGCAGCAGCCTTGATGCGCTTGCCCTTGGCGGAAGCGGCAGCGATGGAGTCAAGCTTTGCCTGTTCCAAGGAATCCACAGGAGTGCGCCAAATATGCTCCTCGAAATCAATGATTTGCTTCTCTATGCGCACTTGCTCCTTCTTCATCAGCGAGTCGGTGGCGCAGTACTGCTGGAGCGACTTGTTCTGCATATTGGTAGTCATGTAGATGTCGCCCTTATAGTGGTTCGTGGAGAAGAAGTCGTCCATCGACATACGAGCAGCATTGTTGAGGTTGCTGGTCATCACGTCCTGACCACTGAGGTAGCTTTTGATGTCATCGTACTTCACCCAAAAGAGAGGACGCTTCTGTACATTGTCGGAGTTGGACATTTGGGAGGTCTCGTTGCGGATAAAGAATTCGTCGGCCGCACGATGGAGCACGGGACATAGTGCCACGACGCGGCTATGATAGGTCGCCGTGTTTTGGTCATAATAGGAGCTTTCCTTCACATAGTAGCTGAGCACGTCGGCAGATGGGATGTCGCTCTGCGCCACCTTGATGCTGTTGCCATCAATCTCGTATAAGATTTCCTGACGGTCCAAGAGGTCTTTGAAGTGCATGCGGTTGCTGGGCTGGAAGTTCTCCACACCGTCGAGCTGATACTCGTATGCAGGAATCTTGCCCGTGTTGAGCAACTTGAAGAGGAGCGTGAAGAGATTCATGCTGTTTCCCTGCGGCTCTACGGGATAGTAGAGGGGTGCGTTCTCGTCCTTGGTCAGGTCGATGGAGCGGTAGATGTCGCGCCGCCAACTGGGGTCTTCGGGCACATCAATAGACGTGGGAAACATGAGGCTTGCACGGTCAGTTCCTGCGGCAGTGCCTGATGCCTTCTTGGCTGCTGCGGTACGGCTGTTCTGCACTCGGCTCTTCGGTGGCTGGGCAGAGAGAGTGCCCACCACACAGATGGTTGCTAATATGAATAAGATACGTTTCATAATCTTGTATGTTTTTACGCTTTGCCTTTCTGAGCAACCACAACGCATGCCGTCATGCGTTGCCAGTGTCTCAGAGGGCGTTTGCGGTTAGAATCAGTTGATGATGACTTCGATTGGGCTTGTCAAGGTTCGCTCGATGCCGTCGGGCCCCACCACACGAATACGGCTGATGTTGAAGAGTTTGCCGCGGCTGAGGGAGCGGATGCGAGTGAGTTGGTTGGGCGTGAAGGAAGCGGAGCTGCTGACTTCAGGCACCACATTGCCCATGTTATCGACGAAGAGGGTTTCAAAGCCGAGCACACGGAAAGAGATGTCGAGCAGTCCGTCGTCGATGGCTGCCCCGATGCCGCCCGCTGCTACAATGGCTTGCTTGGAGATGCGCCCACCTTTGAAGCGAGTGCTGTTACCCTTGGAGTCGGTGTATTGCAGATAGCCCGTTGGATCAGGCAGTTTGCGGACATGGAAGGTAAACTTGCCCATCTCCTGCTGGCGACCCTCATTCTGCGCCGTGACAGTGAAGGTCACGTCTTCACCCACCTTGGAGGGAACAGCCACATAGTTGCCTCCGTCCTTCTTGGTGAGATTGCCGTTGGTCATGGAGAGGCTTATCCTGTTGCTGGGCACCCCTGGCACACTGACACTGATGGGGTTCTGATAGCCCGCATAGAGCATGTTCATCATGGTGGCACTGACCGTTGCCGATGGCTCTACAACCGTATAGGGCTGCGAGAACTCGCGACGGATGGTTTCCCCGTTGCCGTTCTTCATGACCAAATAGCCCTTGAGGGTGAAGTCGCCCGTTGAGCCACAGATGGTTTCGTAGCGTCCATTCTCCGACTTGAGCAAGGTGTTGCCCACATAAATCTCTGGACGCTGGGTGGTATCGACTGCCGCCATGATGATTTGGGCGGAGAATTTGCCGCCGCGCACCACTGTTTGTGCAGTAGGGATGACGAGTGCCTGAATCTCGTTCACACGCACATCCTTCACGTCGATGTTTGCCACCAGCTGATGAAGCATCTCTCCTTCAGCATGGCGCACATCCGTCTGCAATTTGGTGAGCTGTGTGACAGCAGCTGCCACAGGCATATTCTCAAACATGTACTCCTCCCAGTTCTTGCCCATCAGCTGTGCTTTCTTAGGCACATCGGTAGAGAGGTCGCTCTTAATGATGTTCTTCTGTGTCTCGTCATTGATCATGGCGGTGATGCCGTCACGATAGGACTCTATGGCTTTTTTCAGTTTGCTGCCCTTGCCAATGCCAGGAGCCAGCATCACATGCGTAGCCGCTTCAAGGTTGTCACGTCCCTTTATCTCATTCAGGTCAGCATCGTCACCATCCACTTCACGCACAATCTCCCATTTCAGGTTCTCCGCCAACATATAGAGCGAGTCAGACATCTGGCGCACCAGCCGTGCCTTCTCATACCACTGGCGCGTCTTCTCTGGATTCTGCTTCATCGCAGCCTCCAACTCCTTGTAGATGGCCTCGTTCTGTGTGGCAGAATTGTCCTTGGTGCGAATCAGCCCTTCATCCACCCGCTTGAAGCCTTCGAGCACATCGGATGAGACGTTGAGTGCCAACATGGCCATGAGCACAACGTACATCAGATTTATCATCTTCTGACGTGGACTTAACTTCTTCCTTATCATCTTCGTTCAACTAATAATTAACACAATGAGCCTCGTGGCTGGCAAGCATCACATATCAGCCCTAATTGTTCACTCACGAAATCTTCATCTTCAATGCCTCAACCATCTTGGCATAGACCTCATTCAGCTCCTGCAACTGAACGGCAAGCTTCTTCGTCTGCTCGTTCACCTCATCGATAGTAGCCGACTGAGTGCCAACACTTTTAAGCTGCATCTCGTAGAAGCGGTTGATGCCCGTGAGCGTGCGGTTCATGTTCTCCATCTCCTCCGAGTCGCGTGTGAGCCGTGCGCTCTGTTCCGCCACCTTCTTCAGCGTGTCGGTCAAGTCGGTCAGCTGTTCCACATACGCACTGGTAGCTTCCTGCATCTCGGGAGTCATACCTTGGAACTGAGCCGAACTGAAGACTGGCGCAGCACTGATGCTCTCCGCCAACTGCGCCGCATCCACTGGTTCTCCAGACATTTCGCCCTGACCATCAATGACCGACGAGCCACCGCCAATCACCACAGTGCCACCTCCACCAATCGGCATACGCGATGCCGTCGTCGCAGCGTTGGCAAGGGCTGCCGCCGCCTCGTCCGAAAGAGAAGCACTGACCTGAGCCGTGATGGCTGCATTCTCCGCAGCCTCTTCTGCTAATTCCTGTGCATCCATGCTCTCCTGCGGCTCGAAACCAGCCAAGAAGAACACGATAACCTCGGTGCCCATGCCCAAGAAGAGCATGATGTCGGCACCTGCGATGTGGGTGAGTTTGAACAGGGCACCTGCAATCACGACGGATGCGCCCCAGCTGTACGCATAGTTCAAGAAGGTCTGACCGCCCTTTGTGCGCAGCCACTTCTGTATGCCTGTATATTGTCTTGCCATAATCTTTGGATTGTTAGTTATTCTACTTTTTAGCCCTTGACGCAGTTCCCACCTGCGACCTCACGCAGCGGAAACCGATAAAAGAGCGACCTACATTCTGATACTCATACGAGCGCCATGCACTCTTGATGAAACTCTCGGGGTCTTTCCACGAGCCACCGCGCACACTCTTCTTTTTCAGCGCATAAGGGTCTTCCTTGGCTGCGTTGTATGTCAGGGTCGGGTTCATGTCGCTCATGGACAGCACACCTGCCTCGGTATAGACCGTGCTGGTCCATTCCGCCACGTTGCCAGCCATGTCGTAGAGACCGTTGGAGTTTGCGCTGTAAATGCCCGTCTTGGACGTGATGAGATTGCCGTCCTTGGTGTAGTTGCCACGGTCAGGCTTGAAGTTGGCATAGTAGCAACCCTTGTCGCTCGCCACCCCTTCCTGTTGCCAAGGCAGTTCGTTGCCCTCCTTGCCACGGGCAGCAAACTCCCATTCGGCCTCGGTCGGCAGACGATAACGCTGCACGAACTTGGCCTGTGAGCCTAAGCCCTTGATAAGGAAGTCGGTGCGCCAGTTGCAGAAGGCAGTTGCCTGTTCCCAGTTGACACCCACCACAGGGTATTCGTTATAGTTAGAGTGCGTGAAATAAAGGCGCATATACATCTCGTTCTCCGCATTTTGGAAGTCGTTAATCCAGCAGGTCGTGTCGGGATAGACGTTCACGATGTAGGTATTCACAAAGTCCCACATGCTGCTGAGCGGACGCGTAATCGTCTCACGATGAATGATGCCATCGTCATCCACGTATGCCGTGTCCTTCGATATCATCACCACCTCATCAGGGTCCGTCTCAAAGTCCGTGTTCAGATTGCGCTCTGCCGGATTGAGGCGATACTTGCGCTTGGCAGCCATCACATAGTCGAACACCTCGTAGCGGTAGTTCAACTGGCTGACATCCAGCATCCTCTCTCCCGTGACAGGATGGGTCATATAGACACTCTCGATGGCGCGCAACTGGTCTTCATCAGGATTGCGCGGCAACGGCTTACTCCAATTCAGATGAGGGGTGACGGGGTCTCCATTCTTGTCTTCCTCAATCTTATACGTCTCATCGCCCCCGTATGCAGGGTCGGCAAGACGCTCGCGGATGATGGAGTCGCGCACCCAATAGACAAACTGCCTGTACATGGAGTTCGTCACCTCCTTCTCGTCCATCCAGAAAGCATCCACACTGATTTCGCGCGTAGGCACCTCCTTGCCCCAAAGGCTGTCAATCTTGTCCGTGCCCATCTTGAGGCTTCCTCGCTTCACCAGCACCATGCCATAGGGAGCAGGCTCCGCCATCGACGTGCCGCCCACACCGGTCACTTCACCGCCCGACGCATTCGTGCCCCCCTGACTGGAGAAGCAGGAGACCACCGCGGCAGCGACCGTTACCAAGCATATTACAAAGAGAATCTTTTTCATTTTATTATTATTACTGTTTTCTGTCTCGTAAAGGCGTTGTCAGAGCCAACGCACACTCTTGTGGCGGTTGCGCCCCTTCTTGAACAAGTCCAGGTCCGTCTGATACCCCACCACCAGCTCGTGGCTTCCGTTCACCATGCCCACACCCGAAGTGTACATCTGGTAGCTGTAGCCCAAACTGATGCCATGGAAGACACCGCCAGCCATAAAGGCGACCGACGTGTCGGGGCTATAACCCAGACCACCGTAGAACTTGCGACCCTCATACTCATACCACACCTTGCACTGCACATCCTCGCGCCACGAGTCCAAATCGGACTGCACCAAGAATGAGGGCTGTAAAAAGATTAACGAATTTCTCAGCTTGATATTGCATCCACCCATCAAATAAAAGGACCGAGGCACCTCCACCTCGTTGGTCTCGCCCACCTCAATGACAGGAGCCATCAGGTGTTGGCTGGAGAGACCCAGCCACATCTTGGGATGATAATAATACAATCCAGCCCCTAAATCAAAGCAGTTGCCATCCTGCTGCGTCTTGGGGAAAGCAGGGTCATTATCCGTCTCTAACTTCACACCGCTCGGGTCAATCTTCTCCGACAGCATGCCGCCTTGGAAACCGACAGCCAATCGACCGCGCCGCCCCACCTTCATGTTGTAAGCATACTGCACAGCAATCTTCGTGGTGGTGAACATGCCGATGTTGTCATTGAACAGGCTCACCCCCGCCCCATGGCGAGGACTCAGAAAATAGACAGGCAAATCTGCGCTGACATACATCGTGGCAGGCGCGCCATCATAACCCACCATCTGCATGGAATACACGCCTGTCACATTCAGCAGACCATCCGTGCCCGACACGGCAGGATTATAAAACGAACGCAGGGCTGTGTAGTCCGTAAACTGCACATCCCACTGTGCCCTCACCTCCAGCACCAACGCCATCAGGAGAGCCACCGCCACACAAAATCGTTTGTTCATCAATAGAAATAACTATTTACCACGCCATTTATTGTGCAGAGACACAAAGAAATCTTTCAAAGGACTCCTCTTAACCCTCTCACCACCCCACCCTCAACCCTCACCTTCCACCACATCCCACTCACAGCCCCAAAATCGATGTCCCCGACTCCGATTGGTCGGAGTCGGGGACATCGGTCGGTCGGAGTCGGGGACTCCGATTTAGAGGTCGTGGAAGCGCACCACACGCAAGAGTGTTCCAAGGTCCGTGTCAAGCAATTTGAGTGGAAGCAACGAGATTCTTGGCTTTGACTCGACACTCTGAAAAACAAGACAGCACCACCCACTCATGGGCGGTGCTGTCAATAAGAGATAATCGGTCAGGCTATCAAGCCAATCGATTAGTTAGCCGAGAAGGTGATGTCAGTTGCAGTGCTTGAGCCAGTAGTCCAGTTGTTCATGCTCGATGCTACCTCAAAGACAATAGGCTGCAAATTGGCGACTGTACCAGTCAGATTGACATTGTAAGTGTAGTAGTACCCCAACTCCCACTTAGGTGCCCAGTGACCTTCCATATTGCGTGACAAAACCAAATTTTCTGGTGTATGCACTGTGCCCTTATACAATTCTATCGTAAAGGACAGCTGCACATCGGTTCTCTCATAAGAGTAAGGCAATACGTAGTAAGATCGGGTCTTGGGCTTTTCTCCTGCTTTCTGGTCGGCATTGGCAACACCTGCACCATCCGCCGTATCGAACTCCATCTGCATTGCAATACTGCTTTCCAGCTTGAAATCACGGTCAGGAGTCACACCCCAACCCTTTGTCTTAGCATAAGAACCAACATTGCGGAAATTGGAAATCTTCACATCCTTGATGACAACATCATAGTCAGAGTCAAACTCACTTGTGAACACAGCATCAATCTTAGTCAGAATATGCTCGAATGTAAAACTCACGTCAGCATTGGGACGTGGGTTAGCGTCCGTTTTTGGCTCAGCATATAGACCCTTTTGCTGAGCGTAAATCAAATCGTGCTGATGGAATCTATCACATCTGAAGTTGGAAATGATAAGCTGACGATCCCCACCAGTAGCATTAAGGTCAAGACCGACAGAGCCGTAATTGTTATCCAAAGCGATATCGGCACAACTGTAGGCAAAGAAGCTATAGGTTGCCTCTGGCACCCAGTATCGTGTACCGCTATACCCCCATGTTCCAGAAGATTTCAGTACAGCATCACCACTGAACACCTGAATAGGATTGGCTTCTTGATTCTTACGTGTGTAAAAACCATAAACCATAAACTTATCCAAGTTTGCAAGCGTCAAGTCACCCGTGATAGCACCAGCACGGCTCTGTTTCATAATTGTGCCCTCAAAACCAATAGCATTACTGTGGGCACCTTCATTAACAACTTCTTCCGAAGTACAGCCCACAAATGCTAACGCACCTAAAGCAAGAGAGAAGAGACCTTTTTTCATTGTGTAATAATTTAAGTTAATAATATTTTAGAATTGTTTTTTCTGACGTTTAGACAGGGAAGCTGGCGGGGAAGTTCACTACCTGATGATCCGTCCAGTCGGTCACATCGACATCAAACCCCGATTCGGACATATTCAGTTCCTCTTCGATACGGATGCCCGACACCTGAATCACTCCGCCACGCGGCTGCTTGGCCATCTGGTCGGATATGTCGAAGTTGAACTCCTTCGTCTTGCCATTTCCAAGCATCACCTCAAGGTTCAGCGTGTAGCGGCGTTCCTTGGATTCGCCCCCTGCACGACCATAGTACTCGTCTGGGAAGCCTGGCACTCCGAACGACCTGACGTGCGCCTCGTAGCCATAGGAGGTGCGTTCGCAGTCGTAGAGAATAATGGTGGCTTCGTCGGAGGTAGTACCGTTGCGGAGGTTCACAGACTCTGCCATGCCGCCGAGCGCACCGCGTGCCAACGACACATATTGCAGTCCCAACTCGAACTCGTAGCGTATGACGTAGGTGAAGACCAGTGGCTGCATCTTGACAGGCATGGTGAGCACCTCGTGGACACCGATGTTGGGGACGTTCTCAACGAACGCTGCATAGAGCACATCGGGCGGATTGGTGGAACGAGTATTGGGGTGCGCCTCCTGTATGGTGGAGATGGTTGCCCTCGACCGAGATGTAGCTGAGGCGCGTGCGTCGTCGAGCGAAGCCAAATCGGAAATGACGATGTATTCGGTGTCGCCATTGTAAAGGAGGTACGAGTGCGTTGACTCGTCAGGGGAAACCATCATGTCGCCTCCCTGCGGAGACAAGTGTTTCTCGGTGGTGATGCCGTCTGGAGCGTAGTTCACGAGAGTGACCCATTCGGGTATGCCAGGGCGAAGTGACGCATAGTCAAAGCCATAGAAAGCCTTGTCCCAGTTGGCGGCATACGCCATACCATAGTCACGCTCCCACTCGCGTTCCCACGAGAGCGAGAAGGATGCCGTGCGGAAATGATTGTAGCACAAGTCCTTGCGGCACGAGGTCAATAGCAGCACAGCGGCTATGACTGCGGTTATGATTGAACATTTGGATGGCTTCATGGCGTAGGACTGGTTTTCTTGTGTTCATGAATGCGGAAGAAACGCCATGCAAGCGATAGCTTCAGTTTCAGCGGACCGATGTAGTCAAGCGACTTGGTGCGCTGATAGAGATAATGACCGTCGTAAGGCTCATACTCCTTGGAGCGCGTGTGCATATAGCCTGCGCCAATGCCAGCGTCGAGCGACAAGGCGCGTCCGATAGGCCACATATAACCAAAGGAGAGACCTGTCATCCACCCCTCGCCGTAGTGACCAAGACCGCCGTTTTCGAGGTCGTACCATCCACCGCCAGCAAAGAGTCCGAGATACATGCCGTGCCACGGTTTGCGAGGATGAATCCAACGACGCACCTCGGACGAGATGACGGCAAGCTGATAGTATTTGTGAGGCGGGTCGTGCTTCCACCATGCCACATCGCCTTCGAGTGCCACTGACCAACGGTCGTTGATGAGCCATTCAAGCTCAAGGTTGGGCATGAGGGCGGCATAGTAGAGGAAGTTGGTCTTCACCGCGAAAAGATGGCGGTATGGGGAAACGAAATCGTCAGCAATGAAGGACGGGGGGGGTACTTCCGTGGGGCAAACAGACGAATCGGGCTGGTCGCACAGGTCGGATGGATTGGGCTGACCGAGGCTGTCGGAACGGACTTCTGAAGCCGTAGTAACTGTCTGTTCCTCTATGGGTTGGGCGGACTTGAGATAGACCGACACGGCAACAGCGTTGCGCAGCTCGGGGAAGAGATGGGTGAGCATCCAGCGGTAAGGCACACCACCCGCAAGATTCATGAGTTGCTTCTTGCGTCCGTCAACGACTTTGCCGCGAGCATCGTATATCCAGAGAGGGGTGTTGTCGAGAATGTCGAGGACTTTCTGTTGCGACGGCACGGAGGGGGTCTCCGCCACCAGATGACGAAGTTCTGCCCAAGCGATTCCCTCGGGAAGCGTCTGAACAAGGTCGCGGCTAATGCCCGTATGGTCAATGAGATAGTTGGCAATGGTCTCGCAGCGATAACGAGTCAGCTGCACGTTGGCTGCCTGAGACCCCTCGGGCGATGCGTAGGCACGAACGACCAAACGCTCGATGTTGTTGGTTGCCACCGCCTTGCACACCTTATCAACAAAGCCGTCCATCGCTGCGCGGTTGTCGCCCAACGACGAATCAAACTGATGATGATTGACGCGGAAATACACCTTCACCGAATCGGAGGGACTCTGCCCCCAGACGGCGGAAACGGTGAACACCGCAAACAGTATGCTTAAAAGTATCTTCATTAACGTGTATCTCTAAGCGTGCATGGCGGACAGGGGTCGTAAGCAACATGAGAGTTTTGGCACTTAAACGACCTAACCGTGGGCATTTCTGTCTTTTAAGAAACCCACTATACACCATTGTGCTACAAAGGTATGTCATTTTTCAGAAAAGAAAAAAAAATCACAGAATTTTCTTTCAAAAATGTTGAAAAACACAGGGACGACAGAGTTTCTCTAACAAAAGCAGGAATTTACGTCCCACTCAGGAGACATGGAAACTAACCACCATGTTCCACCACGGATTGCCTTGTTTCGAGCAGGGGATGTCTGGCAAACAGACGGAAGTAAACCCTCACCTCTTGCTCCACGCCACCCACCCCTCAAAAACACCCCCAAAAACGATGTCCCCGACATCGACCAATCGGAGTCCCCGACATCGGTCGGTCGGAGTCGG
>CAMWJL010000091.1 GCA_947174565.1 uncultured Prevotellaceae bacterium | reverse complement strand
CGACCGACCGATGTCCCCGACTCCGACCAATCGGAGTCGGGGACATCGATTTTGGAGGGTTTTCAGGGGGTGATGGTTCGGTGGCTGTGATGTCGCCTTTTCACCCTTCCGATTGGGAGAAGGAGATTGCTCCAAACGGAGGGGTGGGGAAGCGTTTTTCTTAGGCGACTTTTGGACGATTGCAGGGGAATCCGTACCTTTGTGCCCAATTTGTTTATGCAAGTAATCGGTAAGACAGAGAATGTGAAGGCCTGCGTGGCGACCATCGGGACGTTCGATGGGGTGCATCGAGGACATCGGTATGTGCTGGAGCAGGTGGTTGGCATGGCTCACGCACGGGGGCTTGACGCGGTGGTCGTGACCTTCGCGAACCATCCGCTGTGCGTGCTCCGACCAGCGGTGAGACCGCAGATGCTGACCTTGGAACATGAGAAGGTGGAGCTGCTGCGTGCGGCAGGTGTGGATAGGGTTGTGCTGTTAGATTTCACGGAGGAGCTGGCGCGGATGAGTGCCTTTGACTTCATGCGTGTGGTGCTTCGGGAAAGGCTGGACGTGGAGGTGCTGATGATTGGTTATGACAATCATATAGGACATGACCACAAGGGGTTTGACGAGTGCGCTCGGTATGGCGAGGCGTTGGGCATGGAAGTGAAGGGCTGTGGTGAGCTGAGGGCGGAGAACGGCATTTCGTCAACGGAGATTCGATGGGCTTTGCAGGAGGGGAATGTGGAGGAGGCGAATCGGCTGTTGGGCTACGCTTATTTCCTGCAAGGGAACGTGATAGAAGGATTCCATAACGGACGGCGGCTTGGCTATCCGACGGCGAACCTGCAAGTGGATGCCGACAAGCTGATTCCGAAGAACGGTGCATATTTCGTGCGGACAGCGTATGGATTCGGCATGCTGAATGTAGGCACACGACCGACCTTGCACAATGGACGGCAACGCAGCATTGAGGTGCATGTGTTCGACTTTGCGGACAGCCTTTATGGGAAGCCGATGCGCATGGACTTGCTGTGCTGGTTGAGGGGTGAGCAGGAGTTCGATTCGTTGGCGTCTTTGCAGGAGCAGTTGGAGAAGGACGAACGGAAATGCAGAGGCTTGATAGACAAACTGAAAGGGGAAGGAGGACAAACGATATGATTGAGATAATGGGCACCTTGGTGTCGCTGGACCTGTTCAAAGTCTTCTTCTGTTGCGACTTGGAACGCTGCCACGGCATTTGCTGCGTAGAGGGCGATGCTGGCGCACCTGTTGACATGGAAGAGATTGGTTTGCTGGAGGAAGCATACGAGACCGTGCAGGAGAAACTGACGGTGAAGGCGCAGGAGAAAGTGGAGCGTGAAGGAGTGGTCTATCCCGACAAAGATGGGGACTTGGTCACACAGATTGTGGATGGCAAAGATTGCGTCTTTGTGAAGCATGACGGCGGTTGCGCTTTCTGCGCCATCGACTCCGCCTACCGCTGTGGTAAGTTCCATTGGCAGAAGCCGATATCTTGTGCTCTTTATCCAGTGCGCCTCTCAAAAGTGGGCGACATGGTGGCGGTGAATGTCCACAAATGGGATGTCTGTCAGCCGGCCCGCGAACTGGGACGGCGGTTGCAGCTTCCTGTCTATCAGTTCCTGAAAGACCCCCTCATCCGACGCTTCGGACAGGCGTGGTGGGATGAGTGTGACATTGCCGCTCGCGAGCTAAAGAAAGCTGGCTATTTGGACTAAACAGAGGAAAAAGAGTGGGGAAGAGAACCAATTTCTACATTTTTTGCAAAAAAAACGATACGGAAGTGTTTTTTTAAGAGAAATTGTTTTACATTTGCAAGTGTCTTTTATGGAATTTCTGCCAAACCGTATCATCGAATGACGGCAAAAGCGGAATCTTCTAAAAATATGCTTCTATGATAACAATACAGAACACGGATGGGGACAGAAGAGTTCTCCTGCTGGATAATTCGTTTGCTCTTGATGAGAGTCCGGATTTTCCTGAGTATCTCTTTGATGTTATATTCATCGTAAACGATACTGTTGAGGAAACGAAAGCTATCCTTAACAGCATCAATCCCATTACTTCCACCAAATGCTGCTACAAGCCGCTCTTTGTAGCCAGCGCGCTGAAGGGGAAGATGGGGAACTATGATGAGATAATAGACGGGTATGCTGACGATTGGAACAGCATGGAGGTGTTGGCGAAGGTGGAGAGTATCATTGAGTATAACGCCAAGATTGGTCTCAATGCGCAGGAAGACCCGATTATGTCGTCCAACCAATTCTTCATCCGTCTGACACGCTATCTGATATCAAGGAAGAAGACGGTGTTGGAACCTCGGCTTGATGTGTCTGCTTCGACGGGCTATGTCATTCCTGTGTTTGATTTGTTCTATCGCTTGGGACAATACGAACTCAGTGACTACTTTGTGTTTATACAGTCGATGAGCGAGAAGGGGCTTTTCAGGGCTACGAAGTTCGTCAACAAGGTCTATCTCTGCCCATCGTGTCTGCATTCACATTTGCTTTATATAAAGACATGTCCAAGATGTGGGCAGTCCTCCATCCAGACAGAGGAGGTGATTCACCACTTCCGCTGTGCCAACGTGTCACCAGAACACACTTACAACTTTGGTGGGCAGCTTCGTTGTCCCAAGTGCAACAAGATTCTGCGTCACATCGGTATGGATTACGACCGTCCTGCCATCATCCACACTTGCAACACTTGTGGCAACACTTTCATTGAGCCAAAGACTAAAACCCTTTGTACCAGTTGCCATAAGACGCACGATGCGGAGGAACTTATCCCACAAGACTTTAATATCTACGAAATAACCTCTGAGGGCAAGCAGTCTATCATCTCGCCTAACATTGGCTTCACCATCTACACTGAGTTTTACGATAACTATATTGAGTACAACCGTTTTGTCAGCCGTATCAGGCTTTTGGCGGAACAGAAGTTCTCGGGTAACATAACGGGTGACCTTCTTGTAGGCAAGATTTGGATTCTGAATGAAGAGGGCGAAACGATGCCGATAAGACCAGAGGAAATTGAATTGGTGTGTCTCTACTTCCCCAACAACAAGGTGTCGGCTGCCAACAACATTACTTATGTGGGTTCCGTCATCCGCGACTATGCAGGCGATACGGAAGAGGAGATTATCAACTTCCAAGTGATGATGTCGGAAACGCTGCGTGCGGCAGTGCCCATCTTGAAGCCTGGTGAGAAGATATGCTATACCTACATGAAGTTGCAGGGCAACCAATCTACAATCGGTGACTTTATCAAGGAAATGGATTACATTTCTGTCACACCCGACGATACGGCGGTGTATGCGCCCGTTGAAGAATCTCAGAAACAATAAAGGATGGCACGATGCCTGCGCATCGTGTCGCTTTGGCAAGGAATAAAAACAAGAAACATAGAAAAATGAACGACCACATCACTCCAGGAATCAACGTAGAGAGTTTATCTGTTCTCGTTGTAGATGATGTTCCATTGAACATCCTTCTCATTAAAAAAATGCTGTCGCAATACACCTTTGAAATTCGTACTGCCAACGGTGGACAGGCGGCTCTCGACGCCATTGCGCAGAAGAAAGTCGATTTGTTGTTGCTCGACCTCATGATGCCAGGTATTGATGGCTTTGAGGTGATTAAGCGTCTTCGTGCCGATGAGGCTACGAAAGACCTTCCTATCATCATCCTGTCTGCCCTCAACTCCGAACAGGACATTTCAAGGGGCTTCCAGTTGGGTGCTAACGACTTCATCAACAAGCCCATCATTATGGAGAAGCTGTTGAGCAGTGTCACCACGCAGATTAACCTTCAAGCTGCTAAGCGACAGCTGAACAACTGAGGATTGGTAAATCAGCCTCTTGATTATCAGAAAAATAATAGCCATGCTGGTTTGTGCATTGAAAGCATACCAGCATGGCTATTATTGTATTTGTCAATAAATGTTCTTGTGCGTGGCTGTTGAAAGCCTGTTTGTGTTAAGGATTCAGCAGTTACTTATTTCAGGGTCTCTATGAGTTCGCTTGGATTCAGCAGCTGTTGTTCGCCTGTGGTCATGTCCTTCAGGGTGATTTTCCCTTCGGTCATTTCGTTTTCGCCCACGATTGCCACGAATGGGATTTGCTTGGCGTTGGCGTAGCTCATCTGCTTCTTCATTTTGGTTGCATCAGGATAGATTTCGGCACTGATGCCCTCGGCGCGCAACTGAGCCAGCACGGGCAGGCAGAAGTTGGCTTCGGCTTCGCCAAAATTGACGAACAAGACCTTGGTGCCGTTGACAGCTTCCTTGGGGTATAAATCCAACTGGTTCAGCACGTCGAAGATGCGGTCGGCTCCAAACGAAATGCCCACACCGCTCAGACCTGGCATGCCGAAGATGCCCGTGAGATTGTCGTAGCGTCCGCCGCCTGTGATGGAGCCAATCTGCACGTCCAGTGCCTTCACCTCGAAGATTGCTCCCGTGTAGTAGTTCAGGCCACGAGCCAGTGTCAAATCAAACTCGACTTCGTTCTTCAACCCGCTAAGTTTGGAAAGGATGAAAGCGGTTTCCTCCACGCCTTTCAGCCCCACTTCTGAGTCTTTCAGCACTTCTCTCATGGTTGCCAACTTGTCAGCATTCGTACCACTTAACTGGATGATTGGTTGCAACTTATCGACAGCCTCGGCAGGGATGCCGTTTGCCGTCAGTTCAGCATTCACTGCCTCTAAACCAATCTTGTCCAGCTTGTCAATCGCCACGGTGATGTCAACAATCTTGTCGGCCTGACCAATCATTTCGGCAATGCCCGTCAGAATCTTACGATTGTTTATCTTGATGCACACGCGCACTCCGAACTTCCCGAACACCGTATCGACAATCTGCATCAGTTCCACCTCGTTCAACAGCGAATCGCTGCCCACCACGTCGGCATCACACTGGTAGAACTCCCTGTAACGCCCCTTCTGTGGACGGTCGGCACGCCACACCGGCTGAATCTGATAACGCTTGAAAGGCAGTGCCAGTTCCTCTCGATGCTGCACCACATATCGGGCAAACGGCACGGTCAGGTCATACCGAAGTCCCTTCTCGCAGAACTTCGCAGCTAACTTCTGCGTGCTCGTGTTCGCCACCTCGTCGGGTGTCATGCCATGCAAGAAGTCGCCCGAGTTGAGAATCTTGAACAACAGCTTGTCGCCCTCTTCGCCATACTTGCCCATCAAAGTCGATAGGTTCTCCATGGCAGGCGTCTCAATCTGCTGAAATCCATACAGGGCATACACCTCCTTGATGGTATTGAATATGTAGTTGCGTTTCGCCATCTCCACGGGGGAGAAGTCGCGCGTTCCTTTTGGAATACTTGGTTTCTGTGCCATTCTATTTCTAATTCGTCGTTGATAAAGTCTAAAACATCCTGCTGACCTTCTCGATGCCAGCCACCAGGGCATCCACTTCCTCCCTCGTGTTGTAGAGTCCGAAAGAGGCACGCACGGTTCCGCTGATGCCCAGTCGGGTCATGAGCGGTTCGGCACAATGGTGTCCAGTTCTCACCGCTATGCCTAAGCGGTCAAGTAGCGTGCCCATGTCCAGATGGTGAATGTCGCCCACCAAGAAGCTGACGACCGCATCGCGATGAGCTGCATCGCCAAAAATGCGCATCCCCTCTATCTGCCGCATGCGCTCCAAGGCATACTGCGTCAGCTCCTGTTCATGGGCATAAATGTTCTCCATGCCCAGTGCCGCCACATATTCCAAGGCCTTAGCCAATGCGTGTGTAGCCACATAGTCGGGCGTGCCAGCCTCAAACTTGTATGGAAGCACGTTGTATGTCGTCCTCTCCCACGTCACATTCTTAATCATCTCTCCGCCACCCTGATACGGAGGCAGTTTCTCCAGCCATTCCTCTTTCCCGTACAGAACGCCGACACCCGTGGGGCCATAGACCTTATGGCCCGAGAATGCGAAAAAGTCGCAATCCAAGTCTTGCACATCGACAGGCATGTGCGGAACGGATTGAGCACCGTCGATGAGCACTGGCACGTCGTGAGCATGCGCCATCTTGACAATCTGCTTCACTGGATTGACCGTGCCCAGCACATTGCTGACATGCGTGCAGCAGACGATTCTGGTACGTTCGTTCAGCATCCCCTCCAGCGTCTCCAGCTCCAATTCCCCCTCGTCCGTCATCGGAATCACACGCAGCACCGCACCTTTCCTGCCACACATCATCTGCCATGGCACAATGTCGGAATGGTGCTCCATCGCGCTCACCACAATCTCGTCCCCCTCCTTCACCATCGCCTCGCCCAGCGAGAAAGCCAACAGGTTGATGCTTTCCGTTGTGCCCCTCGTGAAGACAATCTCATCCGTGCTTCGTGCATTGATGAACCTCCTCACCGCCTCTCGGCTCGCTTCGTGCAGGTCGGTAGCCTGTTGCGACAGAAAATGCACGCCACGATGGACATTGGCATTCACATTGTAATACTCGTCCACCATGGCCTCCACCACCTGACGCGGCTTTTGGGTCGTAGCTCCATTGTCCAAATAGACCAATGGCTTCCCGTAAATCTGCCTTGCAAGAATGGGGAAGTCTTCGCGTACCTTATTTATATCGTACATCATCTTCGTGTGCAAAGTTAGTGAGAAAAATCCATAGAACAAGCCCCTGATGCTCACTTTTTGGCTGTCCCCACCTCAGTTCTGCATAGGAACACCGCTTTTGTCCTCGGACGCAAAGGTGCGACGTAAGGCACGTCGGCAGTGAAGCCGTTTCACAGCCTCTAAATCGGAGTCCCCGACTCCGACCGACCGATGTCCCCGACTCCGATTGGTCGATGTCCCCGACATCGATTTAGGGGTGCTTTTTGAGGGGTGGAGCGTGATAGGTCTGGTGGGAGTTTCTGAACCTTTCAGGGGGAGTGTTTTTGTAACCTCTATTTGTCCCGAGCAGGGGCGGTTTGACCATAAAAAATGCCCACGCTTGCAGTGTGAATGCACTGCAAGCGTGGGCTAATGTGTGAATGTTCGGTTGGTGTGTCAGCTTCAGAGCGGCATGTTCCCGTGCTTTTTGGGTGGGTTGCTTTGGTTCTTGTTGCGCGACATCTCCAATGCCTGTATCAGGCGGATGCGCGTGTCGCAAGGCGAGATGATTTCATCAATGTAGCCGAGCTGTGCGGCTGGCATAGGATTGGCAAACTTCTGGCGATACGCTTCAATCTTCTCGGCACGCTCTTGGGGCGTGGCCTTGCGGAAAAGGATATTGCACGCCCCTTCGGCTCCCATCACGGCTATCTCAGCCATGGGGTAGGCGAGGTTCACGTCAGCCCCGATGCACTTTGAGTTCATGACGATGTATGCTCCGCCGTAGGCCTTGCGGGTGATGAGCGTAATCTTGGGCACGGTGGCTTCAGCAAAGGCATAGACGATTTTTGCGCCGTGGCGGATAATGCCATTGTGCTCCTGCTGCACACCAGGGAGGAAGCCGGGCACGTCCTCCACGGCGATGAGGGGGATATTAAAGCAGTCGCAGAAGCGGATGAAGCGTGCGGCCTTGTCTGAGGCATCAATGTCGAGTGCCCCAGCCAAGAAGTTGGGCTGGTTGGCAACGAAGCCGACGGTACGTCCTGCCATGCGTCCAAAGCCGATGACGATGTTTCGGGCAAATGCTGGCTGTATCTCGAAGAAATACTGCTGGTCGCAGACAGGCTCAATGATGTTGCGGATGTCGTAGGGCATATTCGGGTCAGTCGGCACCACCGTGTCGAGTTCGTGGCAGATGCGTGTCACCTCGTCTGTGACAGGGTGGATAGGCGCGTCCTCCATATTGTTGGAAGGAATGAAGCCAATGAGTTCGCGGATGGTCATCAGGGTCTCTTCGTCGCTGTTGCAGATGAAGTGGCTCACACCGCTCACGCTGTTGTGGGTCATGGCACCGCCCAGCGTTTCCTTATCCACGTCCTCGTTGGTTACGGCTTTGACCACGTTGGGACCTGTAACAAACATTTGGCTCTGCTCCTTCACCATGAGGATGAAGTCTGTGAGCGCAGGGCTGTAACAAGAGCCACCTGCGCAAGGACCTAAGATGGCACTGATTTGGGGGATGACACCGCTTGCCATCACGTTTCTCTTGAATATATGGGCGAACCCTGTGAGCGACTCAACGCCTTCCTGAATGCGTGCGCCTCCCGAATCGTTAAGCCCAATGATGGGCGCGCCATTTTTGAGTGCGAGGTCTTGTACTTTGGCTATCTTCTGTGCATTGGCTGCCGACAGCGAACCGCCCAGCACGGCAAAGTCGAAGGCATAGACAAAAACGATGCGTCCGTCAATCTTTCCATAGCCAGATATGACACCGTCGCCCTCAATGCGCTTCTGCTCCATACCGAAGTCGGTGCAGCGATGCACCACATGCTTGTCCAACTCCACAAAGGTGCCACGGTCAAGCAGTGTCTCTATTCTTTCTCTTGCTGTAAGCTTTGTCATCTTTCTTCTTTTTTGAGGTCTAACTTGATGAGTGGCTGTTCCACGCGGACATTGTCACCCACATTCACTAACACTTCCTTCACGGTGCAGTCGGCATTCACCTTGTAGTTTGACTGCATCTTCATGGCTTCCATCGTCAACACGGTGTCGCCAGCCTTCAACGTGTCGCCAGGTTGCACATAGATGTTCACAATCTTGCAGGGCATCGGCGCAGCAATCACGTCTGCCTGCACCGAGTCGGAAGAACCGCCACGTCGCATCTTCATGTACTTTGCCTGCGAGTCGAGCATGTCTATCTGGTAGGTGGAATAGTTGAGATTCACGCGGTAGTGTTTCTCGCCACTCTCGCGGATAAGTTCGGCATTGTATGAGTTTCCGTCGTAGATGAGGGAGCAAGTGCCGTTCTGAAGCATTGCCACATCCACATCATAGACCTTTCCGTCGATTTCGACGCTCACTTGGTTGCCCTCCTTGCTCAGCAGGGTCACTTCCAGCGTTTTGTTTCCTACTTGTATTTCCATTGTTATACTCTCAGTACTCCTTTCTGCAATCCGAAAGCCCTCCAGCGGCTGATTGCCGTGTTCTCCGCTGTGGGTGTCGTTGGTTTGTTCTCTTCGAGATTCATCAGGTAGTCAATGTATGCCGCAATGACAGCCATCGGCTCTGAGTCGTTCTTAAAGCCTGGTCGTGGGCGCAAACGGTCTTGGTTGCGCTCAATGAAATGGGTGTTGTAGTTGCCTTGCTTGAAGTCGGGCACGTCAATGATGCGGCGCAAGTAGCGGATGTTGGTGGTCAAGCCCGTAATCTTGTACTCGTAGAGCACACGACGCATACGTTCGATGGCATACTCACGGCTGGTTGCCCACACGATGAGCTTGCCTATCATCGGGTCGTAGTGTACGGGAATCTCATAACCCTCATAAACATAAGAGTCGATGCGTGTGCCGATGCTGTGTGGCTCGGTGAGTTGCTGAATCACACCAGGAGAAGGCATGAAGTTGTGTTCGGTGTCCTCTGCACAGATGCGGCACTCGATGGCATGACCACGCTGGCGAATATCTTCCTGATGGTACTCCAACGGATGTCCGTCGGCAATGAGAATCTGCTCTTTCACGAGGTCTATGCCCACCACCTCTTCTGTGATGGGATGCTCCACCTGCAAGCGTGTGTTCATCTCTAAGAAATAGAACTTGTGGTGTTTATCTACCAAGAACTCGATGGTGCCCGCTCCTTCATAACCAACAGCACGGGCTGCCGCTACAGCCTTGGCACCCATTTCCATGCGCAGGTTATAGTCGATGAAGGGCGATGGGCTTTCCTCCACGACCTTCTGATGCCGACGTTGCACAGAACATTCTCGGTCGAAAAGATGAACGACATTGCCATGCTTGTCGCCCAAAATTTGGAACTCGATGTGGTGAGGTTCTTCGATGAATTTCTCAATATATACGGTGTCGTCGCCAAAGCCGGACATGGCCTCGCTGCGAGCGGCATTGTACATTTCTGCCACGTCTTCTTCCCTTTCGATGAGGCGCATGCCTTTTCCGCCGCCGCCCATCGAGGCTTTCAGCATCACGGGGAAGCCCATCTTTTTGGCTACCTCAACAGCCTCTTCGGTAGATTGGAGTGGTTTCTCTGTGCCTGGCACCACAGGCACACCTGCTTCTATCATCTTGCGGCGAGCACTGATTTTGTCGCCCATCTCCTCCATCGTCTCGGGACGAGGACCGATGAAGATGAAGCCCTCCTGTTGACAGCGGCGGGCAAACTCTGCATTCTCCGATAAAAAGCCATAGCCAGGGTGGATGGCATCCACCTTGTGCTTATGGGCTGCCTCAATGATGTGGTCGATGTTCAGATAGCTGTCACTGCTGGCTGCCCCACCGATACATGCTGCCTCGTTGGCAAAAAGCACATGGCGAGAGAGGCGGTCGGCAGTGCTGTACACAGCTACTGAGCGGATGCCCATCTCGTAGCAGCTGCGCATGACGCGAATGGCAATCTCGCCACGGTTTGCAACTAATATCTTTCTAATCATATATTATATATAATGTGTGATTCTTTCATACATTCCCAGCATGGACAGCTCGTTCGCCTCGGCAAGGGCGCAATCGTCTGTAATCTGTCTCAGTACGACGGATGCTTTGTAGAGCGTATGGAAACATTGTTTGAGTGTTGTCTTTACTGCATTGTCTTTCACGCACATGCGGCTTTTGTAGTTCATCAGTTCCTTGGTGATGCCCAGCAGTTCGCCTGTCGGCAAGAATGTCTCTCCCGATGCGGTGTCTATGGTGTTGTCAATCAGGGTGAGTACCATCTTGATGCCACCTGTTTCCGTTCTGGCGGAATCGGACTGAGTGGCAAGCCTTGTTACATCGTCTTTCAGCAGGGTCATCAGGTCGATGTACTGGGTGTAAGTCGAATGATAGATGTCCATTTCTTTTCTGTTTTTGTCACATCATCCTTATTTCCTGTCTCAGCCCAAGCATAGGGACTTCGACTCTCCCTCTGCCGTCCATCGTGTGGACAGGCAGGGGTGGAGCGTCTTGTTGCGCCATGATGGCATATTGTGGCAGATGAGGAGTCATAAGTGAGTGCCCGGGCAATCGCTGCCGGGGCACTCGGCATTTACAACACTTAAATGATATTTAATGAAAATTTCGTCCTCTCCGCTTTTCTCGCTACACAATAATCATTCAGCTGGGAGACATTCTGAAAGGAAGTCTCCAGCACTACATGACGCATGCGTGGCTGATCCACCATTGTTGGATAATGTGTAAGTTGTAACGCAGATGTCCGTAATCCCGCAGACACGCGTGTCTAATGGCAAAGGCAGGTCTTCTGACTTCATCCTTACGAGGTGCGCGGTCTTCCCGAAGATTTCAAAACGCAATCCGTCAGACTTTGTTTTGACTTCAGTGACACTATTGGCATCCCTTCAATAAAAGGACTCACAGCATCGGGTAATGTCGCAGAATGAGTGTTTTGTATGTTCACGCACACTTTCACTGCGTTCCCTCTTAGCTCCGTCGCCACATACGGCTGTTGCGATGTGGGGGAGAACCATTTGCGATACAAAGGTAAGAATTTCTTGCCGAATAAACAAAAAACAGGGACACAAAATGCAGTGTCCCTGTTTTTTTGTCTTATTTCTATATGGTCTTTTATTTGTTGTCTATGACGGCATTCACCGTGCCTCCCTTCTTGGTGTATGCACCTTTCACCTTGATTCCCTTCGACTTAGAGCCTGTGTTCATCACGGTGATGGTGCCTGCATTGATGGTGAGGTTGCCATCTACCTTGATGCCTGTGCATTTGTGTGGGTCATTAGCGTCTTCGGGCAAGGTGCAGGGACCGCCCTTGGCATAAATCTTGATGTCGGTGGGCGCATTGTCCTCACTGATGGTCATGTTGCCATCGGTCTGCATACCGCGAGAACCTTTGCTTACGGCATTGA
>CAMWJL010000090.1 GCA_947174565.1 uncultured Prevotellaceae bacterium | reverse complement strand
ACGAGACAGAGTCAGCACGGCGCGACCGTATCTCAATCGTGGGCACGAATGGAAATCTGGTGTTTTCCGTGTTTTACTACGACCCCATCGTGCTTGACACGGAGAAGGGACAGGAAGAGATTGTTGTGCCCAATCCCCCGCATGTGCAGATGGGGCTGATTGAACAAGTGGTGAAGCATTTGCGTGGCATACAGAAGTGTGACTGCGATTCAATCAGTGCCACACCTACAAACTGGGTGATGGACCGTGTGTTGGGTAAACTATAAAATAGCAAGACGTTCATTGACAATCAGAGTGTTAAAACACGTGTAATGAAGAAGCGGTTGGAAATTGTGATTCTGTGCATGACAGCATACATGACCATGCTGGCACAGGAGGGATGGATGCCCGACTCGATGCTGCATGCGGGTTGGGACACAGCGCGTATGGATGAGGAAGAGACACGGAGAGAGACCAATGCCGCAGCGGAGGGACGAAAGCCGTTGATGACACGGATGATTGATGGCGTGACGGATTTCCTCATGGGATGTGACACCACCTATGTGACACCACAAAAGTATCAGCTGACGGCACAGATGGAGCTGTCTTACTGGCATGACTACTACTTTATGCGTTCGTCACAAACTAACAACACGATGGTGATTCAGTCAGCCCCCTCTGCCATCCTCGGTGGATACCTGTATTTCGGAGTCTTCGGATATGGCGCAGTGTGGAATCTAAACGACATTGGCATCAAGGCTGGTAAGACCAACGGCACATCGCTCAGGCAATCGTTTGTCATTCACACCGCGAAGATTTTTGCGGAATACTATACCTTCAACTCGGGTAAAGGCGCAGAGATTCGGAGTGTGAGCGACATTGACTTGCGAGGCAAGGACAGAACCTTCCACGGATTGGATTCGCACTGCAACGGATGGAGTGCTGTGTATATGTTCAACAACAGGCATTTCTCATGGCCCGCCGCGTTTGGTGCCAATGCTGTGCAGAGGAAGAGCTGTGGCAGTTGGAGTGTAGGCATTCAGTACGACCACCAAGCTATCTCGTTTAACAAGAATGAGTTGCCTGACTACCTCCAAACAGAGATTGACCCGACACTCCTCTTCACCCATGTGGATTACAGCGACTACAGCATCAACATGGGATACAACTATAACTGTGTGCTGGGGCGGAATGTGCTCTTTGCCGTGTCGCTGATGCCCAGCCTCGGCTATCGAAGAACGAACATCACAGAGGCGCAAGAGGTCGAAGGCTCTATCTTCAACAGCATTTCGACCGATATGAACCTGCGCATGTCGTTCTTTTGGAATAACACAAGGGTCTTCAGCGGACTGATTCTGGAAGCGCATACTTACGACTATCGCAAGGACAATTTCGGTCTGACCAACATGTATGGAACGCTTAAATACCTGTTGGGTATCAACTTTTGGAAGAAGCCTCAGTATCGACAAAAGAGAACACCACACACATGACACTTTTTGAATAAATAAACTATAATCGCAACCAAAACGAAAACTTATTGATATGAAAAAATTATTAACAACAGTATTGATGACCATAGCGACTACAGTCAGCTTTGGTCAACAATGGATTGATGTGACGGACCAGTATATCATCAATCCGAGGTATGACAACAACAACTACTCAGGATGGTTAGGAACGGCGTTGGGTGCAGCCAATCCAAAAGGAAATGCAGAACATTATAATAGGAACTATGACACCTACCAAGAAATTTCAGGTCTGCATGGGGGGAAATACAGACTCAGCCTGAATGCCTTCTACCGAATGGGCGATACCAACAATGATTGGAATCTGTTTTCTTCGGGTAATTACAGCAACAGCCAAAATGCTAAATTGTACGCAACATACCCGACAGAGACTGGAGAGTGGACTCGTGTGGAGACATCCATCGCTCCACTTTCGTCTGGTGCGGTGACCTCTTCGCTGGGTGGTGGAACTTCTAATGTTGGCAATTGGTGGGAATGGAACTCTAAAGTTGTACCCAACAACATGGAAGCCGCTTACTACTGGTTTGAAGCGGGTTATTACAAGAACTCACTGGAATTTGAGATTGATGACAACAAAGAAGTACGTATCGGCATCAGCAAAAGCACAAGGATTGACAACGATTGGACCTGTATCGACAACTGGAAACTGGAGTATTGGGGAATGCCCGTTCTGGTCACTTCGATTGAGTTATCCGCCACCACGTTGAATCTTGTACCGCAAGAATCCACTGACCTTTCAGCATGGGTAAGCCCTTCAGATGCCACCTATCAGAATGTAACTTGGTCGTCAACTAAATACAGCGTAGCCACAGTTGATGCCAAAGGGCATGTCGTAGCTGTGGGGGATGGCACATGCGACATCGTGGCAACAGCAAAGGATACTGGTGGTGTGACCGCACGATGCAGGGTGACGGTGGAATCGAATCCTGCATCGTCTAAGAACCTCATCATCAATGAGATTATGTCTGCCAATGTAGATATATACCTTGACCCATCAAAGAACTATGGCAGTTGGGTGGAGCTTTACAACCCGACAGACAAGGGTGTCACTTTGGGCGGACTCTATGTGTCGGACGACCCTAACAACCTAAAGAAGCATCGTTTGGTAAACCGCTATGGCGCACTACCCGCTCACGGGTATGCTCTGCTCAATTTCGACCACTTTGATGTGTTCACGCTTGAGGGTTATCGTCAGATAAATGACAAGTTGGATTGCGACGGTGGCATCATCATCGTATCGGATGGCAATACAATCATTGCTCAGGCGGACTACCCACCTGCCATCTCACGCATTTCCTATGCACGCACCACCGATGGCGGTGACACATGGGGATGGACAGGCAACCCTTCGCCAGGCTACTCAAACGAGGAGAATGGCGGATTTGCAGAATTGCAGTTAGAAGCTCCAGAGGTGGACAAACCGACCCAACTCTTTGAGGGACAGTTACAAGTATGCGTCAACATTCCAGAAGGTGCTACGCTATGGTACACAGATGAATACGGCTACGAACCCTTCCCCGGCAACGACTATGCTAAACAATCGGAAACAGGTCTGTTCACAGTGAAGGAGACCAAGTGCTATCGTTTCCGCCTCTACAAGGACGGATGTCTTCCTTCACCTGTTGTTACGCGTACATATATATATAAAGACAAGGAATATCCGTTCCCTATCGTGTCGGTGGTGACAGCATGGGACAACATTTATTCCCAAGACATCGGTGTATTCTCTAAAGGTCCATATGGTCGTCCCGGATGTGGACAATCCGAGAAGTGCAACTGGAACATGGGATGGGATCGTCCTGTGGCGTTTGACTACCTGACGACTGATAATGAGTGCATTGTATCGCAAGAATGTGATTTCTCCATGTGTGGCGGTTGGAGCCGTGCATGGGAACCCCACTCTTTCAAGCTCAAGGCTTCAAAAGCATACGACTTCAACAACTTCTTCAAGGCACAACTCTTTGATGAGAAACCCTATGTGAAGACCAAGACACTACAAATCCGCAACGGCGGCAACGACACAAGCAACCGCATCAAGGATGCCGCTATCCAACAGGTTGTGGCACGCAGTGGGCTTAACATAGATTATCAGGCATGGCAACCCGTGCATGTATTCATCAACGGCAACCACTACGCTGTGCTCAACATGCGTGAAGCCAACAACAAACACTACGCTTACGCAAACTACGGCATCGACACCGACGAGATGGACCAGTTCGAGATGTCCCCTGATTCAGGCTATGTACAAATGGCAGGAACCGATGAAAGCTTCTTGCGTTTGGTCGAACTCAGCCAAAATGCTGCAGACGAAGACACCTACGAGGAAATCGGCAAACTGCTTGACATTGACGAATATGTGAACTACATGGCAGTGGAACTCTACACTGGCAACTGGGATTGGCCACAAAACAACGTGAAAGGTTTCCGTTCCGTAAACGACGGCAAGTTCCACTTCGTCCTCTTCGACCTTGACGGCGCACTGAACACCACCGACGTATTCAATACGTTCTTTGGCAAGCAACGCTATACATTCGACACATTGTATGGTTATGACTATTCCAAGGGCAAAGACATCACAGGTCAGCGCATTGGCACACTCGAAATCAAGTTTGTCACGCTCTTTATGAACATGCTACAGAACGAAACCTTCCGCAAAAAGTTCATTGACACGTTCTGTATCATGGGTGGCTCTGTGTTCCAACCCAAGTATGTGTCGTCCATCGTCAACGAGATGGCAACTTACCTGTCAACAGGTGGATTCGTCTATCCCTGGAACACTGCAAACGACCTCATCAGAGGTTTCCAATCACGTAACCAAAGTGAAGTCAACGCATTGAAGAACAGCAGCTACATGCAATTGAGCGGCAAAACTTATCAATCAGTCAGCATTGCCAGCAATGTGGCTGTAGCAAAGATTACGCTCAACGAAATCGAACTGCCCTACAATGAGTTCGATGGCTACCTCTTCGCCCCCATCACCCTGAAAGCCAATGTACCAGCTGGTTACCGCTTCGCAGGATGGAAAAAGAAAGGAGGTACTATATCCACAACCATTTTCAACACAGGATCAACATGGAAGTATTACGACAGTGGCTCGCTCGACAACAAGAGTTGGAAAGCATCCACATACACAGAAACGAAATGGTCGTCGGGCAAAACTCCTATCGGATATGGAAAGAACCAAGCCACAGAAACAGCCCACAACTTGCCTTGCTACTACTTCCGCAAGACATTCAACTTGGCTAACACACCTGCCGCTGATGACGAATACACCCTCAACTTCACAGTGGATGACGGCATCATTGTCTATGTGAACGGTGTTGAAGCAGGACGCTACAACATGCCATCTGGAACGGTGTATTACAATACGGTTGCTACCTCATACGCGCCAGGCAACCCTGATACTGGCAGCATGAAACTCAACTCTTCCCTGTTCAAGAAAGGCTCCAACTTGATTGCCGTAGAAGTACACAACAACCAAACTGCTTCTACCGACATTTTGTGGGATGCAGAACTTGTAATGACCACACCCGACGTTAGCGGTGCCATCCTCTCGACTGAACTTGAATACACGCTCCCAACCAGTGGTTCACAACAGGTATTAGCTGTATTTGAGGAACTTAGTGAAGACGACATACAGACAGAAGGCATCACTCCTGTGCGTGTAAACGAGGTCAGTGCCGCCAACTCCATGTATGTCAACGACTACTTCAAGAAGAACGACTGGATTGAGCTTTACAACACCACGGGCAAAGACATCGACATCCGCGGCATGTACATTTCTGACAACGAAGAGAAACCACAGAAATACCAAGTGCCATCCGACGACGTGCTACTCAACACCGTCATCCCTGCCCACAGCTACAAGGTGATATGGTGCGACAAACTCGACAACATCGGTGCTGACATCCACACCACATTCAAATTAGCGGCAGAAGGTGGCAGCGTACTCATCACTACCGAGGAATATGCCGACACACTTCAATATCCTACCCACCTTGGTATTCAGAGCTTTGGACGTTATCCTGACGGTGGCAATGACACCTATGTGATGAACATCCCAACCATCGGAAAAACCAACCAAATAGGCTCGTATGATACACTCTACGTTGCTCCTGTGGAAGAAGAACCCGAACAGCCAAACTCCATCCGTTCTTACACGAAGGAGGGAGGTATCACGATTGCCTATGTGGATGGTGTCGTGAACGTGAAGAGCGAAGATGCAGCCATCACCCGTTTGGGACTCTTCAATGCCGCTGGCATGAAGATGGGCACAGCACAAACCACTCGTGCAAGCAGTCACTTCGCTTCCATCTACGTGGCTACATTGCCTAAAGGCATCTATATCGTGAGTGCCACCACCGAATCGGGCGATGAATGTCACATCAAATTCGCCATAAAGTAAGATAAAGAGGTATTTTTTGATTGAAAGCACCAGTTTCTAAAAAATAAAACCACTTTCGGAGGTGGGGAATGAATTATTTGTTCTATATTTGCAAAACAGGAACAGAGTGATTCACTCCCCACCTTTACTTTTTCTTGACATGAACACTAATTATTAAAACTATACACCAAATGAAAGAGACCATTCTCGTAACAGGCGGAACAGGCTTCATCGGTTCACACACGACTGTCGAACTTCAACAAGCAGGTTACGACGTAGTTATCATTGACAATTTATCTAACTCCAATGCTGCTGTCGTTGACGGCATCGAGAAAATCACAGGCATTCGTCCTGCATTTGAACAGGTGGATTTGAATGACTTTGCCGCCACAGAAGCCGTATTCAAGAAATACCCCATCAAGGGCTGCATCCACTTTGCTGCATCCAAAGCAGTGGGTGAATCCGTTGAGAAACCACTCCTTTACTACCGCAACAATCTCAACTCGCTCATGAACGTGCTTGAACTGATGGCGAAATACGGCAGCAAAGGCATCATCTTCTCTTCTTCATGCACCGTATATGGCCAGCCAACACCAGAGAACCTTCCTGTAACAGAGCAAGCTCCCATTCAGAAAGCCCTCTCTCCCTACGGCAACACCAAACAAGTGAACGAGGAAATCATTCAGGACTACATCCACTCGGGTGCTCCCATCAAGTCCATCATCCTTCGCTATTTCAACCCCATTGGCGCACACCCATCAGCCCTCATCGGCGAACTTCCTAACGGCGTGCCCATGAACCTCATACCATTCGTCACTCAGACAGCCATCGGCATTCGCAAGCAGTTGAAGATTTTCGGCAACGACTACAACACCCCTGACAAGACTTGTGTCCGCGACTACATCTATGTAGTGGACCTTGCCAAGGCTCATGTCAAAGCTATGCAGCGTGTGCTCGAACAGGAAACAGACCCTGTTGAAGTGTTCAACATCGGCACTGGTCACGGCTACTCCACCCTCGAAATCGTGGAAGGTTTTGAGAAAGCAACAGGCGTGAAGCTCCCATGGGAGTACGCACCCCGTCGCGAAGGTGACATTGAAGCCATTTGGGGCAATGTTGACAAGGCTAACAAAGTGCTCGGATGGAGTGCTGACACGCCGCTCGACGAGATTCTTGCATCTGCATGGAAATGGCAATGCAAGTTGCGCGAGGACGGCATCCAGTAACAACCCACAACGGTCTGGCGACAACATGCCAGATTCGTTTGTCGTGTTTTATTTTGTGTTTGTGTTGTGGCTATTCTTTTTCGTGAGAAAAGGGGTAGCCCTTTTTTATAGCCATCCACATCGGGTGACTATACAAAAAAAGCACCCAACCCCGATGGTTGAGTGCCTGATGAGATTCCGTATGCTATATCCGCATACTGACATTGACCAAGCGGACAAGCGATTATTTCTTGTCCTCTTTCTTAGATGCCTGCTTGGTGTAACGCTTGTTGAGAGCCTTGACCACTTCGTCGGTCACGTCATAAGCCTCGTTGGCATAGAGCACATTGTCGATTCCAGACGATTTGCAAAGAATGAAATCGTAACCTTTCTCCTTTGCGTATGACTTCGTGAAATTCTGAATAGTGTCCGTCAACGCTTGGAACTCCTTCTGATACTCCTCCTGAAGCGAATTGCTCAAACGTGCCTGCAAGTCCTGCAAGTCCTGCTGCAACTTAGCCAAACGAGCCTGTTCTGCCTCAAACTGCTGCTGTGTGAACTGGTTGCTCTGATACTTGCGGTTAAACTCCTGCATCTGTGTCGTGAAGTTTTTGCCCTTGGCGTTGATGGTCGATTCCGCATTAGCACGCTTTTTAGCGAACACCTCTTCAAGGTCCTTACACTTCTGATACTGCGAAGTGAGCGTGTCAATCTGTACATAAGCAATCCTGTAGTTAGCAGCCTTCTCCGCCTTCACCACGTTGGGCGCAGCAGCTGCCTCGGAAGGCTCTTCACCTGCCTTGTTGCATGAAACCATCGTTGCCGCAAGGGCAGTCATCATCAGTCCGCAAAGGACCCGTGTAGTCATTTTCTTCATATTGATTTGTTCTGTTTTTTATTCCTTCACTGCGTATGGCGACTTGTGGCGCATGGCAAAGTCTTGACTCTGCACACAGGTGACGCCTCGTTCCCGCATGGCTTTCGACTGGCTCACATGTGTCTTCACAAAGCGTCCGTTCTTCTTGAAGAGCAGTCGCACACTCAAGAAAAGCACGGCAATGCCGATAATTACAACACAAAAAACAAATGTTTCCAGCATAAAATCCTTACCTTTGTCGCCTAATTGATTGCAAAGATAAGCGTTAAAAACGTGCCGCTAAACGAAAGCCCCGATTTTTAACCTTATTTATGACAAAAAACACCTTTTCATGGAAAAAAGACAACCACTCATGCCGTTTCCTGTACACATCAGTGTGGAAAACTGCCTCGGCAACACCACTGCCACCACCCTCCTCCACCGCTTCATCGAGCAAGCCAAACAATCCTTCGACGTGACCGTCATGACACCACCGTCTGGCACCGACAGCCAAGCCGAAGCCATCATCTCCGTCCCCTTCGCTGACCGCGAGCGCATCCGCATCGCTTTCAACATCTATGCCAGCGAAGCAGAAGACATCCACGGCGTTGGTCTCTACTTCCACATGGAAAGCGCATCCCCTGTGCAGGACAACAAAGCCTAACAACCACCCGTCAGGCACTGCTGCTCGTGGAGCTGTTTTACAGCCTCTAAATCGGAGTCCCCGACTCCGACGAACCGATGTCCCCGACTCCGACCAATCGGAGTCGGGGACATCGATTTAGAGGCGGTGAAAGCGCACCTCACACAATCCCCCTAACAGTACATGTCCACCCTTCCTGTCCGAGGACAAAAGAGACGTTCTCAGCCCGAACAATGAACCAACATTGACAATAACCATCGTAGTAGTCTTTGGCATGATGGAAGCAGGGTTACATTGCCACCCGAAACAGCTTTTACAATGTATTTTGCCATTCAGACATCAAAAAACTTACAGAAATTATTCACAACACAGAAAAATTCAGTAACTTTGTCCTCGGTAAGCATTGTGGCTATTGTCTGTAATACACTAAGGCTTAACACCCTTAAAAGTGCAGTCTTTTTGCTAAACACCAATTAAAATAAAAAAACAATTTTAATTTATCAAACTCGTGCTAATAGCGCTTTGAGCTCAAAACTGATGGACAAATTCGCAAACATTAAGATAAAGAACGTTGGTTTGAAACATAGGGCATTAAAATACAGAGGATTGTCTCGTATAAATGTGTTCATAGAACAAAGCCATTTGGGAAAAGCACTCTTACTGTATTATCCATCTGAACATAAATATGAAAGATATAAAACAACAGGAAAGGTACAACAAACGCTCTAAAATAGAAGTTGTTGATTTATTTTGTGGAATAGGTGGGTTAAGCTATGGTATGAAAACGAAAGGGTTTGAAATCCTCGCTGGATTTGACATAGATTGGACATGCCAATATGCCTACGAAACAAATAACAAGGCCAAGTTTATTTATAAAGATATTTACGAAGTCACGAAAGATGACATAAAACCTCTTTATTCAGAAGATGCAATCAAAGTTTTAGCAGGCTGCGCTCCATGCCAGCCCTTTTCTTCCTATGCATTCAAAAATAAAAAGAAAGATCCTAATAAATATGATTTATTATACGAATTTGGAAGGCTTGTCGAAGAAGTTCAGCCAGACATAGTTACAATGGAAAATGTAATACAGATTCTTAATTTCAAAGAAAAACCAGTATTACAAGACTTTATTGATAAATTGGCATTCTTAGACTATAACATAGATGTAAATCCAGTGTTTTGCCCAGATTATGGAATTCCACAAACACGGAAACGATTGGTTCTTCTTGCTTCAAAAATTGGTGAAATAAAATTGATCCCCCCAACTCATAATAAAGACCATTACATTACAGTTCGAGATGTAATAGGTGATTTACCTCCTATTGCTGCAGGAGAAATTGACAAAACAGACCCATTGCATCGTACAATTGCTCTTACCCCTATTAATTTGCAAAGAATAAAGGCAACGCCTTATGGTGGAAGTTGGCATGACTGGCCAGAAGACTTAATCTTAGAATGCCATAAGAAGAAAGAAGGAAAGACATATGGAAGCGTATATGGACGGATGGAATGGGACAAACCGTCTCCAACAATGACCACCCAATGTACAGGTTTGGGAAATGGAAGATTTGGACATCCTGTACAAGACCGCGCTATTTCCGTAAGAGAGGCCGCGTTGTTACAAACATTTCCTAAGGTATATAAATTATTTCCAAATGAAAAGAGTGTCTCCATCACCAAAGCTTCTCGCTATATCGGGAATGCAGTTCCTCCAAAACTTGGGGAAGTAATTGCACAAAGTATTATTGAAAACGTTAAAAAACATACAACATGATGAAAAAGAATAAATATTTAAGCGATGACAAGTTGTTTGCTATAGAAGAACAAATTCAACGAGAAAGTGTTCCTTATGTTTATGATACAAAAGAGTATCCTGTTGAAGTTATTGTTGCTAAGTATGAAAAAGAACAAATTTTTGTCCCACACTATCAAAGAAACTTTGTATGGAAGCCCATTGAGAAATCAAGGTTTATCGAATCTGTATTTTTGGGCGTCCCTATCATGCCCTTTCTTGTTTCTGTATCAGGAGAAGATGCTGAATTGGAGATTATAGATGGTTCTCAACGTATTCGTACGCTCGCTGAATACTGTAAGGATGGTTTTAAGTTAAATGGACTACAAAAACTCACAGAATTGAATGGAACAATATTTTCGGAGTTGTCTGAATCAAGAAAAAATAAATTCTTATTACGAGATTTTCGTTTTCATGTTGTAACAGACAGAGCAAGTCAAGAGATACGTGCTGACATATTTAACAGAGTCAATACTAGTGCCAACAAATTAAAATCCAGTGAAATAAGAAAAGGTGCTTATCAAGGTGACTTCTATGATTTTATTATTGAGTGTTCTAAATCCACCTTGTTCAGAAGGGTTTGTCCTATTCCTGAAGCAAAAGCTAATAGAGGTGAGTATGAAGAGTTAGCTTTGCGCTTTTTTGCATATTCAAATGCATATAAAAAATTTAGACATGATGTAGCTCCTTTCCTTGATGATTATTTGAAGTCTCAAAACAAAGGCTTTAATCGAGATGCTCTTTTGGCTGATTTTGAAAAAGTAATGCATTTTGTTGAAGAAAATTTTGAACCGCCATATTTTGCACGAAAAGGAAGAGATAATGCAACTCCTAGAGTTCGTTTTGAAGCTCTGTCTGTTGGTATATACTTGGCATTAGAACAAAAACCAGATTTAAAGCCGACCAATATGTCTTGGTTAGAATCCAATGAGTTCAAATATCATACGACTTCTGACGCAAGCAATAACCAAGGTAAACTTAAGGCAAGAATAGAGTTCGTTCGTGACTGTCTATTAGAAACCATACACGAGTTACATTACAGTAATGAATAATACGAGGTTAGAATACGATAAAAGACTTCATGAAATTGAAGTGTATTTTGAAGCACTAGCATTATTGGATAAAGGTAGTTGCTCAATAAAAAGTATAGATATATTGGGAATGGAAACTGTAAAAGAAATTGATGCTGAACTTTCAACGATATTAAAGGCAAATGGATTTTTGTTGTTATATAATTTGGTGGAGTCTACCATTAGAAAATCCATTGATGCTGTTATAAACTCTATTCATGCTTCATCTGTTACGTTTCGCAATCTATCAGATGAATTGAGGCTTTTATGGATTAGACAAGAATGCAAAAATATAACAAATAAGAAAATCATGTCCATCGCAAGTGTCATCTTGGAAGACAAACTGTTGACATTTAAAAGAGATTGTATAAATATTGGAGGTAATATTGATGCTCAAGAAATTAGGGAAATTTTGAAACAAGTAGGTGGTAATGTGGTAGCAGATGGTAGATGTCTTAAAGCAATAAAAGATAAAAGGAATCACCTTGCACATGGAGAGTTCTCCTTCTCCGAAATAGGAAGGAACTACACTGTCAATGAACTTATTACATACAAAAATGAAACTAAAGATTACTTATCAAAAGTACTTGATGAAATATCAATCTATAT